>JAICLD010000170.1 GCA_025927595.1 Nocardioidaceae bacterium | reverse complement strand
GGGATCAGAGAGGTCCGAGGTCCCGACGGTCCGATCACGGCCCGAGGGGCTAGACCGCGACCGGACGGCGGACCGCATGGGTTGAGCCTGGACCGGCGACCCGGAAGAGTCCGCCGGGGAAGGGAGAATCCATGCTGGACAAGGCAACGGTCACCGCCAACATCCCCGCCGCCGACCTCGCGCGAGCCCGCGCGTTCTACGCCGACAAGCTGGGGCTGAGCCCGACGCAGGAGATGGAAGGGGTGATGCTGCTCTACCGCACGGCGGCGGGCTCGACGTTCAGCGTCTACCAGACCGAGTACGCCGGCCAGGCGGGCCACACGATCGCCCAGTGGCACGTCGACGACGTCGCTGCGACCGTCACTGAGCTCAAGGCGAAGGGCGTCGGCTTCGAGCACTACGACATGCCCGGAACCGAGTGGACAGACGACGTCGCGTCGATGGGCGGCATGGGCAAGGCCGCCTGGTTCAAGGACAGCGAGGACAACGTCCTGTGCATCGACGACGGCTTCCCCGGCGAGGCCGGGTAGCCGACGTCCGCTGGCGGTAGCCGGTCGGAGAGGCCTGGCGGCGGTGCAGATCGCCAGCACGCTGCTCCCCGAACCCAGCTGAGCGACGCTCAGCTCTGGCGCTCGAACCGGCCCCGGCGAACGCCGATGACGGTCGCCGCAACGAGGAGCGCAAGGCCGACGACGTCAACGGCGAGCCAGCCGAACTGGTGCTCGACTGCCGGCAGCACCGCGAGGACCACTCCGGCGATGACGGCCATCCGCACGGGCATCCACGTGTTCGGTCGCACTCTCGGCCGGTGCCTTGACGGAGTGCCCGCGCCGCGGGAGGTGCGTTCACGGGTCTGGCCGATGAGCGCAGTCGACCGCCGGGTCGCTCGGTCGCGCAGGCTCCGTCTTCGTCCAGGTGGACGACACCGGCCCCGGTTTCGCTGGGCGCTGCGTTCGATGTCGTCCTGGTGGACGACATCAGCCTCGCTCGTTGCCCAGCCGCATGCGTCTGGCATGGAGTCCGTATGGACGACGTCCACGTGCGCACCTGCCTTCGGGCGTCACGCCGTGGGCATCGCGGCACGCGGACATGCCGCGGCCTGCGCGGCCACGTAGCCGCAGACAGCGTGCGCTGCGGCCACCGGATCTCTGCCGCGATCCGCGCGGCCAGGCGAGAAGGGTGGCAGAGGTGTGGGGCATGAAGCAGGTCAGCAGCCGCGAGGACCGCTGACCTGGAGGTCGGTGCGCCATCAGGGACTCGAACCCCGAACCCGCTGATTAAGAGTCAGCTGCTCTGCCAATTGAGCTAATGGCGCGCGAAGCGTGCCCAAGGCTAGCAGCGCACCCGGCGCGCGATGAAATCGCATCGGTTGCGGCGGTGTGGGGGAAGATGAGGGCCGGAAGCACCCATCCGGGCGGGCATGGCGCGCGAACCTGGGTTGTACGTCGACCGTGGTGGCTCGACGAAGGAGGCGGTACATGTCCGAGGTCGGGTTGCGGCTGGTCCCCGACCGGGGACCGGGGGACGTCGACACCCTCATGGGGCTCGTCGCGCGCGGCGACCGCACCGCGTTCGAGGCCCTCTACGACGCGCTGTCCTCGCCGGTCTACGGGCTTGCGAGGCGCGTCGTACGCGACCCGGCACGGGCCGAGGACGTGACCCAGGAGGTCTTCCTCGAGGTGTGGCGGCAGGCGGCGCGGTTCGACCGTGACCGCGGCAGGGCGAAGACCTGGATCATGACGATCACGCACCGCCGCGCGGTGGACGCGGTCCGCCGGTCGGAGTCGCACCGACGGCAGGAGGACCGTGCGGTCACCGACGAAGTGGTCACCGAGGACCCCTCGGAGCGGATGATCGCGACCGAGGAGCACGACGCGGTGCGGACGTGCATGGAGACCCTGACCGACCTGCAGCTGGAGTCGGTGCGGCTCGCCTACTTCAACGGCTACACCTACAACGAGGTGGCGACGCTCCTGGACAAGCCGCTGCCGACGATCAAGACGAGGATGAGGGACGGGCTGATCCGGCTCCGCGACTGCTTGGGGGGGCACCGATGAGCACCGACCTGCACACGCTGTCCGGCGCCTACGCGCTGCACGCGCTCAGCGACGAGGAGCGCGCGATGTTCGCGCGACACCTCGAGGAGTGCGAGGCCTGCCGGGACGAGGTCCGGGAGTTCGAGGAGGTCGTCGGCCGGATGGGGGCCGGCGAGGCGGACGTCCCGCCGGTCTCCCTGCGTGCCCGAGTGATGACCGCCGTCGACCAGCACCCGCAGCTGCCGCCGAGGGTGCCGCCGATCGAGCGGGCTCGCTCCCGGCGCTGGACGACCCGGCTCACCGTGGCGGCCGCGGCCGCCGTGCTCGTCATCGCTGGCGCGATCGGGGTCGCCGAGCTTCAGGGCGACCAGGGGTCGACGGTGCCCAGCGCAGGCGTGGCGCAGGTCTTCCACGCCCCCGACGCCCGGATCGAGACCGTGCCGACCTCCAACGGCGGCCGCCTCAGGGTCGCCCTGTCCGAGGAGTCGGGAAGGATGGCGGTGCGGACCGACGCGCTGCGCCGGCTCGCCCGCGACCGCGTCTACCAGCTGTGGGCCGTGCACAACGGCCGCGCGACGAGCGTCGGCGTGGTGCACGACCTCGCGACCGGCAAGGTGATGCCGATCCCGGCCTCGGGTACGACGGTCGCGATCACGGTCGAGCCGGCCGGCGGCTCGCCGCAGCCGACCGGGAAGCCGATCGTCTCGGTGGACCCGTCCGCGGTCTGAGGCCCGGCCGGCCCGGAGCCCTGGCGGAATGTTTAGCGTTCAACTACCGTTGGTGCCGGCAACCGACCACCAGGAGGCACCATGCCCGCGATCGCCGTCGACGACCTGACCGTCCTGCCGCGGATGCGGGCGCCCGGGCTCGGCGACATCGTCCGTCCCGTGCTCAGCGTGACGACGGCGCCGCGTGGCTTCGAGGGGGAGGGGTTCCCGGTGCGCCGGGCGTTCGCGGGAGTCGACCTCGCCGCCCTGGACCCGTTCGTGCACATGGACCAGATGGGCGAGGTCGAGTACGCGCCCGGCGAGCCCAAGGGGACGCCGTGGCACCCGCACCGCGGCTTCGAGACCGTCACCTACATGATCGACGGCGTCATGGACCACCAGGACAGCCACGGCGGCGGCGGCTCCATCACCAACGGCGACACCCAGTGGATGACCGCCGGGTCCGGGCTGCTGCACATCGAGACCCCGCCCGAGTGGCTGGTCAGCTCCGGCGGCCTCTTCCACGGCGTCCAGCTGTGGGTGAACCTGCCGCGCGACCAGAAGTGGGCCGCGCCCCGCTACCAGGACCTGCGCTCGAGCCGGCTCGGACTCGTCACGACCTCCGACGCCGGCGCCCTGGCCCGGGTCATCGCCGGTGACGTGGGCGGCCAGGTCGGTCCCGGATCGACGTACACGCCGATGGCGATGGTGCACGGCTCGCTCGCCGCGGGTGCCCGCCTCGAGGTGCCGTGGGAGGTCGACTTCAACGCCCTCGTCTACGTCCTCGCCGGACGCGGGACCGTCGGCGTCGAGCAGCAGCCGGTCGAGGCCGGCCAGCTCGCCGTGATGGGTCGCGGGGACTTCGTGTCGGTGACGGCCGCCGCCCGGCAGGACGGCCGCACGCCCACCATGGAGGTGCTGGTCCTCGGTGGCCGTCCGCTGCGGGAGCCGGTCGCGTGGGGCGGCCCCTTCGTGATGAACACCAAGGCCGAGGTGATGCAGGCGTTCGCCGACTACCAGTCCGGCCGGATGGGCCGGGTGCCGGCCGTGCACGGCCTGTCGAACGACCCCGCCGACGTCACCACGTCCTGACCCCGGACACGAGGAAGGGCCCCCGTCTCTCGACGGGGGCCCTTCCTCACGTGGGGTGAACGACGGGGCTTGAACCCGCGACCTCCTGGACCACAACCAGGCGCTCTACCAGCTGAGCTACGCCCACCATGGGTGCCGGCACGGCGGCCGAGCGAGTGCTCAGTGTACCTGCTCGGCGGACCCGGCCGGACCGGTGCCCCGGCTGTCGGAGTCGGCGCCGGTCAGCGAGCCGCCGTGCTCGGCGGCGAGCGCCTTCGCGGTCTCGGAGTCCGGTCCCGGCGGCGGCACGAAGACCGCCGCCCGGTAGTAGCGGAGCTCCTCGATGCTCTCCTGGATGTCGGCCAGCGCCCGGTGGTTGCCGTTCTTCGCGGGGGCGCTGAAGTAGGTCCTCGGGTACCAACGACGGGCCAGCTCCTTGATGGAGGACACGTCGACGATCCGGTAGTGCAGGAACCGCTCGAGCTCGACCATGTCGCGGGCCAGGAAGGACCGGTCCGTCGCGACGGTGTTGCCGGCCAGCGGCGGCCGGCTCCCGTCCGGGCAGTGCTGCCCGACGTACGCCAGCACCTGCCGCTCCGCCTCCGCCATGGTGACGCCGCCGGGAAGCTCCTCCAGCAGCCCCGACGAGGTGTGCATGTCGCGCACGAAGGGGTCCATCTGCGCCAGCGCCTCGTCCGGCGGCTTGATCACCACGTCGATGCCGTCACCGAGGACGTTGAGCTCGAAGTCGGTGACGAGGGCCGCCACCTCGATCAGCGCGTCGGCGCGCAGGTCGAGGCCGGTCATCTCGCAGTCGATCCACACCAGTCGGTCGTTCACCCACCGCACCCTACTCAGGGTGCTCTCAGAGACCCTTCCTAGAGTGGGGTCATGCGGTGGGCGGACGGTCTCGGGCTGCTGTCCCGGCTGGTGGTCGGGGGTGTGTGGCTCGTCGCCGGCATCCTCAAGCTTCCGGACCCCGCCGAGAGCGTGCGGGCGGTCCGCGCCTACGACCTCCTGCCCGAGGGCATCGTGCCGCTGGTCGGCCACGCGCTGCCCGTGCTGGAGATCCTCGTCGGGGCCTGCCTCGTGCTCGGTCTGCTGACCCGGCTGACGGCGGTGCTGTCGGCGCTGATGCTCGCCGCCTTCATCGTCGGCATCGCCCAGGCGTGGGCACGCCACCTGCAGATCGACTGCGGCTGCTTCGGCGGGGGAGGCGGTCGGGCGCCGAACGCCACCGCGGCCTACCCGTGGGACATCGCGCGCGACGTCGGGCTCCTGCTGCTGAGCGGATGGCTGGTGTGGCGGCCACGGACGCCGTGGGCCGTCGACGACGTGCTGCTCCCCGAGCCGGCCTGAGAGGAAGACACCCACATGGCGACCAAGAGGTCCAGGACGACCCGGCGCGCGGACGCCCAGAAGGCGTCGGCGCGGGCCGCGGCGATCCGGCAGGAGCAGGAGCGCAAGGAACGACGGCGGCGCTCGCTGATCGTCACCGCCGTCGCGGTGGTCGTCCTCGTCGTCATCCTCGCGGTCGCGACCGCGCTGCGCTCCGCCCAGGACACGACGGGCGTCGCCGCCAAGACCGTGCCGTCGGGCACCGTCGGCCGCTACGCCGTCCCCGCCGGGCCCGCGTCCGCGCCCGTCAAGGTCGAGCTGTACGAGGACTTCATGTGCCCGATCTGCGGCGAGCTGGAGGCGGCCAGCCGGACGCAGCTGCAGAAGGACATCGACCAGGGCAAGGTGCAGGTCCAGTACCACGTGCTGAACTTCCTCGACCGGAGCTCGTCGACCGAGTACTCCAGCAGGGCCGCCAACGCCCTGGCGGTCGTGCTCGACAGCGCGGGCCCAGCCGTCGCGAAGAAGTTCCACGACCTGCTGTTCGAGCACCAGCCGCAGGAGGGCAGCGCGGGCCTCAGCGACGCGCAGCTCGTGCACTACGCCGTCCAGGCCGGCGCGGACCGTGCGTCGGTGTCGGCGGGCATCGGCGACCGCCGGTTCCAGCAGTGGGTGGACAACGTGAACAACCACGCGTCGAAGGCAGGGGTCACCGGGACGCCGACCGCCGTCGTCGACGGCAGGACGGTAAAGTGGACGTCCGTCGGCGACCTCGCGACGAAGCTGCAGAAGGTCATCGACGCCGGCTGACGCCGGCTGATGCCGTGCGGGACCGGCCTGCCAGACTGCCGCGCATGTCGCCCGACCCCTCGCCGTACGCCGTGTTCGTCGCGGGCCTGCCCAAGGCCGAGCTCCACGTCCACCACGTCGGCTCCGCCCCGCCGAGGACCGTGGCCGCGCTGGCCGAGCGGCATCCCGGCACCGTCCCCTCGGACCTCGACGAGCTGCGGGAGTTCTACCGGTTCCGCGACTTCGCGCACTTCATCGAGGTCTACCTCGCGGTGGTCGACCTGCTGCGCGACCCCGAGGACATCCGGCTGCTGACCTACGAGATCGCCGAGGAGCTGGCGCTCCAGCAGCGCGTCCGCTACGCCGAGGTGACCCTGACCCCGCACACCTCGGTGCTGGCCGGCATCGCGGTGGAGGCGTTCGTGGAGGCGGTCGAGGACGCCCGGGTGGCGGCGGAGCGCGACCACGGCATCGTGCTGCGCTGGTGCTTCGACATCCCCGGCGAGTTCGGGCTGCCGGCCGGCGAGGAGACGCTCCGCTACGCCCTCGACCACGGTCCCGAGACGCTGGTCGGCTTCGGACTCGGCGGCCCGGAGATCGGCGTCGGGCGGACACAGTTCAAGGACGTGTTCGACCGGGCCCGCGCCGCCGGGCTGCACAGCGTGCCGCACGCCGGGGAGACCACGGGCCCCGAGACGGTCTGGGACGCGCTTCGCGACCTGGGCGCGGAGCGCATCGGGCACGGCACGTCGTCGGTGCAGGACCCGGAGCTGCTGGCCTACCTCGTCGAGCGCCGGATCCCGCTCGAGGTGTGCCCCACGTCGAACATCGCCACCAGGGCGGTCGCCCGGTTCGAGGAGCACCCGATCCGGACCATGTACGACGCCGGCGCCGTCGTCACGGTCAACAGCGACGACCCGCCGATGTTCGGGACCACGCTCAACCGGGAGTACGAGATCGCCGCGGAGCTGCTGGACCTGGACCGGCGGGGCATCGCCGGCCTGGCCGCCACGGCGGTCCGCGCGTCGTTCCTGCCGGAGGTCGACCAGGGCCGCCTGCTCGAGGAGATCGACGCCTACACCCGCACGGCGGGGTAGGCGCCGACCTACACCCGCGCGGCGGGGTAGGCGCCGACCTCTCGTCGTCGCGGCGCCCGGCTCACGAGGACGCCAGCAGCAGGCTCATCGACAGGCCCTTCGCCGCGGACGTCGCGGTAGCCGTGAGGCCGCCGCTGGTCCCGGAGGCGACCGGGCCGCCGCTGTCGGTGACGAAGGCGTTGACGTGCCCGGAGCCGGTGCCCAGC
>JAICLD010000206.1 GCA_025927595.1 Nocardioidaceae bacterium | reverse complement strand
GCGCAGCCGCAGCGTGCAGTACGTCGATCCGGTGCGCGTCGCGGCCGCGACGATCCGCACCTCCTCGCGGTCGGGGTGCTCGGCGGCGTACCGCTCCGCCTCCCCCGGGTCGTCGGGGACCTGCGCGTCGGCGGCGGGCGGCAGCACCAGCCGCTCCACGACGGCGGCGCAGCCGAGGACCTCGTCGGGCCACATGATCCGCGCCAGCACCGACTCCAGGTCCGCGTCGGGAGGCACGTCGTCCTGCTCCACCGCGGTCAGCGTCTCCCGACCGTCGTCCTGCAGCCCCAGCGCCGTGGCCAGGGCCGGCTCCCGCTCGAGCAGGTCGGCCGTGGGCACGAGCGCGAACAGCCGCGGGGGCTGGTCCCAGCCGGCCTCCGCGGCGTGCGCCTCGATCTCGCGCACGGCCTCCCGCAGGACCGGGTCCGCCTCGGAGCCGGTCACCGGCACGCCGGGAGGTCCGCGGAGCGGTCGCGCGCGTAGGCCCGCAGCGACTCGACGGCGCTGTGCATGGTGGCTGCCTTGACCAACCTGATCTCGTCCTTGTCCACGTGGGCGTGCAGGGCGGGACCGCAGTCCCCGGGGGGCACGAAGAACAGCGTCGCGCCGGCGTCCGCGGCGCCGACGATCTTCTGCTGGATGCCCCCGATGGGTCCAACGTGCCCGCGCTGGTCGATCGTTCCCGTCCCGGCGACCTCGGCTCCGCCCGTGAGCGCCCCGGGGGTGAGCAGGTCGTAGACGCCGAGGGAGAACATCAGCCCCGCGCTCGGGCCGCCGATGTCCTGGCCGAGGTGCACCGACACGTCGAACGGGAAGTCGTAGCCGGTGCCGATCTGGACCCCCACGACCGCGCGGCTCTTGTCGTCGGGGGACGCCTCGGTCGTGATCCGCACCGTCCGGGTCGCCGAGCCACGTCGTACGACGAACGTGGCGGTGTGTCCGACGCCGACGTCCTGCAGGGCCTTCGTGACCTGGTCGGCGGACCTGATCGGGGCGCCGTCGACGCGCAGCAGCCGGTCCCGCACCTCGAGCCTCCCCTCGGCCGGGGCGCCCTTGGTCACCGCGAGCACCTCCACCCGCAGCGGCAGGTCGTAGCCGAGCTCGCTCAGCGCCGCCGCCACCGCCGTGTCCTGGGAGTTCACCATCGCGACGGTGTTCTGCTGCTGGACGTCCTGCACCGAGCTGTCCGGCGGGTAGATGACGTCGCGCGGGTAGACCGCGCGGTCCGGGTCGAACCACGCCCACATCACCTCCGGCAGCCGCAGGTGCCGGGTCGGGCTGGTCTCCGAGACCGTCGTCAGCCGCAGCTCGCCCTTGGTCGGGTAGGTCCGGTGGCCGGAGACCTCGATGATCGGCTGCTTGCCGTTGCGGCCGAGCACGTCGACGGTGGGCCCCGGGCTCATCGCGACGTAGGGCACCGGCAGCAGGGCCATCATGACCACGAGCACCAGCACCAGGGCAGCCACGACGGCGGTGGCCAGGGTGCGGCGGCTCATGCGCCCCACTGTCTCATCCGGTCCCAGCCGTCACGGGAGCGGCCGGGCGGCTCAGCCGGCCCGGCGGTCCTGCTCGGCCGGCGCCGGCGCCGGCCGCCGGGACGGACGCACCGCGACGCCCGTGCTCCGGTCGCGCTGCACGGCCGGCAGCGGACGGCCCGCGGCCGGGTGCTCACGGGCGATCGCCTGGGCGAACCGCTCGTAGGCCGCCTCGGACCGGTCGGCCTCCTCGCTGCGGGGACGGCCCGCCCACGCGGCCCACGCCATCATCACGACGAGGACGAGGCCTGAGGGCACCAGCCACGCGAGGATCTCCACGGCCCCAGGGTAGGGACAGCCGCTGCTGCTTCGGCGGCACCACGCCCTGGCGGCGCTACGGCGTGCCGACCCACTCGTCGGTGCCGTCGGCGAACAGCTGGTGCTTCCAGATCGGCACGGTCGCCTTGAGGTCGTCGATCAGCCCGCGGCAGGCGTCGAACGCCTCTCCGCGGTGCGCGGCCGCGGCGGCCACCACGACGGCCGCGTCCCCCACCCGGAGCCGGCCGACCCGGTGCACCGCGGCGATCGCCAGGACGTCGTACCGCTCGGCGACGGCCTCGGCGACCTGCCGCAGGGTGTCGACCGCGGTGGGGTGCGCGGAGTACTCCAGCCCGGTCACGCCCTGGTCGTGGTCGTGGTCGCGCACCGCCCCGACGAAGACGTCGACGCCCCCGGCGGCCGGGTCGGCCACCGCGTCGATGACCTCGAGCACGTCCAGGGGGGCGTCGCGCAGGTCCAGCAGGCGTACGACGGGCAGCTCGGCGCTCACACGGCGAGCGTAGAGCAGGTGCGCGCGGGTTGCCGGTGACGAGTAGTTTGGCGCCATGAGCAACGACCCCGGCAGCCCCGCCGGCGAC
Source organism: Nocardioidaceae bacterium (assembly GCA_025927595.1). Taxonomy (GTDB): domain Bacteria; phylum Actinomycetota; class Actinomycetes; order Propionibacteriales; family Nocardioidaceae; genus Nocardioides_B. Next base: position 3,357 of record JAICLD010000206.1, on the reverse strand, counting down.
GGCCCGGACGACCCGCGAGACGACGAGAGCAGCGGGGCGGGGAACCCCTTCAAGGGCACGCCCTTCGAGCAGATGTTCGGCGCGCTGGGCGGCGGTCTGGGCGGGTTCGGCATGCCCGGCGCCGGGGCCGCGGGGATGCCGGACCTCTCGGCGCTGATGAGCCAGATGCAGGCGATGATGGCGCCGCACGAGGGGTCGGTGAACTGGACGCTGGCCAAGGACGTGGCCCGCAAGACCGTCGCGCAGGAGCCCGACCCCACGCCCACGGAGCGGCAGCGCACCGACATCGCCGACGCGCTGCGGCTGGCCGACCACTGGCTCGACTCGGCCACCGAGCTGCCCTCGGGGATCCGCACGCCCGCCGCGTGGAGCCGCGCGGAGTGGGTGGAGCAGACCGTCGAGGTGTGGCGCCGGCTCGTCGAGCCGGTCGCCGAGCACGTCGTCGCGGCGATGGGCGACGCGCTGCCCGAGGAGGCCCGCGCGATGGCCGGCCCGCTCATCGGGATCCTCGGCCAGGCCGGCGGTGCCATGTTCGGCAGCCAGGTCGGGCAGGCCCTCGGCGGCCTCGCCGGCGAGGTGCTCGGCAGCTCCGACGTGGGGCTCCCGCTCGGGCCCGCAGGCACCGGCGCGCTGGTCCCCCGCAACGTGGCCGCCTTCGCCGACGGGCTCGACGTCCCCGCGCAGGACGTGCTGCTCTACCTCGCGCTCCGCGAGGCCGCGCACCAGCGGCTGTTCGCGCACGTCCCCTGGCTCGGGCCGCACCTGGTCGCAGCGGTGGAGGACTTCGGGCGCGGGACGAGCATCGACATCTCGGGGATCGAGTCCGCGGTCCGCGACCTCGACCCGACCAACCCGATGGCGATCCAGCAGGCGCTCGAGGGCGGCCTGTTCGAGCCCGAGCGGACCCCTGCCCAGCAGGCGGCGCTCACCCGGCTCGAGACCGCGCTGGCGCTGGTCGAGGGCTGGGTCGACGAGGTCGTCTCCCAGGCGACGGACCAGCGGATGCCGCAGGCGAGCCGGCTCCAGGAGGCGGTGCGGCGTCGCCGGGCCGCGGGCGGACCGGCCGAGTCGGCGTTCTCCGCGCTCGTCGGCCTGGAGCTGCGGCCGCGCCGGCTGCGCGACGCCGCGGCGCTCTGGGGCTCGCTGCGGACCCGCCGCGGGCAGGACGCCCGAGACGCCGTGTGGTCGCACCCGGACCTGCTCCCGACCGCGGCCGACCTCGACGACCCGCTCGGCTTCGGCGAGCGCGAGCAGCCGACCGCGGAGACGCTCAGCGACGAGGCCTTCGACGCGGCGCTGGCCGACCTGCTCGACACCGAGGCCGGGACCGGGGACCAGGGGCCCGGCGGGCCCGACGAGCCCGACCAGCCCGGCGAGGGGCCCGACGACGCACCCGGCGAGCGGCCCGACCGCGGGTGAGCCTGCGCGACGACGCGCTGGCCGTGCTCGGCGGCTGGGCCGCGCCCGACCCCGGCCAGGAGCGGCTGCGGGAGGCGTTCGTCGCGCACCTGCGTGAGCGGCCCGACGGCCTGTCCCGGGGCTGCCACCCGGCGCACGTGACCGCCGGCGCGCTGGTGCTCTCCGCCGACCACGACGAGGCGCTGCTGACGCTGCACACCAAGGCGGGTCTGTGGTTCCACCTCGGCGGCCACTGCGAGGCAGGTGACGCCACCCTCGCCGGTGCCGCGCTGCGGGAGGCCACCGAGGAGTCCGGGCTGGCCGGGCTCGAACTCGACCCGGTGCCGCTCCACCTCGACTCGCACGAGGTCGCGTTCTGCGGGACGCATCCGCAGGTGACGCACCTCGACGTCCGGTTCCTGGCGGTCGCGCCTCCCGACGCCGTACCCACCGTCAGCGAGGAGTCGCTCGACGTCCGCTGGTGGCCGGTCCGGGACCTGCCGGACCGCGTGCCCGACCTGGCGGAGATGACCCGGCTGGCGCTCGACCGGCTGGCGGCGGGCTAGTTGGCTGTAGGTCGTGTCAACCAGGCTGAGGCGCAGGCGTGGTCGGCGTCGACAGGGGCTGCTGGCGCTGGGAGTGCGGCTTCGCGGGGTGGGCGGCGGCGACAGTTGCGGTGCGCTCACACTGACGTATGCGACCTCGAGTGGGTCAGTTGGCTTCGTCCGAGCTGCACGTGGGCGAAGGACCGGGCGCCAAACTAGCTTCGGCGTAACCCGGTGGTTCGGGTCCGCCATAGTCGAAACGGCGTCTGATCCGGTCCTTCGTCACCGACCAGCCTGCACCCGGTTGCCGGTGGGGTGAAGAGGCGGGAGGTGTCTGCTCAGCCCTCCGGGTCCTGATGCAGCCAGTGGTTCGGGTCGTAGGCGTGTTGGTCACGCACGAGCGCGAAGGCGATCCGGTTGGCGCGGTGGGCCAGCGCGCAGGCGATGACACCGCCTTTCTTGCCGCGTGCCCGCAGCGCCGCGGCGTAGTTCCTCGCAGCCGGGTCGTTGAGCCACAACCCGATGCCGAGGTCGATCAGGGCCCGACGCAGGGCCACGCTGCCCTCGCGGCTGATCCTGCCGTCGCGGCGTTTGCCGGCGGACTCGTACTGCATCGGGGAAAGTCCGGAGGCTCGATAGACCTGCGCTGGGCCGGGCCACCGCGACGGGTCCCCGATGCCCGCGCCATAGCCACTGGCCCGCACCACACCCCAGCCCGGGACAGTGAGCAGCGGCGCGAACAGCGTCCTCGGCAACAGCACCCGGAGTCGGTCCTCGGCGGCGTCGACGTGCTGGTCAAGGACCCTCAACATCTGCAGGTCAGTCGCCACCATCGTCTGCGCGACGACTGCATTTGGGGTGAGCAGCGCCTCCCGCGCAGCGGTGACCAGCCGGGCAGCGACCTGGCGGCGAACGACGAGGTCGCGACCGGCGGCGAACCGGATGAACCGGGACTCACCCAGTGCCGCGAGGCGTCCCGGGTCAGCGAAGTGCTCGGCGACCAGCCGGCCGACCTTGGTGCCCAGCACGTCCGGCAACGCCAGTGTCAACCCCGGGAAGGACCGGTCCAACTGACCGAGGAGCTGGTTCTTCAACGCCGTGCGCGCCTCGACCCTGCGGGTGCGGTGATGCACCCACGCAGCCAGCTCGCCGAGGACCAGTGCGCGATCGGTGACGAGCTGCCCCTGCCCGGCCAGCACCAGCTCGGTGATGGCCTGCAGGTCGATCGCATCGGTCTTCACCCGGCGACGACCCTGCACGCGGCGCTGCTCGGTGACGTGAGCAGGGTTGAGCTCCAGCAGCTGCCAGCCGGTGGGCCACGACGTCGGCGCCATCAGCGGCTGGTGATAGTGCCCGGCAGCCTCGATGCCGACCATCACCGAGACCCCCTCGGGGATGACCCGGCAGATCCGCG
>JAICLD010000137.1 GCA_025927595.1 Nocardioidaceae bacterium | reverse complement strand
GGACAGGAGCGACTTCGGGTTCTACGACAACCAGGGACACTTCCGGGTCGAGCCGGGTCGCATCGAGCTCTACGCCGGCGACTCGTCGAGCGCGAGCCTGGAGAGGACCTTCACCGTCAGCCGCGGCTGACGTACGCGCATGGACAGGTATGTCGACCTGCTCGTCGTCGGTGCGGGCCCCTACGGGTACGCCGCCGGGGCCCACGCGCGGGCGTGCGGCATCGTCACCGCCGTGGTCGGGCGTCCGATGGCGTTCTGGCGGGAGCACATGCCGGCCGGCATGGTCCTGCGCTCGGCTCCGGACTGGCACCTCGATGCCAGCGGTGAGCACACGTTCGAGGCGTACTTCGAGGACCACGGGCTGCGTCCCGAGCACTACGACCCGGTCCCGATCGGGGTCTTCCTCGAACGCGGCGGTGAGCTGGGCGTTCGCCGACCCGTACGTCGACCAGACGCGCGCCCACCGCGGCTGGTGGCGTCGGCTGTCCGCCGAGAGGCGAGCCGCGATCGCCGCGGAGTTCTGGCAGGTCGGACGGCTGACCCTCGAGCCCTCGCTGGTCCCCCGGCTCGCACCCCGGGTCGTCACCAGCCACCCCGGCTGCTCGGTGACGGCGGTGACGGCGGTGACGGCGGTGACGGACGGCGGCGACGTCGTCCTCACGCTCTCCGACGGGACGACGCTCGCCGTCGACCACGTCGTCCTCGCCAGCGACTACCAGGCCGACCTGGCAGCGGTCCCCTACCCCGCCGGTTCTCGACCGGATATCGGTCACCGAGGGCTTCCCCGACCTGAGCCCGGGCTTCGAGACCACGCTCCCGGGTCTGCACGTCGTCGGCTTCGCCTCGACGCGCGACTTCGGCCCCTTCTACGGGTTCACCAAGGGCTGCCCCTCGGCGGCACGGATCGCCGTCGCCGAGATGCTCGCGTCCTGAACGGCCCGCCTCAGGACAGGCCCACGATGGATCCGTCGTCGAGCAGGTCGATCCGGGAGGCGGCCGGTGTGGCCGGCAGGCCGGGCATCGTCATCACGTCACCGCAGACGAGCACCACGAAGCCCGCGCCGGCGGACAGCCGGACCTCGCGCACGTGCAGGTCGTGACCGGTCGGGGCCCCGCGCAGGGCGGCGTCGGTCGAGAACGAGTACTGCGTCTTGGCGACGCAGACCGGCAGCCCGCCGTACCCGTCGGCCTCGAGACGGTCGAGCCGACGCTTGGCCTTGCCGTCCCACGTCACGCTGGACGCTCCGTAGAGCCGATGGGCGAGGGTCTCCGCCTTCTCCTTGAGCGGGAGCTCGTCGGGGTACGTGAAGGAGAAGGTCGACGGGTCGGACTCCTCGAGCAGGTCCAGCACGCCCTTCGCCAGCTCGGCCGCGCCGGTGCCGCCATCGACGAAGTGGGTGGCCGGATGGGTCCGGACCCCCAGGCCGTCGACCAGCTCGACCACCCGAGCCACCTCCGCGTCGGTGTCGGCCGGGAACCGGTTGAGTGCGACCACGCACGGAATCCCGAAGACCTCGCGGACGTTGCGCAGGTGTCTCGCCAGGTTCTCCATGCCGCGCTCCACGGCGACGAGGTCCTCGCGTCCCAGGTCGGGCAGCTCCACCCCGCCGTGGAACTTGAGCGCCCGGACCGTGGCGACCACCACCGCGGCGTCGGGACGGAGCCCGGACTTGCGGCACTTGATGTCGACGAACTTCTCCGCGCCGAGGTCGGCCCCGAAGCCGGCCTCCGTGACCACGTAGTCGGCCAGTCGCAGCGCCGCCCGGGTCGCGATGACGGAGCTGCAGCCGTGCGCGATGTTCGCGAACGGTCCACCGTGCACGAAGGCCGGGGTGTGCTCCAGCGTCTGCACCAGGTTGGGCGCGAGCGCGTCCCGCAACAGCACGGCCATCGCGCCGTGGGCTTCGAGCTGACGAGCGGTGACCGGCTTCCTCTCCCGGGTGTGGCCGACCACGATGTCGCCGATGCGGCGCTTGAGGTCGGCCCAGGACTCGGTCAGGCAGAAGATCGCCATCAGCTCGGAGGCCACCACGATGTCGAAGCCGTCCTCGCGCGGGTAGCCGTTCGCGAGGCCGCCGAGCCCGACCACCACGTCCCGCAGCGCCCGGTCGTTGAGGTCGAGCACCCGCTTCCAGTCCACCGACCGGACGTCGATGCCCAACGCGTTGCCGTGCTGGAGGTGGTTGTCGATCAGCGCCGCCAGCAGGTTGTTCGCGGCCGCGAGGGCCGCGAAGTCACCGGTGAAGTGCAGGTTGATGTCGGTCATCGGCACCACCTGCGCCCAGCCGCCGCCCGCCGCGCCGCCCTTCATGCCGAAGACCGGACCCATCGACGGCTCGCGCAGGCACGCCATCGACCTCAGCCCCAGCCCTCGCAGCGCGTCGGCCAGCCCGACCGTGGTCGTCGTCTTGCCCTCGCCCGCCGGCGTCGGGGACAGCGCGGTCATCAAGATCAGCTTGCCGAGCGGCCGGTCCCCGAGGGACTGGAGGTAGCCGAGGTCGACCTTCGCCTTGTGGTGGCCGTAGGGCACGAGGTGGACCGGGTCGATCCCCAGCTCGTCCCGGGCGACCTGGGCGATGGGACGCAGCTCAGCGGCGTTCGCGATCTCGATGTCCGACAGCATCGTGGCCCTCCTTCGTGACGCCCATGCGCCGCAGTAGCCGGGAGCGGCCCTCGGAGTCCGGCAGCGCGCCCACGTTGGACTCCACGTTCCTCCTCGCGATGGCGGACCCGGCCCTGGCCACCTCGCCGGCCGCGACCAGGTCGGCCAGCAGCCCGGCTCGGGCGGCGGGCCGGAGCTGGTCGATCAGGACCAGCACCTCGATCGCGGTCTCGACGACCTGCGCCTGCGGCTCGGCCGCCCCCAGGAGCGCCTCCCCGATGGCCGAGCGCCGCTCCTCGTCCATGCCGGACACTCCGCGGGGGGATGCCCACGCAGCGGCCACGGCGCCGAACGCCCGCTCGTCGTCGGTCATCAGCTGCTGGGCCCGGGCGACGAGCAGCTCGGCCCGCTCGACCAGCGGCGGCGCCTCGCAGTAGCGCGCCACCATCGCCACGAGGGCTGCGGCCTGGGCGATGCACAGGGCCGCGACCGAGCCGCCCGCCGGGGTCGGGGTCCGGGCGGCGAGACGGTCCAGGAAGTCGGTGACCGTCCCGGCGGCCACATGAGCGTCGGGTACCACGGGCCCACGCTAGTGCTGCGTGCCCCCGGCGTCACCCAGTCGGAACCGGCCGGGGTGCGCGACCGCGACGACGTCGCCGACCACGACGATCGCGGGCGGTCGCACCGACGTCCGCGCCATGTCCTCGCCGACCGCTCCCAGGGTGCTGAGGAGGGTCCGCTCCCCCGGCATCGTGCCCTCCGAGACGACGGCGACCGGGGTGGCGGGGGGACGTCCGCCGGCCACCAGCCGGTCGGCGATGAGCGGGAGGTTCTGCACCGCCATCAGCAGCACGACGGTGCCGCGCAGCCGCGCGACCGCGTCCCACTCGACGAGCGAGTCGGGGTGGCCGGGCGGGAGGTGACCGGAGATCACCGTGAAGTCGTGGGCGACGCCGCGGTGCGTGACCGGGATGCCTGCCGCGGCGGGCACCGACGTCGCGCTGGTGAGACCCGGGATCACCGACCAGGGCACGCCCGCCTCCATGCAGGCGAGCGCCTCCTCGTAGCCGCGGCCGTAGACGAACGAGTCCCCGCCCTTGAACCGGACCACCCGCTTGCCCTCCCTCGCCCGGGAGACCAGGAGCCGGTTGATCTCCTCCTGCGCCGCGGCACGTCCCCGCGGCAGCTTGCTGACGTCGACCAGCTCGACGTCCGGAGGCAGCTCGTCGAGGAGCTCACGCGGCGCCAGGTGGTCCGCGACGACCACGTCGGCCTCGCTGAGCGCCCGCCGCGCCGCGACCGTCACGAGCTCGGGGTCGCCGGGACCGCCGCCCACGAGCACCACCCCTGGAGCCCGCTCGTCGTCGTGGGGCGCGGCGACCGCGCCGTCACGCAGGGCGGCGATGACGGCGTCGCGCACCGCCGCCGACCGCCGAGGCTCCCGGTTGGCCAGCACCGCCACCGTGACGCCGGCGTGCCGGCCCACGGCCGGGGTCCAGGCGGAGCCGCCCAGGGCGTCGTCGGCGCGGACGCAGAAGATCTGGTGCTCCTCGGCCTCGGCGACCACCCGGGCGTTGACCTCGGCGTCGTCGGTGGCGGCGAGGGCGTACCACGCCTCGCCGAGGTCGCCGGAGCGGAAGCCCCGCTCCCGCCAGGCGATCTCCCCGGACGCCGCGAGGCTCTCCACCGCGGGCGTCAGGACGGGCGAGACGACCTCCACGACGGCTCCGGCCGCCAGGAGGCGCGGCACCCTCCGGGCCGCGACGTGACCGCCGCCCACCACGACCACCAGGCGGCCCCGCAGCCGCAGCCCGACCGGGTACGGCGGCGGGTCGGCGCCGTCCGCGGGGCCGGTGCTCACGGCCCCTCCTTGCGGGCGACCCCCGCTGAGTCGAAGGTGGCCATCTCCCGCAGCAGTGCCCCGGCCGCCGCGACCACCGGGAACGCCAGCACGGCACCGGTGCCCTCGCCCAGGCGCAGGTCGAGGTCGACCAGCGGCCGCAGCCCGAGGCCGCGCAGCGCGACGGCGTGCCCCGGCTCGACGCTGCGGTGCCCGGCGAAGCAGTAGCCGAGCGCGTCGGGAGCCAGCGCGGCGGCGACCAGCGCGGCGGCGCCGGCGATCACCCCGTCGAGGACCACGGGGACCCGTAGGCCGGCCGCCCCGAGCACGAAGCCGGCCAGGCCGGCGTGCTCGAAGCCGCCGAGCGAGGCCAGCGTCGCCACCGGGTCACCGGTCGGCGGGCGGTCCGCCAGCGCGGCGCTGACGACGGCGACCTTCCGGGCGAGGGTGGCGTCGTCCACGCCGGTGCCGCGGCCCGTCACCTGCTCGGGCGGCGCGCCGGTGAACGCGGCGACCAGCGCCGCCGACGGGGTGGTGTTCGCGATCCCCATGTCCCCCGTGAGCAGGCAGTCGTGCCCCCGCGCGACCAGCGTCCGCGCCACCTCGGCCCCGGCGAGCAGCCCCCGGACCGCCTCGTCCCTGCTCATCGCCGGGCCGGTCGCCAGATCCGACGTACCAGGGCGGATCCTGCGGTCCAGCAGGTCGGGGCCCGGCTCGAGCTCCGCCGCGACGCCCATGTCGACGACGAGGACGTCGGCGCGGGCCCGGCGGGCCAGGACGTTGACCGCCGCGCCGCCGGCCCGGAAGTTCGCCACCATCGAGGCCGTCACCTCCTGGGGCCACGGCGTCACCCCCTGCGCGTGCACGCCGTGGTCGCCGGCGAAGACCGCCACCACCGGCCGCAGCAGCGGTGGGGGCGGGCACTCCGCGGCGATGCCGGCCAGACGCACCGATGCGTCCTCCAGGACGCCGAGCGAGCCGGGCGGCTTGGTCAGCTGCGTCTGCCGCTCCTCGGCCTGGCGCATCGCCGCCTCGTCGAGGGGGGTGACGCCGGCCAGGAGGTCCTGCAGCAGCTCGTCGCTCATGGCCGGCATTGTTCCCGCCCCAGCGCGCTAGCCTCGCCTGTGTCCCACCGCTGAGACCGAGTTCCCGACCCTCTGGAGCCGCCATGAGCCTCGACCGCCCCGTCAGCCCGGACCCCTACGAGCTGCTTCCTCGCGTCCCGTCCTTCACGCTCACCAGCGAGGACGTCCGCGACGGGCAGCCGCTCAAGGACGACCAGGTCGCGGCCGCGGGCGACACGTCCCCGCAGCTGAGCTGGTCCGGTGCCCCCGAGGGCACGAGGAGCTACACGGTCACCTGCTTCGACCCCGACGCACCGACCCCGTCGGGGTTCTGGCACTGGGTGCTGGTCGACCTGCCGGCCGACGTCACCAGCCTCGAGGCGGGGGCCGGCGCCGAGGGGGCCCAGCTGCCCGGCGGCGCGTTCATGTGCCGCAACGACGCGGGGACCAAGGCGTTCACGGGCGCCGCTCCGCCGGAGGGCGACCAGGTGCACCGGTACTACTTCGTGGTGCACGCCGTGACCGAGGAGTCCCTGGGCGTCGACTCCGACGCCACCCCGGCGGTCGTGTCGTTCAACCTGGCCTTCAAGACGGCGGGTCGTGCGCTGCTCGTGGGCACCTACCAGCACTGACGCGCGGCGGCCCGCACGAGGTCCGCGCGGGTTTTCTTGACTCGTTCCAGAAAGGGTGGTTGTGTGGGGCGTGATGCACCCGACCACGCCCCTCGCCGCCGCGGCGCCCCGCGCGGACCCGGCCGACACCCTGCGTGAGCACGGTCTGCGCGTGACCCGGCAGCGGCTGGCCGTGCTGGCCGCCCTCGAGACCGGCCCGCACTCGGGGGCGGACGCCGTCCTGGAGCGGGTCCGCTCCGAGCTCGGGCAGGTCTCGACGCAGGCGGTGTACGACGTGCTGCACACGCTCGCCGAGCGCGGCCTCGTCCGCCGGATCCAGCCCGCCGGGTCCTCGGCCCGCTACGAGCTGCGGGTCGGCGACAACCACCACCACCTGGTCTGCCGCGGCTGCGGCCGGGTCGTCGACGTCGACTGCGACACCCGCCGAGCGCCGTGCCTGGACCCCGGCGACCTGGACCGGCACGCCCCCGGGTTCGTCGTGGACGAGGCCGAGGTGACCTTCTGGGGCCTCTGCGAGGCCTGTTCCATCCCATCCACCAGCCCGACCCTGCCGTGACCGGCACCATCGAGGAGGAGAGCATGACCACGACCGATCCCCGCCCGAACGGCGGTTCCACCACCGGGTCCGGTGCCCCGGCCCCCAGCGACCGGGACACCCTGTCCGTCGGTGCCAACGGCCCCCTGCTCCTGCACGACGTGCACTTCCTCGAGCAGATGGCGCACTTCAACCGCGAGAAGGTCCCCGAGCGCCAGCCGCACGCCAAGGGCGCTGGCGCGTTCGGCACGTTCGAGACCACGGAGGACGTCTCGGCCTACACCAAGGCCGCCGTGTTCCAGCAGGGCGCCTCGACCGAGATGCTGGCGCGGTTCTCGACCGTGGCCGGCGAGATGGGCAGCCCCGACACGTGGCGCGACGTACGCGGGTTCTCGCTGAAGTTCTACACCTCCGAGGGCAACTACGACCTCGTCGGCAACAACACGCCCGTGTTCTTCGTCCGCGACCCGATGAAGTTCCCGCACTTCATCCGCAGCCAGAAGCGGCTGCCCGACTCGGGCCTGCGGTCCAACCAGATGCAGTGGGACTTCTGGACCCTCAACCCGCAGTCGGCCCACCAGGTCACCTACGTGATGGGTGACCGTGGCCTGCCCAAGACCTGGCGGCACATGAACGGCTACGGCTCGCACACGTACATGTGGGTCAACGCCGGCGGTGAGCGGTTCTGGGTCAAGTACCACTTCCACACCGACCAGGGCATGGAGTTCCTCACCAACGCCGAGGCGGCCCAGATCGCCGGCCAGGACGCCGACTACCACCGTCGCGACCTCTTCGACGCGATCGCCCGCGGTGAGCACCCCACCTGGAGGCTCTCGGTCCAGGTGATGCCCTACGAGGACGCCAAGACCTACCGGTTCAACCCGTTCGACCTGACCAAGGTGTGGCCGCACGCGGACTACCCGCTGATCCGCGTCGGCACCATGCGGCTGGACCGGAACCCGGAGAACTTCTTCGCCCAGATCGAGCAGGCGGCGTTCTCCCCGGGCAACATCGTCCCCGGCATCGGGCTGTCGCCGGACAAGATGCTGCTGGGCCGCGCCTTCGCCTACAACGACGCCCAGCGCAACCGGATCGGCACGAACTTCCACCAGCTGCCGGTGAACCGGCCGAAGGTGGCGGTGAACACCTACCTGTTCGACGGCCAGATGGCCTACGACCACACCGGGAGCCAGCCGGTGTACGCGCCGAACTCCTACGACCGCGGCTGGAGCGAGGAGACCGGTCCCGTCGAGGACGGCTGGGAGACCGACGGCGACATGGTGCGCAGCGCCTACGAGCTGCACGCCGAGGACGACGACTTCTCCCAGCCCGGCACGATGGTCCGCGAGGTCTTCGACGACGGCCAGCGCGAGCGCCTCGTCGACCAGGTCAGCGGCAGCCTGCTCGACGGCGTCCACGGCGTGGTGCTCGAGAACGCCCTGCAGTACTGGGCGAGCATCGACGCCGAGATCGGCAAGCGGATCGAGGAGAAGGTCCGCACCGGCAGCGCCTCCGCGCCCGCCGAGGGCATGGGCCAGGGCTGAGCCGCCGCTGCGGCGGCAGCGGACGGACAAGGTGGCGCGGACCCTCGGGTCCGCGCCCCCTCTGCGCGATCGGAGGCGCAGCGCCTCAGAGGCTCGGCCCCCCGCCGGTGACCGCGAGCCGTGCGCCGGACATG
>JAICLD010000115.1 GCA_025927595.1 Nocardioidaceae bacterium | reverse complement strand
GGCGGCCGAGAACCCCCCGACCCGGCGCATGTGGCGATGCGCTTCGCCAGACGCGCCGGGTCAGCGGTGTGGCGGTCGCCAGACGCGCCGGGTCAGCGGTGTGGCGGTCGCCAGACGCGCCGGGTCAGCGTCCGGGGATGGGGGCGGCGGGGTCGTACGGCTCGCGGGTGTAGACGAACGTCGCGCAGCGCAGGTGGCCGACGCGGCCGTCGCCGTCGCGGACGACCTCGAGCCGCTCGCCGTGGTGGTAGCCGCTCGTCCCGAGGAGGCTGCCGTCCGGCTGCGGCGCGAACCGGAACACCCGCCCTCCCGTCGCCAGCCGGGTCACCTCGACCTCGGTGCCCGTCCACGCGAAGGCGTGAGCGGTGTTGCCCCAGTGCCAGACGCCGAGGACCTCCGCGACCGCGGCGGGCACGCCGGCGACCGGCACCCACGCGGGTGGCAGCGTCCCCTCGCACTCCTCCAGGGTCTCGAGCAGGTCCACGCAGAGGCCCTCGGCCCGCAGCCCCACGGTCGCGTTCGCCACCACCACCGCGCCCGTACGACGGACAGGGTCGACGAACAGGCCGGCGAGGAACCCCGGCATCGACCCGGTGTGCCCCACGACCATGCCGGAGCCGCCGCGCGCCAGCTGGAGGCCCAGACCGTGCGCGGAGGCCAGCGCCCCGTCACGGGACCCGGACTGCGCGGTGCCCATCTCGTGCAGGGTGCGGGCGGCCAGCACGCCGGGACGACCGTCGAGGAGGAACCCGGCGTAGCGCGCGAGGTCCGTCACGGTGCTCCACACCTGCCCGGCCGGGGCCATCGCGCCGGAGTCGTAGGCAGGCTCCTCGGTGAGCGTGCTCGCATAGTGGTGGACGCTCAGCCCGGTCGCGTGCGGCGGCTCCGGGAGGTAGGACGTGCGGCTCATCCCCAGCGGCTCCAGGACCCGGCGCCGGGCCTGCTCGAACCACGGCCCGCCGCGGAGCCGGCCGACCAGCTCCCCGAGCAGCGCGAACCCGACGTTGGAGTAGTGGAAGGTCTCCCCCGGTGCGAACGGCGCGGCGCCCTCGTCGAGGGCGGCCGCGAGCTCGGCGAAGCCGGCACCGGGGCTGCGCTCCCACCACTCGCCTGCGGGCTCCGACGGCATCCCCGTGGCGTGGGCGAGCAGGTCCCGCACGGTCCGATCGCCGTAGCGCACCTCGGGGAGGTGCCGCCCGACGGGGTCGTTGAGGTCCAGCAGGCCCTCGTCGCGCAGCTGCAGGACCAGGACCGCGACGAGCGTCTTCGTGATCGAGCCGATCCGGTACTGCACGTCCGGGCCGGTCTCGAAGCCGTCCACCGCGCTGATGCCGCCCGCCCACACCGTCGCCCCGTCACGGATCACAGCCGCCGCGACCGAGGGCAGCCGACCGGTGGCCTGCTCACGGGCGAGCAGCACGTCGAGGCGGCGGACGGTCAGGGGCGCCAGGCTCATGCGTCCGTGGAGGCGAAGGCCTCCGGTGAGGGGCAGGAGCAGACCAGGTGCCGGTCGCCGTACGCCTGGTCGACCCGGGACACCGGCGGCCAGTACTTGTCTGGGTCGACGCCGACGGGGAACACCGCCAGCTCCCGGGAGTAGTCGCGGTCCCACTCCCCGGTCAGCACGGCCGCGGTGTGCGGCGCGCCGCGCAGCGGCGACGCCTCGGGCGTCCACTCCCCCGACGCGACCCGGTCGATCTCGCCCCGGATCGCCACCATCGCGGCGACGAACCGGTCGAGCTCGGCCAGGTCCTCGGACTCCGTCGGCTCGACCATCAGCGTGCCGGCGACCGGGAAGCTCATCGTGGGAGCGTGGAAGCCGTAGTCGACCAGCCGCTTCGCGACGTCGTCCACGGTGACGCCGGTGCGCCGGGTCAGCTCCCGCAGGTCCAGGATGCACTCGTGCGCCACCAGGCCGTTGTGGCCGCGGTAGAGCACCGGGACGTGCTCCTCCAGCCGGTTGGCCAGGTAGTTGGCCGACAGGACCGCGACCGCGGTGGCGTCCCGGAGGCCGGGTCCGCCCATCATCCGCATGTAGGCCCAGGTGATCGGCAGGATCCCCGCGGAGCCGTACGGCGCCGCGCTGACCGGTCCCACGCCGTCCCGCCGACCCGCGTCGGGGTGCCCCGGGTGCGAGGGCAGGTACGGCGCGAGGTGCTCGCGGACCGCGACGGGCCCCACGCCCGGACCGCCGCCGCCGTGCGGGATGCAGAACGTCTTGTGCAGGTTGAGGTGCGAGACGTCCCCGCCGAACTCACCGGGCCGGGCGTAGCCGAGCAGCGCGTTGAGGTTGGCCCCGTCGACGTACACCTGGCCGCCGTGCCGGTGGACCAGGTCGCAGAGGTCGGTGATCCCGTCCTCGAAGGCGCCGTGCGTCGAGGGATAGGTGACCATGATCGCGGCCAGGTCGTCGGCGTGGCTCTCGCACTGGGCGCGCAGGTCGTCCATGTCGACGCGGCCGTCAGTCGCGGCCTTCACCACGACCACGCGCATCCCGGCCATCACCGCGGACGCCGCGTTGGTGCCGTGCGCGGACGCCGGGATCAGGCAGATGTCGCGGGCGCCCTGGCCGTTGGCGACGTGGTAGGCACGGATCGCCAGCAGGCCGGCGAGCTCGCCCTGCGACCCCGCGTTGGGCTGGATCGAGACGCGGTCGTAGCCGGTGACCTCGGCCAGCCAGGACTCGAGCTCCCCGATGAGGCGGGCGTAGCCGAGCGCGTCCTCGGCCGGCGCGTAGGGATGCAGGTCGGCGAACCCGGGAAGGCTGATCGGCTCCATCTCGGTGGTGGCGTTCAGCTTCATGGTGCACGAGCCGAGCGGGATCATCCCCCGGTCGAGCGCGTAGTCGCGCGCCGAGAGCCGGCGCAGGTAGCGCAGCATCGAGGTCTCGGAGCGGTGGGTGTTGAAGACCTCGTGGGTGAGGAACCCGCTCTCGCGCACCAGCTCCCGGGGCAGCGCGTCGCCGACCCTGGCGTCCACGTCGTCGAGGTCGACCCCTCCTGGGGTGGAGACCCCGAACGCCGCGAGCACCGCCACGAGGTGCTCGCTCGTCGTCGTCTCCGACGTCGAGATGCCGACGGTGTCGTCGTCCTTCTCGCGCAGGTGCAGGCCCCGCTCCCGGGCCGCCGCGACGACCTCTGCGGCCCTGCCGGGGACCCGGACCGTGACGGTGTCGAACAGCTCCTCGTGCAGCACGTCGGCGCCGGCCTCGCGCAGGGCCGCGGCGAGCACCGCGGCGTAGCGGTGCGTGCGCCGGGCGATGGCGCGCAGGCCCTCGGGACCGTGGTAGACCGCGTACATCGCCGCCACGACCGCCAGCAGCACCTGCGCGGTGCAGATGTTGGAGGTCGCCTTGTCGCGGCGGATGTGCTGCTCGCGGGTCTGCAGCGCCAGCCGGTAGGCGGGCCGGCCGTCGGCGTCGACAGAGACGCCCACGAGGCGGCCGGGCAGGTGCCGCTCGAGGCCGGACCGGACCGCCATGAACGCCGCGTGCGGGCCGCCGTAGAACAGCGGCACCCCGAACCGCTGGGAGGAGCCGACGACGACGTCGGCGCCCATCGCGCCCGGCGCCTCCAGCAGCGTGAGCGCGAGCAGGTCGGCGGCGACGACCGCCAGGCCGCCGCGCTCGTGCACCGCCTCGATGACCGGACGGGGGTCCAGCACGCGCCCGTCCGCGCCGGGGTACTGCACGAGCACCCCGCACACGTCGCCGTCGGGAAGCCCCTGGGCGAGGTCGGCGACGGCCACGTCGATCCCCATCGCGCGGGCCCGCGTGCGCACCACGGCGATGGTCTGGGGCAGCGCGTCGGCGTCCACGACGAACGGCCCGGACGCCGACCGGTTGCCGCGTCGCACCAGCGTCATGGCCTCCGCCGCGGCGGTGGCCTCGTCGAGCAGGGACGCGTTCGCGGTGGGCAGCCCCGTGAGGTCGCCGACCATCGTCTGGAAGTTGAGCAGCGCCTCGAGACGTCCCTGGGAGATCTCCGGCTGGTACGGCGTGTAGGCGGTGTACCAGCTCGGGTCCTCCAGCACGTTGCGGCGTACGACGGCCGGGGTGACCGTGCCGTGGTAGCCGAGGCCGATCATCGGCTCCAGCGGGCGGTTGCGGGCCGCGGTCTCGCGCAGCTCACGGGCGGTCGTGCGCTCCGACGCCGCGGGCGGCAGGTCCAGCGGCTCGGCGGACCGGATCCCCTCCGGGACGGCGGCGTCCATGAGCGCCTCGAGGGACTCGAACCCGAGGGTGGACAGCATCGCGGCCCGGTCCTCGGGTCCGGGGCCGATGTGCCGGGCGGGGAAGCCGTCGGCGGCGTCGAGCTCGGACAGGGACGAGTGGTCGGACACAGAGGCTCCTGAGGGCTGGCCGGACAGGTCGCCTCCCCCTCTGTCGGGATCTCCCGTCGGCCGGGTCGTCCTCCAGAGTTGCCTGTCCCGCGTGGTCCTTGCGCCTGAGAGGTTCCGGGGAGGAGTTGCCCCTTCGGCGCTCCGGCACGGGGCGACCTGCCGGAGCTCTCCCGCGCGGTGTCAGCAGCCCCGTCAGTCTACCCGCTGCCCCCGGACGCGTCAGGCGGTGGCTCGGGCCCGGCGGCGCGCCGCGAGCTCGTCGGCGGCGTGGCCCTCGGCGTCGTCGGCGGCACGCTCGCTCGGAAGCTGGGCGAGCGAGCCCTCGATCTCGCGCCAGACCCCGCCGATGGCGATGCCGAAGACGCCCTGGCCGCCCTGGAGCAGGTCGATGACCTCGTCGTTGCTGGTGCACTCGTAGACGCTGGCGCCGTCGCTCATCAGCGTGACCCGGGTCAGGTCCTCGGTGCCGCGCTTGCGCAGGTGCTGGACGGCGGTGCGGATCTGCTGCAGCGAGATGCCGGCGTCGAGCAGCCGCTTGATCACCTTGAGCAGCAGGATGTCGCTGAAGGAGTACAGCCGCTGCGTGCCGGAGCCGGTCGCGCCGCGGACGCTGGGCTCGATCAGGCCGGTGCGGGCCCAGTAGTCGAGCTGCCGGTAGGTGATGCCGGCGGCGCTGCAGGCCGTCGGCCCGCGGTAGCCCGTGTCACTGGGCAGCGGGGACACGTCGTCGTCGAACAGCAGTCCCTGCTCGCCCGCGGCCTCGGCGGCCTCCCGCGCCGCGCTCTCGCCGGCCGGGTCGTGCGTCGCCACGTCGTCGTTGCCTGTCACCGTTGACCTCGTCTCGTCAGCTTCGCTCAGCCTGTCGCTCCCTGGGAAGCCGCTGGGTCTCGTGATGGCCGCCGACGGCGGACCGGAGCACAACGGTGGAGTTACAGCGAAGACATCCCCCACCGTAGGGCTCGGTCCAGGGGTGGTCAACGAGGTGCGGGCATCCCGGCCGGCGTGTCGTGAATCTCAACCTGAGGTTGAGGGTTGCCGCTCAGCGGGACTCGAAGTCCTCCGGGGACACGTGGTCGAGGAACTCGCGGAACTTCTCCACCTCGTCCTCCTGCTCGTCGGGGACCTCGAGCCCGGCCTCGTCGAGCACCTCCTCGGCGCAGACGATCCGGCTGCCGGTCCGCAGCGCGAGCGCGATCGAGTCCGACGGGCGGGCGCTCACCTCGACGCCGGAGCCGAAGACCAGGACCGCGTAGAACACCCCCTCCTTCATCTCGGTGATCCGCACCTCGGTGAGGTCGTTGCCGGTCGCGGTGAGCAGGTCCTTGATCAGGTCGTGGGTCAGCGGTCGCGGCGGCACCACGCCCTGCTGGGCGAAGGCGATCGCGGTCGCCTCCACCGCGCCGATCCAGATCGGCAGGTACCGGTCCCCCGACACCTCCCGCAGCAGCACGATGGGCTGGTTGGAGGGCATCTCCACCCGGACACCGATCACGTCGACTTCGCGCACGCGATCACCCTACTCCGGGGCTCGCGGGCGCCGGAACGCCTGACGGGGCGGCCGGACACCGGGTCCCTCAGGCGCGCAGCGCGGCCTTGACCAGGGCGGCGTGCAGGCGGACCGACAGCGCCGCCATCGAGGAGATGGCCTCCTCCGCGCGGGCCGAGGCGCCGGCGTCGCGGCCCCGGCGCATCGGCGAGATCACCTGCTCCACGAGTCCGATCTCGCGGTCGGCCGCGGTCTTGAACGCGCGCAGGTGCCGCGGCTCGAGCCCGAAGGCGGCGAGCTCGCCGGCGGTCTTGGCGATCACCAGCGCGTCCCCGTCGTACGGCGCCGCGCGGTGCGACGAGCCGGTCCGCGGCCGGACCAGCCCGTAGGTCTCGAGCTGCTCCAGCAGCGGGTCCTCGATCTGCGCGGCGGTGAGCAGCTCCGTGCGCGAGAGCCGCAGCTCGCTCGCGTCCGCGCCGAACGCCTCCCGGGCCGGGTAGCCGTCCCCGTCCAGCACCACCCGGGGCACCTGCGGACCCGCGGTGCCGTTGAGCGCCGGCGGCTCGAGGCCCCGGTCGATCGCGTCGAGGTGCTCGCGGATCACCTTCAGCGGCAGGTAGTGCTCGCGCTGGCAGGTCAGCACGTAGCGCAGCCGCTCGACGTCGCGGTGGGAGAACTTGCGGTAGCCGGACGGGGTCCGCTCGGGCTCGATCAGCCCCTCGGCCTCGAGGAACCGGATCTTCGAGATGTTGAGGCCGGGGAAGTCGCCGCGAAGCTGGCCCAGCACCTCGCCGATGCTGAGCCTGCCCCGCGCCGAGGCGGGCTCGCGCATGGTTACCGACCCGCACCCGAGTGGCTGGCGAAGTACACCAGGCGGTACTTGCCGATCTGGACCTCGTCGCCGCCCTGGAGGGCGACCTCGTCGATCCGGTCGCGGTTGACGTACGTGCCGTTGAGGCTGCCCACGTCCGCGACGGTGTAGCCCTCCGGCGTGCGCCGGAACTCGGCGTGCCGTCGGGACACCGTCACGTCGTCGAGGAAGATCTCGCTGTCGGGGTGGCGCCCGGCCGACACCACGTCGGTGTCGAGCAGGAACCGGCTGCCGGCGCTGGGGCCCCGCTGGACGACCAGCAGCGCACTGCCGGCCGGCAGGGCGTCCACGGCCGCGGCGTCGGACTCGCTGAGCGAGCGCTCCTCGCGGTGCTCCGCGTCACGGTCGGGCCCCGAGGGCGCGCCGAAGGTGATCGTCGCGGTGCTCTCGCCCGGGGCCTCCCCCGGGTCGCGCTCCGAGCCGGCCGCCGAGGCACCCGTCGAGGCAGCCGGCTGCAGGCGGGTCCCGCACTGCGAGCAGAAGCGTGAACCCTCGGGGTTCTGGTGGCCGCACTGGGTGCAGAACGGCATGGTGGCCTCCCGGCTGCTCAGGGGTCGGTGCGTCGGTCGCGATGCGGGGGTGGCGCCGCAACCCCAACCCTCAACCCAAGGTCGAGGTTCACGGTTGCTGCCACGAACCTACCAGGCGCGTGGTGTCAGGACTCGACGCTGGCCGCGTAGGTGTCGGCGTCCATCAGGGCCGCCACCGCGGAGTCGTCGGCCGGCACCAGCTCGAACAGCCAGCCCTCGCCGTACGCGTCGGAGTTGACCAGCTCGGGCGCCCCGTCCAGGGCCTCGTTGACGGCGACGACCGTGCCGTCGACGGGCGCGTAGACGTCGCTGACCGACTTCGTCGACTCCAGCTCGCCGACGGCCGAGCCGGAGGAGACCTCGGTGCCGACCGCGGGCAGCGACACGTAGACGATGTCGCCGAGCGCCTCCTGGGCGTAGTCGGTGATCCCGACGCGGACCGAGCCCTCCGCGTCGCCGGGCGTGCGCAGCCACTCGTGCTCACTGGTGTACCTGAGGTCGTCGGGGAACACGGCGCTCCTGTTCGTCGGGGGCCACGTCGGCGGCCAGGGGGTGGTCCGGGATGCCCGGCAGGCTACCGGCTGCCGGCCGGCTCGGCGTACCTCGGCGGCTTCGGGACCACGACGCTGCCGACCTGCACCTGCGGCAGCTCCTTGATGGCGACCGTGCCGCCCACCCCCTCCACCTCGTCGGTGAAGCCACGGGCGAACTGCAGACCGGTCGCGAGCGTGTGCCGGTCCCCGATCGCGTCGATGACGTACGGCGGCTCGAGGACCGTCCCGTCGACGACGACGCCGCGTCCCGAGCGGTCCTGGAGCGAGGTCTGCGCCACCACGCGCACCTGGTCGTTGAGCTCGATCGCCTCCGCGCCCGCGTCCCGGAGCTCCTGGAGACCGTCGAGCAGCTGGTTGGTGCCGACCCCGCTGCCGCCGTCGGTGATCCGCACCCGGATCCCCGGCCCCACGGCCGGCACGGTGCCCGCGAGGATCCCGAGGGTGGCGGCCTGCTCGCGCGCCCGCTCGACCGCCGTACGACGCGACTGCGCGTCGTTGCCCAGTGCGTCGCGGGTCCCCTGCAGCCGGGCGATCTCGTTCTCGGCCCGCTGCGAGGCCAGCGACAGGCTGTTGATGTACTGCACGAGGTCGCCCTGCCGCGCCCCCACGTAGCTGTCGTCGCGGCCGTTGGACCGGACCTGCGTCACGGCGGCGAACCCGAGCACCGCCAGGAGCACCGCGGCGACGGCCTGGCCGCGGGAGCCCGGCCGCCGCAGCGCCGCGAGCAGCCGGGCCCGGCCGTCCTCGGCCTCAGGCATGGAAGATGTGGCGGCGGATCGCCGCGACGTTGGAGAAGATCCGGATGCCGAGCACGACGATGACCCCGGTCGAGAGCTGGCCGCCCACGCCGAGCTTGTCGCCGAGGTACACGATCACCGCGGCGATCAGCACGTTCGACACGAACGACACCACGAACACCTTGTCGTCGAAGATGCCGTCGAGGAAGGCCCGCAGGGCGCCGAAGACGGCATCGAGGGCCGCCACCACCGCGATCGGCAGGTAGGGGTCCAGCCAGACCGGCACGGTCGGCTGGAGGAAGATCCCGAGCAGCACCCCCAGGAGCAGCCCGACCGCCGCGATCACCGGCCGCCCCGCCGGTCCGGCCCCGTGGCCGGGCGCGCGGATCGCAGGGTGGGCGCCGTGGCGGCGGGAAGCAGCATGGAGTCCTCGGTGTCGACGTGGAACTGGAGGCCAAAGGTGGATTGTAGGGTCACCCACGCCTGGCCGCCGGGACTGTCGAGCAGGTCGGCGGCCATCGTGTCGGGGTTCCCGACGGCCGACACCACGTAGGGCCGGCGCAGCGAGCTGAAGCCGACGGTGACCGCCGAGGCGGCGTCCCGGATCGCGGTGAGCGAGGTCAGCCGGTGCCCGTTCACCGTGACCGCCTCGGCCCCGATCAGCCAGAGCGCGTTGACGAGCCGCACGAGGTCGGTCGCCTGCACCTGCTGCTGGTAGCCGGTCGCGTCGGGGGCGTCGTCGACGACCACCCGGAGCCCCGGCCCGCGGACCGCGCGCGTGCCGGCGAGGGTCCCGAGCCGGTCGAGGCGCGCCTGCACGGCGCGGCCCTCGCGGGAGGCGCGAAGGTCGCGCGCCTGCGCCGACGAGACCTGCGCCCGCAGCGAGGCGGCCTCGCGCAGCTCGCGGGTCAGGGTCGCCTTGCGGGCGGTGGCCTGGGCGACGAGGGTCGCGCGGGAGCTGGC
>JAICLD010000219.1 GCA_025927595.1 Nocardioidaceae bacterium | reverse complement strand
CGGGGAGGAGTCCGCGGGGGAGGCGGGACGGGCGCCGATGGGCACCCGGTTCGGCTTCCTCAAGGCGCCGCGGAGCACCGTCGTCCAGCCCGGACCCGTGCACGGCGGCAGCACCGACGACCCGGCCGCCGAGCTGGAGCACCTCCTGGACGCGCTGGTCCG
This sequence comes from Nocardioidaceae bacterium, assembly GCA_025927595.1. Taxonomy (GTDB): domain Bacteria; phylum Actinomycetota; class Actinomycetes; order Propionibacteriales; family Nocardioidaceae; genus Nocardioides_B. The sequence continues at coordinate 5,121 of JAICLD010000219.1, read as the reverse complement.
GTGACCGGCCGGTCTCGCCCTCCGAGACGAACGGGGCGACCGGCTCATACTTCGTGCCGTTCCGGCCGACGTACCCGGTAGTGCGCGTGGACGAAGGAGAAGGCATGCCTGAGCTGACCGAGCTGGCTGAGCTGCCCGAGCCGCCGGACCGTCCCGTCCCGGTCGTCGACGCCGTCGTGGACGCGGTGGCCTCCTCGGAGCTCCTCGCCGAGCTGAAGCCGCGACTGCGCGGCTGGCTGCACGCGGGCACGGCCCCGCTGAGCGCCGTCGCCGGCGTCGTCCTGGTCCGGCTGGCCCCCGCGGGAGCGCCGCGGGTCGGCGCGCTGGTCTTCGCGCTCTCCTCGGTGCTGCTGTTCACCGTCTCCGCGACCATGCACCGCGGGCGCTGGTCGCCGCGCACGAACCGGCTGCTCACCCGGCTCGACCACGCGAGCATCTTCGTGCTGATCGCCGGGACCTACACGCCGTTCGCGCTGCTGCTCCTCCACGGCGGGGACCGCGTGGTGCTGCTGAGCGTGGTGTGGGCCGGCGCGGCGGCCGGCATCGCCTTCCGGATGCTGCGGCCTCGGGCCGCCCGGTGGGTGTACACGCCGCTGTACCTGGCGCTCGGCTGGGTGGCGGTCTTCTACGCGCCGGCGTTCGCGCACGCCGCGGGCCCGGCGGTGGTCGTCCTGGTCGCGCTCGGCGGCCTGCTCTACACCGGCGGCGCCGTGGTCTACGGCCTTCGCCGGCCGAACCCCGTCCCGCAGTGGTTCGGCTTCCACGAGGTGTTCCACGCGTGCACGGTGCTGGCGTTCGCGGCCCACTTCACGGGCGTGACGCTGGCGACGTCCGCGGTGAGCTGAGCCTCCGGGCTACAGGTTGATCATGTGGCCGGCGATGCCCTCGACGGCCTCCTTGACCGCCTCGGACAGCGTCGGGTGGGCGAAGACGTTGCGCGCCACCTCGTCGGCGGTGAGGTCCCAGCGCTGCGCCAGGGTCAGGGCCGGCAGCAGCTCGGTGACGTCGGGACCGATCAGGTGCGCCCCCAGCAGCTCGTGGTACTTCGCGTCCGCCACGATCTTCACGAAGCCGACCGCCTCGCCGAGGCCCTGGGCCTTGCCGTTCGCCGAGAACGGGAACTTGGCGGTCGTGACGTCGTAGCCGCGCTCCTTGGCCTGCTCCTCGGAGTAGCCGAACGAGGCGATCTGCGGCTGGCAGTACGTCGCCCGGGGGATGAAGTCGTACTCGACCGGCATCGTCTCGGCGCCGGCGATGGTCTCCGCGGCGACGACGCCCATCGCCTCGGCCGTGTGCGCGAGCATCAGCTTGCCGGTGCAGTCGCCGATCGCGAAGACGTTCTCGACGTTCGTGCGGCAGACCTCGTCGATCGCGACGGCGCCCCGCTCCGTCAGCTCCACCCCGGCCGCCTCGAGGCCGAAGCCCTCGACCCGCGGCGCGAAGCCGATGGCCTGCAGCACCTTGTCGGTCTCTATGACCTCCTGCTTGCCGTCCTTGGACGACACCGTGACCTTGACCTTGTCGCCGGAGTCGCCGGGGTCGTCGATCGACTCCACCTTGGTCGAGAGCAGCACCTTCACGCCGAGCTTCTTGTAGTGCTTGAGCAGCTCCTTGGAGACCTCGACGTCCTCGGTCGGCACCATCCGGTCGAGGAACTCCACGATGGTCACGTCGACCCCGAAGTTCTTCATGACGTAGGCGAACTCCACGCCGATGGCTCCGGAGCCGGCGATCACGATGCTGCCCGGCAGGCCGGAGTCGAGGATCTGCTCCTCGTAGGTGACGACGCGCTCGGACAGCGACGTGCCCGGGATCAGCCGGGTGGTCGCGCCGGTCGCGATGATCAGGTGGTCGAAGGTGACCTGCTCGGTCTCACCGTCGTGGTTCCTGACGTCCATCGACGTGGCGCCGGTCAGCGTGCCCCAGCCGTCGATCTCCTTGATCTTGTTCTTCTTCATCAGGAAGTGGACGCCCTTGACGATCCCCTCCGACACCTTGCGGCTGCGCGAGTGCGTGACGCCGAAGTCCATCGAGGCGTCCCCGGTGATCCCGAAGACGTCCTTCTCGTGCTGGAGCACGTGAGCCAGCTCCGCGTTGCGCAGCAGCGCCTTGGAGGGGATGCAGCCGACGTTGAGGCACACCCCGCCCCAGTACTTGTCCTCCACCACGGCGACGCTCTTGCCCAGCTGCGAGGCGCGGATGGCGGCGACGTACCCTCCCGGGCCGGCACCGAGGACGACGACGTCGAAGTGTTGGCTCATGGAGCAGAGCCTAGGGGGTCCGGGGAAGCGGCTCCGAGCCGGGAGCGACGGGGCTTGTTGCACATGGTTTGCAACAGCGTCCGGTCCGCGTAAGGTGCACGCAGACCTGTCGTGCCCTCGTGATCGGAGCCCGATGACCACCACCCAGGACGCGCCCGCGGTGGGCGGCGGACGCGTCGCTCGCGTCCGGCGGTCGTTCTCCCGCGAGGAGTGGGTCGCGATCGGCGGGATGGCGGCCGTGGTCGTCGCGCTGCACGTCGCCGGCTGGGTGGTGCTGGCGGCCGTCGTCGCCCCCCACGACTACCGGGTCGGCTCGCAGGTCTTCGGCGTCGGGCTCGGGCTCACGGCCTACACCCTGGGGATGCGGCACGCCTTCGACGCCGACCACATCGCGGCGATCGACAACACCACGCGCAAGCTGCTGGCCGAGGGGAGGCGGCCCGTCACGGTGGGCTTCTGGTTCTCCCTCGGCCACTCGACCGTGGTGTTCGTGCTGTGCCTGCTGCTGGCCTTCGGCGTGCGGTCGCTCGCCGGGCAGCTGGAGAGCGACCGGTCCGGGCTGCACCACGTCACCGGGCTGGTCGGGACCCTGGTTTCGGGGACGTTCCTGTACGTCCTCGGCATCCTCAACCTGGTGATCCTCGTCGGGATCCTCAAGGTCTTCCGGGACATGCGCCGCGGGCACTACGACGAGGCCGGGCTGGAGGCGCAGCTGGACAGCCGCGGCCTCATGAACCGGTTCCTCGGCGGCCTGACCCGGTCGATCACCAAGCCGTGGCAGATCTACCCCGTCGGGGTCCTGTTCGGGCTCGGGTTCGACACCGCCACCGAGATCGGGCTGCTCGTGCTCGCCGGCGGGGCGGCCGCCTTCGCGCTGCCGTGGTACGCGATCCTCACGATGCCGATCCTGTTCGCGGCCGGGATGAGCCTGCTGGACTCGATCGACGGCGCGTTCATGAAGGTCGCCTACGGCTGGGCGTTCTCCCGCCCGGTCCGCAAGGTCTACTACAACATCACGGTGACCGCGCTGTCCGTGGCGGTCGCGCTGCTGATCGGCACCGTCGAGCTCGTCTCGATCCTCGGCGAGCGGCTCTCGATCCGCACCGGCCCGGTCGCCTGGGTCGCGGGGCTGGACCTGAACAACCTCGGCTTCGTGATCGTGGGGCTCTTCGTGGTGACGTGGGCCGTCGCCGTGGCGGTGTGGCGTCTCGGCCGGATCGAGGAGCGCTGGTCCGAGCGGCTGGCTCCCGCCCCGGTCGCCGCCCCGACCTCCGACTGATCCTCCGCCGGAGCGGGGGCGGCCTCAGACCGGGACGAGCTCGACGGCGCCGACGGCGTAGCGGGCCAGGACGGTGCGCGCCACCTCGGGGTCGGCGCCGAGCGGGTCCGACACCGCGACCGCCCCGGCCTCCAGCGCCAGCTCCGCGGCGCGGTCCGGCAGCGTGCCGGGAGCGAGGAACAGCGACCCGACCGCGATGTGGCGGCGACCCTCGGCGCGGAACTGCCGCACCGCCTCACCGGTGGCCGGCGGCGACGCCGACGCGTAGGCGGCCACGGTCGGCAGCCGGTGCGTCGAGCCCCACAGCCGGGCCAGCCGCGCCACGGCCTGGTTGGCGAGCTGGTCGGAGGAGCCGGCCGCAGCGAGCACCAGGGCGTCGAGCTCGCGGACCCGCGCCTCGCGCAGGGCGGTGCGCAGCCGACGGTCGAGCACCTCGAGGAACACCGGCTCGAGGCCGAGGACCCCGGTCGCGCGGACCCGCAGCCCGGGGTGCCGCTCGGTGGCGGCGTGCACCGCGCGGGGGACGTCGACCTTGGCGTGGTAGGCCTGCGTCAGCAGCAGCGGCACGACCACGATCTCGTCGTACCCGGCCCGGACGAGCCGGTCCACGACGGTCTCGAAGGACGGCTTGGACAGCTCGAGGAACGCCGGCTCGACCCGCAGGTCGGGGCGGAGCCCGCGGACCTCGGCGACCAGCGACGTGATCGTCCGGGCCGAGCGGGGGTCGCGGCTGCCGTGGGCGAGGGCCACCAGGGCGGGAGCGGTCATCGGGTGGCCTCCTTTCTCGAAGGGGTGCACCGGGTGCGGTGCCGGGCGGCGACGACGCTGTCGACGCGGGGACGGAGGGAGCCGGAGGGGGCGGGTGGCCCTTTCGGCGGCTCAGACATGGATGCCGCACTCGGTCTTGCCGGTGCCGACCCAGCGGCCGCTGCGCGCGTCGGCGCCGGGGGCGACCCGCCGGGTGCACGGCCGGCAGCCGATCGAGGGGTAGCCGTCGGCCTGCAGCGGGTTGACCAGGACGCCGTGCTCGGCCACGTAGCGCTCGACGTCGTCGGCGCTCCAGCGTGCCAGCGGCGAGACCTTGACCTTGCGCTTCCTCTCGTCCCAGCCGATGACCGGCGCGATCACCCGGTCGTGGGTCTCGTCGCGGCGCAGCCCGGTGGCCCACGCGTCGTACGACGCCAGCGCCTGCCCGAGCGGCCTGACCTTGCGCAGCGCGCAGCACAGGTCGGGGTCGCGCGCGAAGAGGTCCTTGCCGTACGACGCGTCCTGCTCGGCCACGGTCTGGGCAGGGGTCACGGTGACCAGGTTGACGGGCAGCGTCGCCTCGACGGCGTCGCGGGTGCCGATGGTCTCGACGAAGTGGTAGCCGGTGTCGAGGAAGACCACGTCGATGCCGGGGGCCACCCGGGAGGCGAGGTGCGCCAGGACCGCGTCGCCCATGGAGGAGGTCACCGCGAAGCGCTCGCCGAAGGTGGCGACCGCCCACTCCAGGATCACCTCGGCCGGTGCCAGCTCCAGCTCCGCGCCGGCGTGCCGGACCAGCTCGCGCAGCTCGTCCTCGCCGCGGCCGGCCGTGCT
>JAICLD010000244.1 GCA_025927595.1 Nocardioidaceae bacterium | reverse complement strand
GATCCGGACCCGCTCGACCGGCTCCACGGTCTTCTCGACGACGACCCGCTCCTCGTTGAGGACCACCTCGTGCTCCTCGTCGGACAGGTCCGGCCCGCTGGTGGCGCGGTCGACGTTGGCGTCGGTGACCGGCTCGCGCTCTAGCACCGCCCGCTCCTTCCGCACCGGGACGGTGTGGGTCTCCTGCTCCTCGGTGACGTACTTGCGCAGACGCACCCGGCCGGTCTCCTGCTGGGTCGTGCCCACCCGCACGCGCTCCTCCGAGCGCGTCATGGCGTCGTCGGTCGTCGGGCCGGAGGTGTCGTGCCCCTCGGTCCCGGCGGCGTCCCCGACGTACCCCGCGGTGCCCGTGGTGGTGTCGGTGTCGGTGGTGGTGTTGATGCCCGTGCCGGTGGTGACGGTCTCGTCACGGCCGGCGTAGCCCGCGCTGTCGCTGTACGACATCGCGTAGTACTCGTACAGGCGCTGCTCCTCGTCGCGGTCGAGGTGACCGCCCTCGGCGTCGACCTGCGGGGCGCCCTTGACCTTGTCCTTCGTGAAGGGCATGGTCAGCCGGCCGCCGGACCAGGACGCGTCGGCGACGGGGATGAAGGTCTCCTTGGTCCCGAACAGGCCGGTCTTCACGGTGACGAACTCGGGGCGCCCGGTCTCGTCGTCGAGGAACAGCTGCTCGACACTGCCCAGCTTGTCGCCCTCGCTCCCGTGGGCGTCCGACCCGATGACCTCTCGTGCCTCGTTCTCCGTCAGCATGGTGCTCCTTTCAGCCGCGGTGGCGGCGCGTTCGTGGATGCGGCCGGGTACCCGGCTGTGGCGACCGCCATGTCGCTGCGACGCGGAAAACTTACGATGTAAGCGCAGCGTGTGCCGGCCCCCGGACGGGGTACAGGGCCCGGCTCGACGCGGCCCGTCCCTCAGCCGGCGAGGACGTCGCCGCCGGCCACGCGGGTGCCCGCCGGCAGCCGGGCACCCGGCTCGACCCGGGCGCCGTCCCCGACGGTGACCCCGGTCAGCCGGGCCCTCCGGCCGACGCGTGCCCCAGGGCCGACGACCGAGCCCACGACGTCGGCGTCGGCGCCGACCACCGCCCCCGGCATCAGCACGCTTCCCTCGATCTTCGCCCCGCGCTCGACCCGCGCGAGGGCGGCGACGGCGGACCCGTCGAGCACCTGTGCGCCCGGCTCCACGACCGCCGAGGGGTGCACCGCCGCGGGACGCCCCTCACCGGGCACGGCCGGACTGGGCGCCAGCCCGAGCACCAGGTCCCGAGAGGCCGCCACGAGCGCCTCGGGGGTGCCCACGTCCCGCCAGTAGGCGTTCTCGAGGTGCCCCACGACGAGCGCTCCGCCCGCCACCAGCGCGGGGAAGGTCTCCCGTTCCACCGACACGACCCGGTCCGGGGGGATCAGGTCCACGACGCGGCGGCGGAACACGTAGCAGCCCGCGTTCACCTGCCGGGTGACCGGGCGCTGGGACTTCTCCGTGAACCCGGTCACCCGTCCGTCTTCGTCGGTCGGCACGCAGCCGAAGGCGCGGGCGTCCTCGACCTCGACGAGGTGGAGGGAGACGTCGACGGGACGCCCGCGCCGCGGCGTCTCGAAGTCCCGGAGCTGGGCGGCGAGGTCGTGCCCGGACAGCACGTCGCCGTTGAGGACCACGACGGCGCCCTCGGGGTCGTCGCCGAGGGCCGGCGCCACGTGGCGGATGGCGCCGGCGGTGCCCAACGGCTCCGCCTCCTGGACGTAGTCCAGCCGCAGCCCCCAGCGGCTGCCGTCGCCGAGGACCGGCTCGAACAGCTCGGCGTGGTAGGACGTGGCCAGGACGACGTGGGCCACCCCGGCCGCCGCGAGCCGGCTCAGCTGGTGCTCGAGGAACGGCACGCCGCCGACCTCGAGCAGGTGCTTGGGCCGGTGCTCGGTCAGCGGCAGCAGCCGGGTGCCCAACCCCCCGGCAACGATCACCGCCTCGGCCGCGGGCCGGTGCGTGGGGTCGGGCCGGTGCGTGGCGGGCTGCCCAGGGAGCATGGGCGGCATCCTCTCATCCGCCGGCTCCGTACAGTGCGGCCCATGAGCACCGCCACGACCTTTCCCGACGCCCTGTCCGGAGCGGTGCGCGGCGACCGGTCCCGGCCGCTGGTGACCTTCTACGACGACGCCACGGGTGAGCGGGTGGAGCTGTCGCTGGCGACCTACGCGAACTGGGTGGCCAAGACGGCGGGGCTCGTGCAGGACGAGGTCGGGCTCGAGCGCGGCGACCTGGTGCTGCTCGACCTGCCGACCCACTGGCTGGGACCGGTGTGGCTGGGCGCGGCGTGGAGCCTGGGGGTGTGCGCCACCGACGACGCGGGGCTGGTCGCCGCCGCGGACCTGGTCGTGTGCGGGCCGGACCGGGTCGCGGCGTACGCCGCCGGCGACGTACCGGTGGTGGCGCTGTCGCTGCGGCCGCTGGGCGGCCGGTTCACCGACGAGCTGCCCATTGGTGTGACGGACTACGGCGCCGTGGTGCTCGCCCAGCCGGACGCGTTCACCGCGATCGACCCGCCCCGGCCGGACGACCCGGCCTGGCGGGACGCCGGGGGCAGCATCGACCAGGCCGTCCTGGTGCAGGCGGCGGGGTCCGCACCGGTGCTCTCCCCCGGCGGCCGGTTGCTGACCGACGTCAACCCCTGCACGCGCCGCGGCCTGGAGACCCTCACCGCCCCGCTGCTCCGCGGCGGCGGGACCGTGTGGGTCCGCCACGCGGACGAGGCCTCCTGGCCGGCGCGGGCCGACCAGGAGCGCGTCACCGAGCAGCTGCGCGACTGACCCGGTGGCTCAGCCGACGAGGTCGAACCGCGAGGTCCGGCTGCCGAAGGGATGCTTCCTGGCGAAGCCGTGCGCCGTGCCGGCGCGCAGCCACAGCCGCCCGTCGGAGCGCTGCTGCATCAGCAGGTCCGCCCGGCCGTCCCCGGTGAGGTCACCGACGGAGACCAGCCGGCCGAACGCCGGCATCGCGGTTCCGACGACCGTTCCGCCCGTCAGGCCGCCCGGGCCGTTGCCCGGGTAGAGCACGAGGCGGTTGTCGGTGCGGCGCACGACGGTGTCCGGCGCGCCGTCGGAGGTCCACAGCCCCACCCCGACCTGCTGCCGGCCGCCGATGGCCGAGTGCGCGACGTAGCTGGGGAGGAAGCCGTGCCCGCCGTTGCCGGGGTAGATCCTCATCGACCCGCCGGAGCGCTGGCCGAGCAGGTCCGGGCGGCCGTCCCCGGTCATGTCCCCCACCGCCGTGAGCATCCGGATCGGGCGGAAGTCCGAGCCGCTCATCTGCCGCGGCGCGGCGAAGTCGCCGCGGCCGTCGCCCCGGTAGAGGTAGAGCCGGCCCGTGTGCCGGGAGCGGGTGACGAGGTCGCCGTGACCGTCCCGGTCCCAGTCGCCGGCGCTGAGCACGAGGTCGGCGTAGGGGAACCGGACGTTGCTGGCGGTGGTGTGGGCGACGACGCCCTTGCCGCCCGTGCGCAGCAGGTACACCCGCTTGCTGGTCCGGTCGCGCGCCACGACGTCGGGTGCCGTGGCGCCCGCGAGGTTGGTCGTACGGCGTCGGCCGGCCCAGCCCCGCTGGTCGGCCGCGGCCAGCGACCGGATCGTCGGCAGACGCGCGTAGAGGTACCGGCCGGGGCAGGCCGTCTGGCCCGCGTCGCGGTGGCCGTTGATGGCGCGGAACCACCGCTGGGTGATCCACTGGTGCGTCGAGCTCGCGCGGACGCCGTGCAGGCCCAGCTTCCAGGCGAAGAGCCGACCGTAGGCCCGCAGCATCGCCGCGCTGGGCCGGGCGATGTCGTAGTTGCCGATCGCCGACATCGCGAAGGAGTCGTCGTTGTAGCCCAGCGTGTGCGCTCCGACGACGGGACGACCCACCCCGCCGTAGCGGCCCTCCCAGATCCGGCCGAAGCGGTCGACGAGGAAGTTGTACCCGATGTCGGACCAGCCGCGGGACTGCGTGTGGTAGGCGTAGATGCCCCGGATGATCGCGGGCACCTGGGCCCGCGTGTAGCCGTTGGCGTTCACGGTGTGGTGCACGAACCCGCCGTGGACCTCGCCGTAGTGCAGGGAGGCCCGGTCCCGCATCCGCTCGTCGGCGCCCCACTGGGCCCGGGAGTAGATCCTCGGCTTCGGCGTCACCGTGGCCGCCGCCAGGGCGGCACCCGCCGCCGCGCT
>JAICLD010000108.1 GCA_025927595.1 Nocardioidaceae bacterium | reverse complement strand
GTCGAGATCACCGTCAAGGACGGCACGGTGACCCCGAACGGCACCCGGGTCGAGGCCTCCGTCGGTGAGCCGGTGACCCTCCACATCGACGCGGACCGGGCCGGCGAGCTGCATGTCCACTCGACACCCGAGCAGGAGGTGGAGTTCACCGCCGGGACCAGCACCGAGAGGCTCACGATCGACCGGCCCGGGATCGTCGACGTCGAGGACCACGCGCTCGACCAGGTCGTGGTCCAGCTCGAGGTGAGCTGAGCCGCACCGCCCGCGGGGCCGGTTGGCTCGGGCCGCTACGGTCGCCGGGTGAGCGAGATGACCTACCGTCCCCTGGGCCGCAGCGGCCTGATGGTCTCCACCGTCGGGCTCGGCACGAACGCCTTCGGGTCCCGCATCGACGCCCGGCAGACGCAGTCCGTCGTGGACGCCGCGCTCGATGCCGGCGTGACGCTCTTCGACACCGCGGACACCTACGGACGCGGCGCGAGCGAGGAGCTGCTCGGACGCAGCCTCGGACGCCGTCGCGACGACGTCGTCGTGGCGACGAAGTTCGGCATGGACATGGCCGGTGCCAACGGCCCGGACTGGGGGGCGCGGGCCTCCCGCCGCTACGTCCGCCGCGCGGTGGAGGCCAGCCTGCGCCGGCTCGGCACCGACCACATCGACCTCTACCAGCTGCACCAGCCGGACCTCGTGACGCCGGTCCGGGAGACCCTCGAAGCGCTGACCGAGCTGGTCACCGAGGGCAAGGTGCGCTACCTGGGCTGCTCGAACTTCGCCGCCTGGGAGGTCGTCGACGCGCACTGGACCGCCCGGACGGCCGGCCTGCGATCGTTCGTGTCGGCGCAGAACGAGTACTCCCTCTACAACCGCGCGGCCGAGGAGGAGCTGCTCCCTGCGCTGGCCCGCACCGGCACCAGCCTGATCGCCTACTTCCCGCTCGCCTACGGCCTGCTGACCGGCAAGTACCGGCGCGACGAGTCCGCTCCGCAGGGGAGCCGGCTCGCCGCCGACGGCCAGGCGCACCGGCTCGCCACCGCCGACTGGGACCGCATCGAGGCGCTGCACGCCTTCGCCGAGGACCGCGACGTCGGCATCCTCGACGTGGCCATCGGCGGCCTGGCCGCCCAGCCCGGGGTGGGCAGCGTGATCGCGGGCGCGACCCGTCCCGAGCAGGTGGTCGCCAACGTGCGTGCCGGGCTCTGGTCGCCGACCCGGGACGACCTGGCGGCCCTGGCCGAGGTCAACGCCGCGCGTGGCGGCGGCATGACTCACCGCTCGTTCACCCGCACCGGCTGACCGCTTCGGGCTAGACCGCTCGACCGCCCCGGCGTTTTCGGGCCGTTGGCGCCGGGTAGGACGACCCCAGCCCGGGGACGTCCCCGGCGAGGACCGGCGTACGCCGGTCGGACCCCGAAGGCGGACCCCATGGTCACGACGGTGTCACAGCCGGCCCGCACCCGGCTGAGCCAGCGGCTCCTGGAGCGGGCGGCGACCGAGAGTGACCCCGTCGAGCGCAAGCGCCTCCAGGACGAGGTCGTCGTGCTGCACATGGGGCTGGCCCGCGCGATCGCGGCGCGCTACCGCGGTCGCGGCATCGCCGACGAGGACCTCACCCAGGCGGCGACCGTGGCGCTGCTGAAGGCGGCCCGCGGCTTCGACCCCCAGAACGGCGCGGAGTTCCTGTCCTACGCCGTGGTGACGATGAAGGGCGAGGTCAAGCGGCAGTTCCGGGACTACGGCTGGATGATCCGGCCGCCCCGGCCGATCCAGCGGCTGCAGGCCGACGTGAGCCGGGCCCAGGCCGAGCTGACCCAGACCCTGGGCCGCTCGCCGCGGGTCGCCGAGGTGGCCACGCACCTCGACGTACCGGAGGAGTCGGTGGTCGAGGCGCTCTCGGCGGACGGGTGCTACACGCCGACGTCGCTGGACCTGCCGGTCGGCGCCGACGGGTCGGGGTCGCTCGGCGAGCTCCTCGCCGACGACGGCAACGCGATGAGTGAGGCGGAGGCTCGGATCATGCTGACCCCGGCCGTCCGGTCGCTGCCCCGGCGCGACCGCGAGATCCTGTACCTGCGGTTCTTCCGCCAGCAGACCCAGTCACAGATCGCCCGGCAGGTCGGGGTGACCCAGATGCAGGTGTCCCGGATCCTGTCCCGGGTGCTCGGCGAGCTGCGGGGCACACTGGCCTGAGCACCGGCCTGAGGACCGGCGTGAGCACTGCCGGACGAGAGGAGACAGGACATGCCGACCTGGTTGATGTGGCTGATCATCGCGATCGTGGTGATCGCCGTCGTCGCGGCCGTCGTGGCGGCCGTGGCCGCGCAGCGGCGGAAGCAGGGCGAGCGGGACCGCGCCCGGGCCGCCGAGCTGCGCGAGCAGGCGGCCGCGCGCGAGCCGGAGGTCCGTGAGCACGAGGCCCACGCCCGCGAGCGTGAGGCCGAGGCGGCCCTCGCCCGCGCGGAGGCCGAGCGCAAGCAGGCGGAGGCCGAGCGGCTCGCGATGGAGGCCCGCGAGCGCCAGGAGGACGCCGCCCGGCACCGCCGCGAGCACGAGGAGCGGCTGCGGGAGGCGGAGTCCCTCGACCCGCAGCAGCAGGCCACCGACGCCGGGACGCCGCGCACCGGCGGTGCCCCCGCCACGGACGCGGAGACCACCATCACGAACCCGGACGGCACGACCGACGAGGTCCGGCGGGAGCCCGGCGCCTAGCCGGCCTAGAGGTAGAGCCCGGTCTGGCTGTCCCCGAGCCGGTCGGCGGCGACCGCGTGCAGGTCCCGCTCGCGCATCAGCACGTAGGTCTCGGCGTTGACCTCGACCTCCGCCTTGTCCTCGGGGTCGAAGAGCACCCGGTCGCCCACCTCGACCGTGCGCACGTGCGGGCCGATCGCGGCCACGCGCGACCAGGACAGCCGCCGGCCGCCGAGGGCCGCGGTCGCGGGGATCACGATGCCGCCGCTGGAGCGTCGCTCGCCCTCGGAGTCGACCGAGACCAGCACGCGGTCGTGCAGCATCCGGATCGGCGTCTTGTCGGGCACCGGGCGCCTAGCGGGTGAGCCTGCGCACGACGACGACGAACACCGCGAAGCCGACGACCCCGCCGGCGACCTTGAGGATGTTGTCGGTGCGCGGGTTGCCGTGCGCGTCGACGAAGTACGCCTTGACCGTGGCGACCTCGCGGCGGGCGATGGTCTTGGGGCTGGCGCGGTGGACGAGCTGGTCGATCGTCTCGGCCAGCCGCTCCCGGGTCGCCTCCATGTCCCGCTCGATGGAGCTCGGAGCACGGTCCTGCGGCTTCTGGTCGGACTGCGCCACGGTGTCTTCTCCTCGCGATCAGGCTGCTGGACGGCTCGGCCACGGGGTCGCGGCGTCGCGTGTGAAGGGTACCCAACCGCCGCGGCTACGGTGGTGCCGACCTGTCCGCGTCCGCTGCACCTCCCGGAGGATCCCTGTGAGCACCACCCGCCTGTCGCCCGGCGACGTCGCTCCCGACTTCACGCTCACCTCCGACACGGGCGAGCAGGTCACCCTGTCGGAGCTGCGCGGCCGCGACGTCGTCGTGTACTTCTACCCGGCCGCGATGACGCCCGGGTGCACCACGCAGGCCTGCGACTTCACCGACTCCCTGGACTCGCTGCGCGCCGCCGGCTACGAGGTGCTCGGCATCTCCCCCGACAAGCCGGAGAAGCTGGCCGCCTTCCGCGAGCGAGACCACCTCACGATCACGCTGCTGTCGGACCCGGACAGGGCGGTGCTCTCCCGCTACGGCGCCTACGGGGAGAAGAGGCTCTACGGCAAGACCGTGGAGGGCGTGATCCGCTCGACGTTCGTCGTCGGCGCGGACGGCCTGGTCCGGCTCGCGCAGTACAACGTCCGGGCCAGCGGCCACGTCGCCAAGCTGCGCAAGGACCTCGGCCTGGCCTCCTAGACTCGGGCGGGCGCGCCCGTAGCCCAACGGCAGAGGCACAGGACTTAGGTTCCTGACAGTGTGAGTTCGAGTCTCACCGGGCGCACCGTCCCGGGTCACAGCCCGCCGAGGACGTCCGCGACCAGCGGCGCGATCTCGCGGATCGCCTTGCCGCGGTGCGAGACGGCGTCCTTCTCCTCCGTCGACAGCTCCGCGGACGTGCGGCCGTCGATGGTCGCGTCGGCCACGAACAGCGAGTCGTAGCCGAACCCGCGGCTGCCCCGGGGGGCACGGACGACGCGGCCGGCCATCTCCCCGTGCACGACGTGCTCGGCGACCCCGCCGGCCCCGATCGGGTAGGCGAACGCGACCGAGCAGGCGAAGTGGGCGCCGCGTCGCTCGTCGGGCACGTCCGTCAGCTGCGAGAGCAGCAGTGCGTTGTTGGCCGCGTCGTCCTTGGCCGTGCCGGCCCAGCGCGCCGACAGCACCCCCGGCATGCCGTTGAGCGCGTCGACGCAGAGCCCGCTGTCGTCGGCGAGCGACGGCAGCCCGGTCGCGGCCACGGCCTCGCGGGCCTTGATCAGCGCGTTGCCCGAGAAGGTCGGCGCGGTCTCGGCGGGCTCCTCGTACGGCGTCACGTCGTCGAGCCCGAGGACCTCGACGTCGTCGACGTACTCCTCGAGGATGCGGCGCATCTCCAGCAGCTTCTTGGCGTTCCGGGAGGCGAGGAACACCTGGCGGCTCATCGCGCGTCCAGGGCCCGCTGCTGGGCCAGCGTCAGGTCGGCGCAGCCGCGCTCGGCCAGGGAGAGCAGCTGGTCGAGCATCGCCCGGTCGAAGGGCGCGCCCTCGGCGGTGCCCTGCACCTCGACGAAGGCGCCGCTGCCGGTCATGACGACGTTCATGTCCGTCTCGGCGCGCACGTCCTCCTCGTAGGGCAGGTCGAGCCGCGGATCGCCGTCGATGACGCCGACCGAGACCGCCGCCACCGACCCGGTCAGCGGCTCCCCGGCCAGCGCGCCACGCTCGCGCAGGTGGGTGCAGGCGTCGGCCAGAGCGACGTAGGCACCGGTGATCGCGGCGGTCCGGGTCCCGCCGTCCGCCTGCAGCACGTCGCAGTCGAGCACGATCGTGTTCTCGCCCAGGGCCTTGGGGTCGACGACCGCCCGCAGCGACCGGCCCACCAGGCGGGAGATCTCGTGGGTGCGTCCGCCGATCCGGCCCTTGACCGACTCGCGGTCCGAGCGGGTGTTCGTCGAGGCAGGCAGCATGGCGTACTCCGCGGTGACCCAGCCCAGCCCCGAGCCCTTGCGCCAGCGCGGCACCCCGATCGTCGCGGAGGCGGCGCACAGCACGCGGGTCCGGCCGAACTCGACCAGCACCGAGCCGGCCGCGTGGTCGAGCCAGTGCCGGGTGATCGTGACCGGCCGTAGCTCGTCGCTGCGTCGTCCGTCTGCTCTGCTCATGCCCGGGAGCCTAGCGAGGCCTCACCACGCGTACGTCGCCCCGGTGCGCGCCAGCTCCAGGGGGCCGGCGAACGCCTCCCGCGCCTCGGCCAGGCACACCTGCGGGTCGTGCCAGGGCGGGACGTGGGTCAGCACCAGCCGCTTCACGCCGGCCTCCGCGGCCGCCGCACCGGCCTGCTTGCCGGTCAGGTGCAGGTCGACGGGGTTGGCGCCGCCCTCGACGAACGCCGACTCCGCGAGCAGGAGGTCCGCGCCCCGGGCGAGGTCGACCAGCGCCTGGCAGGGGCCGGTGTCCCCGGAGTAGACGAGCACCCGGCCCTCCACCTCGACCCGCATGCCGAAGGCGCGGACCGGGTGCGCCATCCGCGCGAGCCGCACCGTGAACGGGCCGAGGCGGACCGGCTGCCCGTCGTACTCGTGGAAGTCGAACTCGACGGACATGCCCGGCGGGCGCTGCAGCCCGTAGGCGCGGGCGCACTGGTCGGCGATCCCGCGGGGCCCCCAGATCGGGATCCTCCCGCGGGGTCCGTCGGGGTGGTACTTCCAGAGCACGTAGAGACCGCTGATGTCGAAGTAGTGGTCCGGGTGGAGGTGGCTCACCAGCACCGCGTCCACCCGGGAGGGGTCCACGAACCGGGCCAGGGACCCGAGCGCCCCGCTGCCGAGGTCCAGCAGCACGCGCCAGGTCCGTCCCTCGTGGTCGCCCTCGAGCAGGTAGCAGCTGGCGGCGGACTCGGGCCCGGCGAACGAGCCGGAGCACCCGACGACGGTGACCCTCACACGCGCACCCAGGACGTCGCCTGCGCGAGCTGGTGCACGGACTCCAGCTCGGGGCCGAGGAACCGGCGGCCGATCCGCTCGAACTCCTCCGGCTGCCCGGTCGTGAGGAACCGGTGCACCGGCGCCGGCAGCGCCGGGTCCCGCTCCAGGTCGTGCTGCACGAGCAGCCGGTAGACGTCCTTGGCAGTCTCCTCCGCGCTCGAGACCAGCGTCACCTGGTCACCGACGACGTAGGACACCGCGCCGGTGAGCAGCGGGTAGTGCGTGCAGCCGAGGATCAGCGTGTCGATGCCCGCGGAGACCAGCGGGTCGAGGTAGCCGTGGGCCACCTCGAGCAGCTCCGGCCCGCTGGTGACGCCGGCCTCGACGAACTCGACGAACCGCGGGCAGGCACGGGTGTGCAGCCGCACGTGGGGCGCAGCGGTGAAGGCGTCGTCGTAGGCCATCGACTCCGCGGTGGCACGGGTGCAGATGACCCCGATCCGGCCCGTGCGCGAGGCGGCGACGGCCCGCCGGGTCGCGGGGTGGATCACCTCCACCACCGGCACCGGGTAGCGCTCACGCGCGTCGCGCAGCACCGCGGCGCTGGCGGAGTTGCAGGCGATGACCAGCGCCTTGACGCCCTCGTCCACGAGGTGGTCCAGGCACTCCAGGGCGTACTCGCGCACCTCGCCGATCGGCTTGGGGCCGTAGGGCTGGCGGGCGGTGTCGCCGAGGTAGAGCACCGGCTCGTGCGGCAGCTGGTCGAGGACGGCGCGGGCGACGGTGAGGCCGCCGAAGCCGGAGTCGAAGATGCCGATCGGTGCGTCTGCCACGTCGCCAGGTTAGTCGCCGCGCTCTCAACCTCGTCTCAGGCTCGCGACGCAGCATGGGGGCGTGACGAGGCGTCCCTCCCTGCCGTCCCTGCTGTGCCTGCTGGTCGGGCTCGTGCTCCTCGGCGGCTGCCAGTCCGCCCGACCGGCGCTGCTCCAGGGGCCCCGCCGGGGAGCGCTGGCACCGGCCTCCGCCAGGCGCTGGCGCTCCCCGGTCGAGCGGTCGAGCGGCATCCACCGGATCCGGCACGTCGTCGTGCTGATGCAGGAGAACCGGTCCTTCGACACCTACTTCGGGACCTTCCCCGGCGCGGACGGCATCCCGTTCCGGCACGGCCGGCCGGTCCCCTGCCTGCGGGCCCGCCCCGGTGGCCGCTGCCACCGGCCCTACCTCGACCACGCCGACGTCGACGGCGGAGGGCCGCACGGCTTCCGCAACGCCACCGCGGACCTCGACCACGGCCGGATGGACGGCTTCCTGCGCCAGGGCGTCATCGCGCACGACCACTGCGCCGACCCGAACGACCCCGCGTGCAGCAACGGCACCGGCCTCGACACGCTCGGCTACCACGACGGCGGGGACCTGCCGAACTACTGGTCCTACGCGCACCACTTCGTCCTGCAGGACCACCTGTTCGAGCCGATCCGGTCCTGGAGCCTGCCCGAGCACCTGTGGCAGGTCTCGGAGTGGTCCGCGATGTGCGCCACCCGGGCGCCGTCGTCGTGCGTCAACCGTCCGGGGCTCGTCGGGGACCACGTCCCCGACGGCTGGGTCGGAGGCGGGACGCAGCAGCCGCCGCGCTCGCCCGTCTACGCCTGGACCGACCTCACCTACCTGCTGCACCGCCACCACGTCAGCTGGGGCTACTACGTGACGCCGGGGCCGGAGCCGGACTGCCGCCGCGACGGCGCCTTCGTCTGCAGGGACGTCGCCCAGCGCGCCGTCACCCCGGGGATCTGGAACCCGCTGCCGAGCTTCGAGACCGTGCGGCAGGACCACCAGCTGCGCGACATCGGCCCCACCCGCCGCTTCGTCCGGGAGGCCCGGACCGGACACCTGCCCGCGGTCAGCTGGGTGGTGCCCTCCGGCACCGTCTCCGAGCACCCCCCGGGCCGGGTCAGCGCCGGGCAGTCCTACGTCACCCGGCTGGTCGACAGCGTCATGCGGGGCCCCGACTGGAGGTCCACGGCGATCTTCCTGGCCTGGGACGACTGGGGCGGCTTCTACGACCACGTCCGGCCGCCGCGGGTCGACGCCAACGGCTTCGGGTTCCGGGTGCCCGGCCTGGTGATCAGCCCCTACGCCCGCCGCGGGTACGTCGACCACCAGACGCTGTCGTTCGACGCCTACGTCAAGTTCATCGAGGACGACTTCCTCCACGGGCAGCGGCTCGACCCGCGCACCGACGGGCGGCCCGACCCCCGTCCCGACGTGCGCGAGGACAACCCGCGGCTCGGCGACCTGGTCCGCGACTTCGACTTCCACCAGCGGCCGCGACCGCCGCTGCTGCTGCCCGTGCACCCGCGCACGACCCTCACGGGCTGAGCGGGTCCGCCGGGCGCTCGTTGTAGGCGTCGGCCCGCTCCTGGCCCGACAGCGCGGCGATCGCCTCCATCACCTCGTCGGTCACCCGGCGGCGGGCCAGCCCGGGCGGCACGTCGTCGTACCGGCCCTCGAAGCGGAGCGGCTCGCCGAACCGGACGGTGACCCGGACCAGCCGCGGGAGCCGCGCCCCGACCGGCTGCAGGTTCTCGGTGCCGGCCAGGCCGACGGGGACCACCGGCGCGCCGGACGTGAGCGCCAGGTGCGCGACGCCGGTGCGGCCGCGGTAGAGCCGGCCGTCGCGGGAGCGGGTGCCCTCGGGGTAGATCCCGAACGCCCCACCGCGTCCGAGCACCTCCAGGGCCAGGTCGAGGGAGGCGAGGGCCGCCTTCTGGTCGTCGCGGTCCACGGGGATCATCCCCATGCCGGTGAACCAGGCCCGCGACAGCGCGCCCTTCACCCCGCTGCCGGTGAAGTAGGACTTCTTGGCCAGGAAGACCACCTGCCTCGGGGCCACGATCGGGATCACCAGGCTGTCCGCGAACGACAGGTGGTTGCTGGCCACGATCACCGGCCCGGTCGGAGGGACCCGGTCGAGCCCCTCCACGGTGGGGCGCCAGATCGCCCGCGCCAGCGGCGGGATGACCCGGTGCGTGACCTGGTAGAGCTCCGGCATCCGCCTCACTCCCCGAACGGCAGCGTCGGCTGCGGCGGCCCGAGGGTCGGGTCCACGCCGTCGAACAGGCTGCTGACCGACTCCCCGGCGTGCACCCGGGAGATCGCCTCGGCGAACAGCTCGGCGACCGACCGCACCTTCAGCTCCGGCCAGTCCTGCGGTGCCGGCACGGTGTCGGTGGTGACCACCTCGGTGATCATCGGGTGGTCGCGGAGCCGCTGGACCGCCTTGCCGACGAACAGTCCGTGGGTGCAGGCCACCGACGCGCCGGTGCAGCCGAGCTCGGCGAGCTTGTCGAGGACCTCGACGATCGAGCCCCCGGTGGCGATCTCGTCGTCGAGCACGATCGCGTGCCGTCCTGCGACGTCGCCCACGACCGCGTCCACGGCCACCCGGTCGTCGGCGAGCCGCTGCTTGCTCGCCGCGGCGACCGGGAGGCCGAGCAGCCGGGCGAAGTGCGTCGCGGTCTTGGCGTTGCCGAGGTCCGGGGAGACCACGACCGTCCGCTCGGCGTGGTCGAGCCCCTGGTCCCGGTAGTGCTCGGCGAGCACGCCCAGCGCGGTCAGGTGGTCCACCGGGACCGAGAAGAACCCGTGCACCTGTGGAGCGTGCAGGGTCATGGTCAGCACCCGGCTGACCCCGGCGGTCACCAGCATGTCGGCGACCAGGCGCCCGCCGAGCGAGATCCGCGACGCGTCCTTCTTGTCGGAGCGGGCGTAGGCGTAGTGGGGCATCACCGCCGTGATC
>JAICLD010000159.1 GCA_025927595.1 Nocardioidaceae bacterium | reverse complement strand
TCCTGTGCCGAGGCGGCCGTGTTGCGGATCCGCACCGAGTGCGTGCCGGTGTGCGCGGCGGCCGTCGACCACGAGACCTGGTCGCTGCCGCTGTAGGTGCCGAGGTAGGGCGTTCCCGATGCCTCGACCGAGCCGTTGCCGAAGAGCTCGGTGCCCGTGGAAGGGGCGACCGGCGTCGGGGCGGGCGTCGTCGGGGGCGGGGTCGCGGTGTCGGTGGCGGTGTCTGTGACGGTGGCGGTGGCCGTGTCGGTGGCTGTGTCGGTGGTGGGGTCCGACGCGGCCGCGGTGGCGCTCGGGCTGTCGGCCGGGGCGTCCGTGGCGGACGCCGAGGCGATGGCGGTCGCGGACGCCGCCGGAGCGTGGTGGCAGGTGCCGCTCGAGGCGTCCAGCACCTGCCCCCCGTCCTGGAGGTACTCCGCGGACCAGCTCCCGTCGGCGAGGTGGAGCCGCAGGTAGCCGAAGGTGGTGGCGTTCACGACGGGATGCGGCACCGCCGAGGAGGCGACCGAGACGAGCTTCTCCCCGCCGGTGCCGACGACGTACTGGGTGATCCCCCCGGTGGTGTCAGGCGTGCCGTCGGGAGCGAGCGCGGCGTAGCGCTGGTAGTCGTGGACGTGGCCGTTGAGCACCACGTCGGCGCCGGCGTCGTGCAGCAGGGTCCACCACGGGCGGTAGGCGGTCGCGGGTCCGCCGGAGAGCCCCGTGAACAGCGGCTGGTGCCAGTAGGCGAGGGTGCACGGCTGGGTGTCGGCGGCCAGGTCGGCGGCCAGCCACTTCGTCTGCGTCGAGGTGGCCGAGCAGCCGCCGACGCGCGAGCAGTTCCCGTTCAGTGCGACGACGTGCCACGCGCCCAGGTCGAAGGAGAAGTGGCCCTGGTCCTGGACGTGCGCCGCGGAGCCGAAGTAGGCGAAGTAGTTCGCGGCCGTGGTGTTCGTGGTCGGGCAGGCGGCGCCGAACGCGTCCTTGCCGGTCTGGTACTCGTGGTTCCCTGCGACCGGGTCCATCAGCGGATTGAGACGTCCCCAGGTCGGCGTGTAGGAGACCTGGTAGTCCTTCGCGTCACCGCAGTCGTACTGGTAGTCGCCCAGTCCGAGGACCGCAGTGACCGACGTGTCCCGCACGACCGCGTCGGAGACCCGCTTCTGAGCGCAGCGCAGGGCCGTCCCGGCGCCCTGCTTGAAGGCGCTGTCGGAGGAGTCGCAGGCCATGTCACCGACCGCCGCGACCGTGACGGTCGGCGAGCCCTCAGCGTAGGCGGGCGACGGTCGCCCCGTCGTCCCCGCGACGAGCGCCCCTGCCGCCACAGCGACCGCCAGCGCGGCGGCAGCCGCGATCGTCCTCGTTGCCACGTGTGAGCCCCCTCATGCGTGTATGCCCCAAGAGACCCTAGCGTGCGCCGGCGACATCCGGGTCCGGTTCGGGCGTGACCGGGCGCGGGTCAGCCGATCCGCACCCGCCGGCTCACGACCGCGGTCGTGACGGGACGGCTGCCGACGTAGCGGACGTGGACGGTGCGGACGCCGGCGGGCAGGCCGGTGAGCGTCGCCGTGGTCCGACCCTGCCGCAGCGGCACCAGCGCGAGGACCCGACCGCGGGAGCGGACCCGCACCTTGCCGACCACCGGGCTCACCCCGGGTGCGCTCACTTCGACGGACACCCGCAGCCTGCCGTGGCCCGGGGTCGCGGTGACCCGGAGCCGGGGGGTCGCCATGATCCGGCCGGTCATCGGGCTGCGGGCGGTCAGCGTCCGGTACCCGGGCCGGCTCACCACGACCCGTGCGGCCAGGTGGGTGCCGAGGTCCGCGGCGGAGAGCCGGTACGTCGGACCGACGGCCCCGGCCACCAGGTGCCGCCCGCGCACCCACTCGACCGTGGCGCGTCCGGTGCCGGGGGTCACCGCGACCGGGGGGACGCGCAGCGTCCGGCCCAGCCGCGGAGCACCCGTCACCGTGACCGGCTCCGCCAACCGGAACTCGCCCTCGCCGACGGCCGCGGTGGCGGTCGAGGTCGACGCCACCGAGGCGTAGCCGCTCCTGGTGGCGGTGACCGTGACCGTGACCCTCTTCCCGACCAGTCCGGCGCCGACGGGCAGCGTGGCACCGGTCGCGCCGGCGATCCGTGCGCCGTCGGCGGACCACCGGTAGGACAGCGTCGAGGGCGCCGGGCTCCAGGTGCCCGGCGTCGCGGTCAGCGTCGCGTCGACGCCGGCCTGGCCGGAGATCGTGGGGCGGCTGGTGGCGCTCAGCCGGCCGGGGGCCACCGCCCCCGTGGCCGGGGAGGTCGCGGTCGCAGAGGGGTAGCCGGTGCGCGAGGCGGTCACCTGCACCGAGATCGCCTGCCCCTGCTGGGCCCGGGCGAGGACGAGCCTGGCGCCGGTCGCGCCGGCGATGGGCGTGCCGCCCGCGCGCCACTGGTACCGCACGGTGCTCGGGGCGGGTGACCAGCCCGCGGTCGTGGCGGTGAGCCGGGAGCCGACCTTGGCGGTGCCGGTGACCGTGGGCCGCGCGGTGCTGCGCAGCGTGGCGTCGTGGAAGTGGACGAAGCCGCTCGGCCACCGGCCGCTGGACCGGGTGATCCGGGCCCACGAGAACGTCCCGCCCCAGCTGTCCTGGGAGACGACGATCTCGCTGGAGGAGACCACCTGCTCGACGTACGCCACATGGCCGACGGAGCCGGCGGGCGGCACGTTGGCCGCCCACCAGGCGACCGCTCCCACCCTCGGCGTCCCGTCGGTGCGGGACCGGTTCGCCGGCCCCCAGTTCGTGGCGTTGCCGCTGCCCGTCCACGGCCGGCTGTTCGGCAGGCCGCTGTGCACCATGCGGTACGCCGCGTAGTTGGTGCAGTTGTGGCCGCTGTACATCCGCCAGTACATCGTCGCGTTGGCGCTCGCGTAGCCGGCGCTGCCCATCCCGGCGCGCGCGCACCCGGTGTAGCCGGTGCACAGGATCGTGGAGCCGGCGGCCGCGGGAGCCGACGTGCCGACGACCCCGAGCCCGGCGACGGCGAGCAGGCACGCCAGGGCAGCAGACAGTCGAGTACGAACGGGCATATGCCAACAATAAAGACTTGCCGGACAGTGAGTGACCGGTTCGGGCAGATGTCAAGACGACACGCGGCCGGTCTCCACCCTGGGGTGGAGGTCCGCTTCTCCATCCCCGAGCCGATGCCGCGGGCGTGCCGGCGCTCGTAGGTTCCTCCACCAGGAGCGCGACCTCAGGGTCGCCCGGCGAGAGGACCGCCGTCATGTCGTCAGCTCAGTACGCCCTCAACGTGGGGCTTCTCGTCTACATCCTGGGCAGCAACCTCGGCACCCGCCGACTCACCCGGGCCCGTCTCGCGACGCCCGTCGCGCTGGTCGCCGTCGCGGGCTGGTTCTTCCTGCGCGACCTCCCGACGCTCGGCAACGACCTCCGGCTCGAGCTCGTCGGTGCCGCGGCAGGCGCCGTGCTCGGAGCGGTCGCCGGGCTGCTGGTGCGCGTCCGCAGGGACCGGACAGGAGGGGTCGTGACGCACGCCGGTGCGGCGTACGCGGTGCTCTGGGTCGCCGTCATCGGGGGCCGGATGGCGTTCGCCTACGGAGCAGACCACTGGTTCCCGGTCGCCATCGGACGGTTCTCGGTGACGCACCGGATCACCGGTGCCGACGCGTGGACGGCCGCGTTCGTGCTGATGGCCCTCACGATGGTGCTCGCCCGGGTCCTGGTCACCGCCCGCTCCGCTCGTGCCGTCCGGCCGGTGGGGCAGCCGGCCGGCCATGCGGTGGCGTCATGAGGGCCACCCGCACCGACCGCCGGGCCCTGGCCGCGGGGCTGCTCGTCCTCGCCGGCGTCCTCGCCGTCTCGGTCCCCGGCGGGTTCCTCACCCGGGCCCTGATGCCCGGCGCGTCCGGCACCGTCCGGGCGCTGGTCGTGACCGCAGTGATGACCGGTATCGTGCTGGCCGTCCGGTCCCGGTTCGGTTCCTGGGCGGCGCTCGGGGTGAACCACCCACGCACCTGGTCACGACCGGCGCTCCTGCTGATGCCGCTGCTGCTGGCGCTGAGTCCGCTGGTCCTGGGCGTCCGGCAGCTCGGCCCGTCCACCTGGCTGGTGCTGGTCCTCGGGTACGTGCTCACCGGGTTCACCGAGGAGCTGGTCTGGCGCGGCCTCGCCCAACGGCTGCTGGCGCCGCTCGGGCCGGCCCGCGGCGTCCTGGTCGCCTCGGCCCTGTTCGGGCTCGCCCACCTCGGCAACGTCCTCTACCGCGACAGCGTCGCGCTGGTCGCCGCCCAGGCCTGGGGCGCGTTCTGCTTCGGCGTCGGCTACGCCGCGCTTCGCCGGCGCACCGGCACCATCGTCCCGCTCATGGGCCTGCACCTGCTCACGGACCTGTGCGCCGCCGTCGGAGCCGGACACGCCATCCCGTTCCTCGTCGGTCAGGACGTCGTGCTGCTCACGCTGGGAGTGGTCCTGATCGCCCGTGACGCGCGGTCGGCGGGGCGGGCCGTGGTGATCGCGGGATCGGACCGCGGACGTCCGGCGGCGAGCCTAGGGTGACCTGCATGACGACGGCGCGTCCTCCGGCCGGCGGCCTCGTCGGCCGCCCGGGCGTCACCGGGCTGCTGGGTCCCGCCGAGGCGGTCGACCCGCGGTGGCGACGCCGCGTGGTCCTGCTCGGGACGGCGTCGGCTGCAGCCGTGACGATCGCGATGGTGCCGCATCTGACGCCGTGGTGGTCGCCGGTCACGGCGGCGCTGGGGTGCGGACTGGTCCTGTGGCTCGTGGAGCTCTTCGCCACCCCGGACGCGCGGGTCGTGGAGGCGCTCGTGCTCGTGGCGGTCGGCGTCGCGGGCGCGGTGCTGAACGCCGACGCGCCGGAGTCACCCGGCTTCGTCCTCGCCTACTTCGCCGTCGCCGGGATCGGCATCCGGTTCCTGCCCCGCCCGGCCGCCGTCCTGGCCGCGGTCGTGGTCGCCGCGGTCGACGTGGGGATCGCGGTCACCTCCGCGCATCCGGGTACGTCGCTCGTCACCAGCGACCTCGGGCTCGCGTTCGTGTTCGTCGTCGCAGCGGCCACCCGCAGCGCCCGCGCTGCCGACGCCCGCTCACGAGTGCTGCTGGCGGAGCTGGAGGCGTCGCGGGCCGCGGAGGAGGCAGCCGTCGCCCTGGCGGAACGCACCAGGCTGGCCCGCGAGATCCACGACATCCTGGCGCACTCGCTGTCCGGGCAGGTGATGTCGCTGGAGGCCACCAGGATGCTCGCCGAGCGCAGCGGTGCCGACGCGCGCGTGGTGACCGAGATCGAGCGGGCGCACCGCCTGGCGAGGAGCGGGCTGGCCGACACCCGACGAGCCATCGGCGCGCTGCGCGGCGACGCGCTGCCGGGTCCGGAGCTGATCCCCGCGCTGGTGCGGGAGGCGCAGGCCGCGCACGGGCTCCGCGCCACCTCCACGGTCGACGGCGATCCGCGTCCGGTGCAGGCCGAGGCGGGCCTCTGCCTGTACCGGACGACGCAGGAGGCCCTGACCAACACCGCCAAGCACGCCGGCCGCGGCGCCGCCGCGACCGTGACGCTCCGCTGGGCCGAGGACCGGGTCGACCTGACGGTCACCGACGAGCGTCGCCCCGGCGCCTCCGGGGACGGCGTCGGGATGCCGTCCGGCGGCTACGGGCTGACCGGTCTGCGGGAGCGCGCCGAGCTCGTCGGCGGCACCCTGCACGCCGGACCGACCGCGACCGGGTTCCGGGTGACCCTGTCCCTTCCTCTCGACCATCCCGAGGAAGGACCCCGATGACCGATCACGACGCAGCTCACGACGCTGTCCGGGTGCTGGTCGTCGACGACCAGCGGGTCGTCAGGGAGGGACTCCTGATGCTGCTCGGTCTGATCGACGGCCTCGAGGTCGTGGGGGCCGCCGGCGACGGCGAGGAGGCCCTGGCGATGGTCGAGGTGGCCGACCCCGACGTCGTACTGATGGACCTCCACATGCCGCGGCTGGACGGGGTGGAGGCGACCCGACGGCTCGCCCGGAGCCATCCGCACCTGCCCGTGGTGGTCCTCACCACGTACACGGACGACCAGCGGGTGTTCTCGGCCCTCCAGGCCGGCGCGCGCGGCTACCTCACCAAGGACGCGGGCGCCGCGGAGATCGAGGCGGCGATCGCGTCGGCCGCGCGGGGGAAGGCCCACCTCGACCCGGACGTGCAGCGGCGCCTGCTGGACATGCTCAAGGCGGGCACGTCGTTCGGTGTCCCCTCGGGTGCCGGCGCCGCAACGGCTCGCTCGGCCGGGCTCGCCGCGCCGGACGGGCTGACCAGGCGGGAGGTCGACGTCGTCCAGCACATCGCGGCCGGGCACTCCAACGCGGAGATCGCGGCCGCCCTGTTCGTCTCCGAGGCCACCGTGAAGACCCACGTCAACCACGTCTTCGCCAAGACCGGTGTCCGCGACCGCGCCCAGCTCGTCGGGTACGCCTTCCGCACCGGGCTGGCAGCCTCCCACCCGGACGGTGGAGCGCGCTGACCGCTGTCCGTGTGCGCTGGGCCCCCGGCGCTTCATCCCTCCTGGAGGTACACGAGCCCGTTGCCGTCCGGGTCGGCGAAGAAGAACATCGGCGGTGCGCCGTCGAGGCGGAGCACCTCGTCGTTGTGCAGCCTCACCCCGGCCTCCCGCACCCGGGGGTAGGCGGTCTCCGCGTCGCTGGTCCCCATCCGCACGGCGAGGGGAAGCGGGCTGTCGGGCGGGAGCAGCACCAGACCGACGCCCGATCCGGGTGGGACCACCTCCACCATCCTTGCTCCCGGCCACACCTCCACGTCGGTGCGGAGCTCGAAGCCCAGGACCTCGGTGTAGAAGTGCAACGCCCGGTCCTGGTCGGCGACGGACAGCGACACGCTCTGGATCCTCGTGGTCATCGTCATGTATCGGTAGACCCGACCCCGTCGGGAAACCCATCGGCCTTGAGAAGGTCGGGCATGGGCCCCGCGGAGCTCTCGGGCGCGTTCCGGACGCTGGACCTGACCGGGGTGCTCGCCAACGCCGTCCTGGGCGGCGTGATCGCGCGTCAGGAGAAGCTGGACCCCATCGGGTTCGCCACCTTGGCGGTGCTGTCCGGACTGGGTGGCGGGCTGATCCGTGCCGTGCTCCTGCAGCACCGAGCTGCGCACCGCCGACGGCGGAGGCACGGGCACGGGCACGAGCCCGACCCCGCTCAGCCCGGACCGTAGTCCCTCCACCACGTCGACCCCATCCTCTCCGCCCCGGCAGGGCCGCCGGTCCACCCGCAGCCCCTCGCCACCCCGCCTCACCCTGCCACGCGCGGTACAGCCGCCCAGCCGATCCAGTCGCGGTCACCACCAGCCAGCCGCAGCCACGACATCTCCGGGTCGGGAGGGGGTCTGCGCGCAGGCGGCACCGCGGTGGGCGACGGACGTGGAGCGAGAGACGGCAAAATCTCGTCCCGTTGTTCTCTACAGTCCCCTGCGTCACGGCCGTTTCCACAACCTGCCAGGTGGGGGTTTCCTGGGGTGTTGCCGCGTGGCGATACTCCCGTCTCGGGACGCCCGGCACCGCTCGGTGACGGGACGCCTGGGGGGACATGATGAGCCTGGCCTACGCCGACGCCCAGCGGGAGCTGGTCGAGACGCTGGACGCGGACCTGCGCGCCGCCGTGCGCGAG
>JAICLD010000160.1 GCA_025927595.1 Nocardioidaceae bacterium | reverse complement strand
GCGCTTCTTGTGGGCGTTGACCGCCCGCTTGACGCGTGCCACTTGTTACTCCTTGATGCGGTGGAAGGGGTCGGGAGGGGCCGGGCTCAGCGGCCGAGGAGCTTCTTCACCTTGCGGGTGTCGGCCTTGGAGACCTCGGTGGTGCCGCTCATCCGGCGGGTCACCTTGGAGGCCTTGTGCTCGAGGTTGTGGCGCAGACCCGTCTTCTGGCGGCGGATCTTGCCCGAGCCGGTGACCCGGAACCGCTTGCTGGCACCCGAGTGCGTCTTGTTCTTCGGCATGTCACTGTCCTTCGTGTGGGTGCGGGTGGTGTCGGCGTGGTCTTGGCATGGTGTCGGCGCCCGTCACATGTCGGGGTCGATGTTCTCCGAGCGGCGCCGCGGCTTCTTGTCCTCCGGGGCGGTCGGGGCGGTCGCGGTGCGCGAGGCGTGCTCGGCCTCCCTCTCGGCCTGCCGCTCGGCGGCGAGCTCGGCCTTGGCGGCCTTCACCTCGAGCTTGGCCTCGGCCTTCTTCTTGTGCGGGCCGAGCACCATGATCATGTTGCGCCCGTCCTGCTTCGGCTTGGACTCGACGAAGCCCAGCTCGTCCACGTCCTCGGCCAGTCGCTGGAGCAGCCGGAAGCCCAGCTCGGGCCGGTGCTGCTCGCGGCCGCGGAACATGATGGTGATCTTCACCTTGTCGCCCTGCTTGAGGAAGCGGACGACGTGGCCCTTCTTGGTCTCGTAGTCGTGGGCGTCGATCTTCGGACGAAGCTTCATCTCCTTGATGATCACGTTCGTCTGGTTCCGGCGCGCCTCACGGGCCTTCTGGGCGTTCTCGTACTTGAACTTGCCGTAGTCCATGAGCTTGCAGACCGGGGGCCGGGCAGTCGGCGCCACCTCGACGAGGTCGAGGTCGCTCTCCTGCGCGAGGCGCAGGGCGTCGTCGATGCGGACGATCCCGACGGTCTCACCGTTCGGGCCGACGAGCCGGACCTCGGGCACCCGGATCCGGTCGTTGATGCGCAGCTCTGTGCTGATGGGTCCTCCATGTGGCCAGGAAATGGTGTCGGTGCGGTGACCTGGCGGAGCCCCGGAACGACGAAGGCCTCCGCCGGCAAGCGGAGGCCCGAACCGAGACGCCTTCCCCGCAGGGACGACGTCACATCGTCGGACGGAGCGCCGCTCCGTCCTCGGGACCGAACCCGACGACCTGGTGCTGCGACGGCCGGTGCGGGTGGGAGAACGCGTCTCCGCTTGTCAGATCTGCCTGGTCCAACCGACGCCGCGCCCTGGACATTCCTCGCCCCGGGTGCGCCACCGGCCGACCTGACGGATCGGTCCCGCCCAGGCTACCGCGTCCGACCCCCTCGGCGCACATCCGCGGGTCGGGTGCCAGGCTGGCCGGCATGACTGCCGACTCCTCTCCGGCCCCCGACCTCGGCGGGACCGGGTCCGCCCGCGACATCGCCGAGGTGCCGGCGCTCGAGATCGTCTCCACCGCGGCCCTGCACCTGATGAGCGCGGCGGCCGTGCACCTCGGCCTGGCCGAGGACCTCCCGGAGCACCGCGACCTCGACGAGGCCCGGACGCTGATCGAGGCGCTCGCCGGGCTGGTCGTCACCGCCGCGCCGCGGCTGGGGCATCATCACGCCGCACCGCTGCGCGACGGCCTGCGCACCCTCCAGCTGGCGTTCCGGGAGGCCTCGGAGGTCCCGGACGCGCCGGGAGAGGGCCCCGGCGAGGGGCTCACCGGTCCGGTCTCACCCACGCGTAGCGGTCGCTGACCCGCACCAGCACGTGCTCGCGGGCGAGCTCACGCAGGTCGTCGCTCTCCACCACGAACAGCACCGGCCCGGCCACGTCGACGACGAGCGCCTGCGCGCCGTCCTGCACCGCGGCTGCGGCTGCGGCCGCCGCGGTCACCGGGACCGGCCGGGCCCGGGGGTCCCAGCGCCGCAGCGAGGCCGTGCCGGTGAACGCCAGGAGGGCCAGCCGCCCGTCGCGTCCCCGGGTGAGCACCGTCGCCATGTCGGAGGTCTTCTCCCGGACCAGCCCCGACCCGCCCGTCGGCCCACCCGTCGGCCCCGTCGGCCCGCCCGTCGGCCCGCCCGTCGGCCCATCGGCTGCGCCGACCGCCTCGGTCTCGCCGAGCACCGCCACGACCGGGACCAGCAGCCGGTGCAGCTGCAGGACCGCCAGCGTCTCGGCGTGCCGGGCGTCGGGCTCCTCGTCGTACGCCGCGAGGGCAGCGGCGAGCCCCGGGTCGACCTCGCCGTCGTCGCCGGCGAAACCGGGGTCGGGAAGGGAGCGCACGCGACCATCCTGGCTCGTCGTGCGCTCCCCCGCCGCACCGGGCCCGCGCGTAGGCTGAGGTCATGCCCTCCATCGACGCGGCGACCTGGCAGGCGGTCGGGGTGACCCTCAGCGTCGTGGCGCTGCTCCTGGCCGTCGTCCTGTGGCGCGCCCGCGGCGTGGCGACCGGCCTGCGAGCCGTCGCGTGGGCGCTGCTGCCGGCCGCCGCCGGCCTGACCGGCACGCTCCGGCTGCTCTGGCAGATCGGCGACAGCATCGTGGAGTGGGCCGTCCGCCTGGTCTTCAGCCCGGTCGTGTGGGCCGGGATCGTGCTCACCGGGATCTCGCTGGCGCTGTTCGCGGTCTCCGCGGCACTGCGGTCCCGGGGCACCAAGCGCCCCACGGGACGCCCGGAGCCGCTCCCGAGCCAGCGCTCCCGTCCCGCCGCGCGCACGACGGGGCCCCCGGCGGGGAGCCGGCCGGCCGTGCAGGACGACGACATGGACGACATCGAGGCGATCCTGCGCCGCCACGGGATCTCGTGAGCCGCGTCCCCGCCCCGTGACCCGCCCGGTGACCGCCCGGTGAACGCCCGCTTCCGGGCCGTCGAGCAGACGGCGGCCGAGCTCGTGCGGCGGGTGCTGGACCGGGCGCCCACGCTCGGGACCGGGCGGCTCGTGTGCGTCGACGGTCCCGCCGGCTCGGGGAAGACCACGCTCGCCGCGGCGCTCGAGCGCGGCTTCCGCGACGCCCTGCGGACCGCCGACGGCCCGGCCGCACGGGCCTGTGTCCGGACGGTCCACATGGACGACCTGTACCCCGGCTGGACCGGGCTCGAGGCAGGGATGACGACCCTGGCGTCGTCGGTCGTGGCGCCGCTGCGCAGCGGGCGACCGGGCCGCTACCGGCGCTGGGACTGGCACCGCGACGGCTTCGCCGAGGAGCGGGTCGTGGAGCCCGTCGAGGTCCTCGTCGTCGAGGGGGTCGGGTCCGGCTGCTCCGCCGTCGCCGACGCCGTCACCTGCCTGGTGTGGGTCAGCGCCCCCGGCGACGTCCGCCGCGCCAGGGGGCTGGCCCGCGACGGCGAGCCGGTCCGCGCGCACTGGGCCGGCTGGCAGCGGCGCGAGGCGGCGATGTTCGCCCGGGAGCGCACCCGGGAGCGCGCCGACGTGCTCGTCGACGGCGGCACGGGCCTGGTCCTGGCCTGAGCAGGGCACGGCACCCCACGCCCGGGAGCCGCCGGAACCGCGCGCGGGTGGCAGGGTGGGCACATGGTGAGGCCGAGCGGGGACCAGTACGAGATCACGGGCGGCGGCTATCGCGCCGTGGTCACCGAGGGCGGAGCGGCGCTGCGGGCGCTCGAGCACGACGGTCGCCCGCTGCTGCTCGGCTTCGACGCGGAGGCGATGCCGACGGGCGGCCGGGGACAGCTGCTCGTGCCGTGGCCCAACCGGAT
Source organism: Nocardioidaceae bacterium (assembly GCA_025927595.1). Classification (GTDB taxonomy): domain Bacteria; phylum Actinomycetota; class Actinomycetes; order Propionibacteriales; family Nocardioidaceae; genus Nocardioides_B. Next base: position 3,905 of record JAICLD010000160.1, on the reverse strand, counting down.
CCGCGACGGCCGGTTCTCCTTCGACGGGCACGAGCACCAGCTGCCGCTGTCGGAGCCCGCCCGCGGGAACGCCAGCCACGGGCTGGTCCGCTGGGTGGCCTGGACCCTGGAGGAGCGGACGGTGCACTCCGTGTCACAGGTGTACCGGCTGATGGCCCAGACCGGCTACCCGTGGACCCTCGACCTGCACGTCCTGCACGACCTGTCCGCCGACGGGCTGACCGTCACGGTGACCGCCACCAACCTCGGCGCGGCGCCGGCGCCGTACGCGCTGGGCTCTCACCCGGACCTGACCACCGGGACCGGACCGGTCGACCGCTGGGAGCTGACCCTGCCGGCCTCGACCCGGCTGACCACCGACGACCGCAAGATCCCGAACGGGCGCGAGGACGTCGGCGACACCGACCTCGACTTCCGGGTGGCGCGCCCGATCCGCTCCACCAGCCTCGACACCGCCTTCACCGACCTCGAGCGCGACGACGACGGCCGCGTGCACGTGAGCCTGCGCGACCCCGAGCGCGACGAGGGCGTCACGCTGTGGTTGGACGACCGGCACCGCTGGGTGCAGGTCTACACCGGTGACGACCTGCCTGCGCTGGCGCGCGCGTCGTTGGCCGTCGAGCCGATGAGCGCTCCGCCGAACGCCTTCGCCACCGGCGAGGATCTCGTCGTGCTTGCCCCGGCAGGCCAGGACGGGGACGAGCACTCGGCGTCGTGGGGCATCGGGGCCCTCTGAGACGCCGGCGCGAGGACCGTTCTGTCAGCGGCCTCCGGCGACCCGCAGCGTGGCACCGGTGGCGTACGGGCAGTCGTCACCGAGCAGCCAGGCGATCGCCGCCGCGACCTCCTCCGGCTCGCCGACCCGTCCGAGCGGCACGGCGGGCGCCACCCGGTCGAGGCGGTCCGGGTCCCCGGCCGCCTCGTGGATGCCGGTGCGCACGATGCCCGGCGCCACGGCGTTGACCCTGATCCCGCGCCCGGCGACCTCCTGGGCGAGCCCGACCGTCAGCGCGTCGACCCCGGCCTTGGCGGCGGCGTAGTGGACGTACTCGTGCGGCGCGCCCAGGGTGGCCGCCGCCGAGGAGACGTTGACGACCGCGCCGCCGCGCACCAGGTCGCGGACCGCTCGCCGGGCCACGAGCAGCGCCCCGGTGAGGTTCACCTCGACCACCCGGCGGACCGTCTCGACCGGGGTGTCGGCGAGGTCCCCGATGTGCAGGGTGGCCCCGGCGTTGTTGACCAGCCCGGTCACCTGTCCGAGCCCCGCGGTCGCGTCGAAGAGCCGGTCGACGTCCGCGGGGTCGCTGACGTCGGCGCGCACCGTCAGGCAGCGCACGCCGGACCGGCGGACCCGCGCGGCGACCGCGTCGGCGGACCCGGCGTCCCTGGCGTAGCCGAGCACGAGGTCGTGACCGCCGGCCGCCAGCCGCAGCGCGGTCGCGGCGCCGATCCCCCGGCCGCCGCCGGTGACGACGGTCAGGCTCATGCCGGACCCGACGGCCGGGGCACCGGCTGGGGCAGCGGCGGGGGCAGCGGCGGGCGCCGGTCGCCGATGCGGGTGGCCTGCTCGAAGGAGTGCGCGAGCTCCAGCAGCCGCCGCTCGCCGCGGAACGGGCCGACGAGCTGGAGGCCGACCGGCCACCCCTGCGGCGTGAACCCGGCCGGCACGGAGATCGCCGGGCAGCCGGTCACGGTGATCAGGTACGCCGACCTCATCCAGTCCAGGTAGCCCTCCTGCGGCACCCCCGCGACCACGGTCGGGAACTCCTCCTCCACGCTGAACGGCGGCACCTGGCTCACCGGGAGCGCGAGCAGGTCGTAGGTCTCGAAGAACGCCCGCATCCGGTCGTGCACCGACGTCAGCTGCCGGTAGGCGCGCGCGACGTCCTCGCCGGTGAGCCCGGCGCCCTCCTCGATGTTGGCCCGCAGGGAGGGCTTGAAGGCGTCGGGCCGCTTGTCCAGCAGGGCCCGGAACCTGGTGTGGAACAGCCACGCGCGCAGCGTCCGGAAGGCCGCGTCGGCGCGTTGCAGCACCGGCGCCGCCTCCTCCACGACGGCCCCCGCGGCTTCGAGCACGGCCCCCTGACGACGTACGACGTCGGCGACCGCGTCGTCGACGGGGAAGGCACCGCCGAGGTCGACCGACAGCCCGACGCGGACGCCGGCCAGGTCGCCGTGCAACGGCGGGGCGAAGGTCGCGCCCGGGGACTCCAGCGACAGCGGCGCCCGCCGCGACGGCCCGGCCAGCACCGACAGCAGCAGCGCCACGTCGCCGACCGTGCGCGCCATCGGACCGCCGACCGACGTCAGCTCCCAGCCGTTGGTGCTCGGCCACGTCGGGACCCGGCCGACGCTCGGCCGCAGCCCCACGACGTTGCAGAACGAGGCGGGGTTGCGCAGCGAGCCGCCCATGTCGCTGCCGTCGGCCAGGGGCAGCATCCCCGCGGCGAGCGCGGCGGCCGCGCCCCCGCTCGAGCCGCCGGCCGACCGGTCCAGGTCGTAGGGGTTGCGGGTCGTCCCGAACACCGGGTTGAACGTGTGCGAGCCGGCCGCCCACTCCGGCACGTTGGTCTTGCCGACGGTGACGGCACCGGCGGCGCGGACCCGCTCCACGAGCAGCTCGTCGCGGCGCGGGACGTGGTCGGCGCGCAGCGGCGACCCGAACGTGGTCCGCCAGCCGCCCACCTCGTGGGTGTCCTTGAACGCGTGCGGCAGCCCGTGCAGCGGACCCAGCGGCTCGCCGCGCGCGGTCTGCTCGTCCGCCTCGGCGGCCCGCGCCCGGGCCCGCTCGGGATCCAGGCTGACCACCGCGTTCACCGCGCCGTTGACCGCCTCGATGCGGTCCAGGTGCAGCTCGAGGAGCTCCCGCGCCGAGATCTCCCGCGACCGCACCGCCGTCGCCATCCGACAGGCCGTCGAGTAGACCCCGATCCCGGCCTCGCCCACGTCGTCGCTCACCCGGCCGACCCTATGCCGCTCCGCCGGAGCGCCGAGCGCCCTGTCAGCGGGTGAGCCGCTCCACGAGGCCGCGCAGCTCGCGGACCTGGCGCTGGGCCCGGTCGCCGTCGGAGCCCTGGATGCCCATGGCGGCGATGCTGGTGCCGTCGGAGAGGTCCAGCACGGCCCAGGGGCTGCCCGGACGCAGCGCCACCCGGAGCACCTGGTTCCAGTCGTAGCGGCGGCTCCGGTAGCCGTTGACCACGGTGAGCCCGTCCTCGCGGGCCACCAGCCGGCTGCGGGCGAGCGCGAACCCGGCCAGGTAGAACATCGCGCCCAGTCCCACGACCGTCCCGATCTCCAGCACCGTGAACTGGGACCGGACCTCGGCGGGGAACGAGAACCACATCACGAGCACGACGAGGACGAGCAGGCCGCCCAGCACGAAGGCCGCCACCCGCACGCCGAGCGGTCGGAACGTGCGCGGCAGGGCGCGCTCAGAGTCGGCAGGCATGGATGTCGGTGGACAGGATGCCGCGCGCGCCCAGGTCGTAGAGGTGGTCCATGACCCGCTGGGCACGGTCCCGGGGAACCATCGAGCGCACCGCGACCCAGCCCTCGCGGTGCAGCGGCGACACCGTCGGGCTCTCGATCCCGGGGGTCAGGGCCACCGCCTCGTCGACGTGCTCGGAGGGGATGTCGTAGTCCATCATCACGTAGGACCGGGCGACCAGCACGCCCTCGACGCGGCGCCGGAAGACCTCGAAGCCCGGCGGGGGCTCCGCACCACCGCGGGTGACCAGCACCGCCTCCGACTCGAGGATCGGCTCGCCGAAGACCTCCAGCCCGGCGTTGCGCAGCGTGCTGCCGGTCTCGACGACGTCGGCGATCACGTCGGCGACGCCGAGCTGCACGCTGGTCTCCACCGCGCCGTCGAGCCGGGTCACCACGGCCTCGACGCCGTGAAG
>JAICLD010000029.1 GCA_025927595.1 Nocardioidaceae bacterium | reverse complement strand
TCGGGCCGGTCGTCGGGCCGGTCGTCGGGCCGGTCGTCGGGCCGGTCGGGATCCTGCCGCGATGGCGGGGAGGCGGGCGTCACCCGGCCGACCCTAGCGCCGGTCCGGCCCGGGATCGGGGGTTGACGGGTGGTCGGAGGCCGGGTGTACCGTCGAGTTCTTCGAACACCTGTTCGAAGTGCTCCGAAGCAGGGCAGGGTGAGGACGATGCGACGGTACGACGACCCCGTGGACGTGCGCCGCGGGAGGGTGGCCGGCACGGGGGGCGGTCCCGTCGAGGGCCCCGAGCAGTTCGTGTGGCGCGGCCGGCTGTGGAAGGTGCACGCCGTGCTCGCCCAGTGGACCGAGACCGGCCCGTGGTGGCAGTCCGGCGACGCCCGCGCCGTGCTGGGGGACGAGCCGGCGACGGGTGACGCCGGTGACACCGGCGCCGCCACGGGCCTGTCCCTGGACCTGGCCGAGCGGGAGGTCTGGCGCGTGGAGGCCGGTCGCGGCCGCGCCGTGGAGGCCGGCCGGGGCGTCTTCGACCTGGTCCTCGACTGGGCCGACGGCGGCTGGCGGCTGACCCGGTGCCTGGACTGACCACCCCACCACGAGACGACGAGACGACGAGATGACCCACCGGAGCGACCACCCCACCCTGCCGACCAGCCCGCCGACCGGCCCGCCGACCAGCCTGCCGACCAGCCCACCGACCGCTCGGGCACCGTTCGACCTGCCCGCCGCGACGCACTCCTACCTCGCCCGGGCCGCGGCCTCCCTCCAGGAGGCGATGACCACTCCGGAGATCACCCGCCGCTACGCCTGCGCCCACGTCGCCGCGCTCCGGGCCACCGCGGCGCTGCTCGCCGCCCGGGCCACCCCGGCCCTCGCCCCGCGGCGGGGCCGGCAGCAGAAGAACGCCTGGGTGCTGCTCGCCGAGGTCGCCCCCGAGCTCGCGGAGTGGGCGGCGTTCTTCTCCGCCGGCGCCACCAAGCGGGCCGCCGCGGAGTCCGGCTCCAGCCGGGCGGTCACCGAGCGGGAGGCCGACGACCTGGTGCGCGACGCCGACCGGTTCCTGGGCCTGGTCGAGGAGTCCCTGGGGATGACCCGGCACGTCCCGCTGCGGGAGCTGCTCCCCGTCGCCGGTCGGATCGAGGCCCCCGCGCGGGAGAGGACGGGCCACGTTGCCTGACCCGTTCGCGCACCTGCACGTGGCCTCGGGCTACTCCCTGCAGTACGGCGCCTCCCACCCGCAGGTCCTCGTCGAGCGGGCCGCCGAGCAGGAGATGGACGTGCTCGCGCTCACCGACCGCGACGGTGCCTACGGCGCCGTACGCTTCGCGAAGGCGTGCCTGCGGTCCGGGGTGCGTCCGGTGCTCGGGGTCGACCTCGCCCTCGCCCCTTCGTCTGCGGTCGGGCGGGTCGCCGCCGCGGAGCGGTCGCAGACGAGTCGCAGGAGCCCGGTCCGGGGTGGGGCGTTCCGGGACCCGGAGCTGCCCCGGGTGACGTTCCTGGCCGGCAGCCGGGGCGGCTGGGCGGCGCTGTGCCGGCTGGTCTCCGCCACCCACCTCGCCGGCGAGCGCGGCGCGCCGGTGAGCACCCGGGAGCTCGTCGCCGAGCACGTCACGGGACGCGTCGGCCCCGGGGAGGTGCTGGTGCTCCTCGGCCCGGCCTCCGAGCTGGGTCGGGCCGCGACGCTGCGCCGCGACGACCTCGCCCACGGCGCGCTGCGGCCCTGGCTGGAGGTCGTCGACCGCGCGGACCTGCTCGTGGAGCTGGTCTCGCACCGGCTGCCCGGGGCCGGGCCCGGGTCCGCACCCCACGCCGCCCGCATGGCCGGGGTGGCCCGGTCGGTGGGGCTGGTGTCCGTGCTCACCAACGCGGTCCGCTACGCCGACCGGGCCGACGCCCCGACGGTCGACGTGCTCGACGCGGCCCGGCGGCTGGTCCCGCTCGACCTGCGGCACGTCGACCGTCGCAACGCGGAGGGGTTCTTGAAGTCGGGCAAGCAGATGGCCGAGGTGGCCGAGGAGGTCTGCCGCTACGCCGGTCTCGCCCACGACACCGAGCGGGAGGCGCACCGGCTGCTGGCCCGCACCCGTGCCGTCGCCGAGCGCTGCGCCCTCGACCCCCGGGCCGACCTCGGCCTGGGGGAGGTGCACTTCCCCGAGCTCGCCGTCACCTCCGCGGCGCAGCAGCCGGGCAGCGGGCCGGGCAGCGGGCCGGGCAGCGGGCCGGGCTCGGATGCGGTGCTCCGGGCCCGCTGCGAGGCCGGGGTCGCCCGCCGCTACGGGAGCGCCCCGCGGCAGCGGATCTGGAAGCGGCTCGACGACGAGCTCCGGGTCGTCTCCGGGCTGGGCTACGCCTCCTACTTCCTCACCGTCGCGGACGTCACCGACCTGGTCCGGGAGCGCGGCGTGCGCTGCGCGGCGCGCGGGTCCGGGGCCGGCAGCCTGGTCACCTACCTGCTCGGCATCTCCGGTGTCGACCCGCTGCGCCACGGCCTGCTGATGGAGCGGTTCCTGTCCCCGCTCCGGCAGGCGCTGCCCGACATCGACATCGACGTGGAGTCGGCGCGGCGGCTGGAGATCTACGAGGCGATCCTCGACCGCTACGGCGGCGAGCGGTGCGTGTGCGTCTCGATGATGGACACCTACCGGGTCCGGCACGCCGTCCGCGACGTCGGCGCCGCCCTCGGCATGCCGGTCGGGGAGATCGACGCGATCGCCAAGGCCTTCCCGCACATCCGGGCCCGCGACGCGCGAGTGGCGCTGCGCGACCTGCCCGAGCTGCGCGCCTCGGGCCTCGGCGAGCGGCGGCTGGACCTGCTGTTCAGGATGGTCGAGCGGCTCGACGGGCTGCCGCGGCACGTCGCGGTGCACCCCTGCGGCGTGCTGCTCTCCGACGCGACCCTGCTCGACCGGACCCCGGTCGAGGCGTCGTACGCCGGGTTCCCGATGAGCCAGTTCGACAAGGACGACGTCGAGGACCTCGGGCTGCTCAAGCTCGACGTCCTCGGGATCCGGATGCAGTCCTCGATGGCGCACGCGGTCCAGGAGATCGAGCGGGTGGAGGGGGTGCGGCTCGACCTCGACGACGAGGCGCAGGTGCCCTTCGACGACGAGGCGACGTTCCGGCTGATCTCGCAGTCGAGGACGCTCGGCTGCTTCCAGATCGAGTCGCCCGGCCAGCGGGAGCTGGTGGGCAAGTCCGGGATCGAGTCGTTCGAGGACATCATCACCGACATCTCGCTGTTCCGGCCCGGCCCGGTCAAGAGCGACATGGTCACGCCCTACCTCGAGGTCAAGCAGGGCTGGCGGTCCGCGCGCTACCTCCACGACGACCTGCGGCCGATCCTCGCCCCGACCCGCGGCGTGGTGGTCTTCCACGAGCAGGTCATCGAGATCATCGCCCGCTTCGCCGGATGCACGCTCGCCGAGGCCGACGAGGCCCGCCGCGCGCTCGGCGACGTGGAGGGGATGGCCGAGGCCCGCCGGTGGTTCCTGCCGCGCGCGATGGGCCAGGGGTACTCCCGGGAGGTCGTCGAGCAGCTGTGGACGGTGCTCGCGGCGTTCGCGTCGTTCGGCTTCTGCAAGGCCCACGCCGCGGCGTTCGCGCTGCCGACCTACCAGTCCGCCTGGCTCAAGACGCACTACCCGGCCCATTTCCTGGCCGGAGTGCTCACCCACGACCCCGGCATGTACCCCAAGCGGCTGATCCTCGACGACGCCCGGCAGTTCGGCATCACGGTGCTCGGGCTCGACGTCAACCGCAGCGAGCAGACCTACCGCGTCGAGGCCGTAGCCGAAGCCGAAGCCGCCCAGGGCCACGGCATCCGGCTCGCACTCTCCGAGGTCAAGGGAATCTCGGAGGTGGAGGTGGCCCGGATCGTCGCCGCCCGGCCCTACCAGTCGCTGACCGACTTCTGGCACCGCGCCCAGGTGTCCCGGCCGGTGCTCGAGCGGCTGGTGCTCGCCGGCGGGTTCGACGCCGTCTACGGCATCGGCCCGTCCTCAGGGGTGCGCCGCCGTGGGCGGGTGACCCGTCGGGACCTGCTGCTCCAGGTCGCCGACCTCGACCGGCACGCCCGTGCGGTGGACCGGGCCGGAAGGGGCCGCGGCCGCGCGGCGGCGGGCCGTGGCGCTCCCGTGGGCGGCCGGCTCGCCGCCGCCGACCGGGCAGCGGACGCCACGGGTCGCAACAGCTCCGACGACCTGGTCCGGGCCCGCGAGCGGGACCGGCACCCGACCCGGGAGGGCCGGCACCACGAGCTGCCCTGGGACCCCTCCCACGACCAGCAGGCCGTCCTGCACCCCGCCCGGCGACAGGCCGGCGTGTGGGAGCAGGCGGCGCGGCAGTCCCAGGCGACGCGGCCGGTGGCGCCGGTGGACTCGGTCCAGCTCGCGCTCGACCTCGGCGACGCCCCGGCCGACGGCGAGGTCAGCGGCCTGCCCGAGATGACCGACGCCGAGCGGGTCCGGGCGGAGCTGGAGATCCTCGGCCTCGACGCCAGCCGGCACGTCGTCGACTTCTACGTCCCCTTCCTCGAGGCGCTCGGGGTGACCCGTGCCGTGGACCTGCTGGGGCAACGCAGCGGCGCCGAGCTGCTGGTGGCCGGGGTCAAGGTGGCCACCCAGACGCCTCCGATCCGGTCCGGGCGCCGGGTCGTGTTCCTCACCCTCGACGACGCGACCGGCCCGGTCGACGCCACCTTCTTCGAGGACGCCCAGGGACCGTATGCCGCCACGGTGTTCCACTCCTGGCTGCTGGTGGTGCGCGGCGAGCTGCGCCGCACCGGCCGGCGCGGGGTCTCGTTGCGGGCGACGGGCTGTTGGGAGCTGCCGGTGCTGCACGACGCCTGGCAGCACGGCGGCCTCGACGCGGTGGCCGAGCTGCTCAGGGCGACGCCCGCCGGGTTCGGCACCGCGGTCACCGAGGAGGCCGTCCACGGCGCCGCCGAGAGCCGGTCGTCGCGTCCGGTGGTCGCCAAGCCGTCGGGTCCCGGGTCGGGCCGGGAGGCGGGCACCGCGGGGGGCATGGGCCGGCGCCGGCTGCTGGTGCACTCCAGCGGCTTCGCGATGTCGCCGTACGCCGACGTCAAGCCGGCCGGCGAGGACACCCGGACGGCGGCCCGTCGGTCGGGCTCGGAGCCTCCCCGCAAGCTGTGGCACTCCTCGCCCGGGAGCTCCGGTGGCTAGGTCACGGTGTCGTCGCCGTACGTCGCCGGCTCGGCTCGCCCTAGGGTGGGCGCCATGCCCGACCAGCGACCGGCGCCCGACCAGCGACCGTCCGACCCGGCCTCCCCGCCGGGGGCGGCCGTCCGGCACCGGCGCAGCGCCGCCCGCACCGCGGTGGTGTGGGACGCCCTGCGGGGGCTGCTCGAGGGGCTCGACGGCGGTCGGCCCGCGTCCGTGGTCGACATCGGCGGCGGGACCGGCGGGTTCGCGGTCCGGGTCGCCGAGCTCGGGCACCGGGTGGTGGTCGTCGACCCCAGTCCCGACGCCCTGGCGATCCTGGGCCGTCGCGCCGAGGAGAGCGGGGTTGCCGAGCTGGTCACCGCCCGTCAGGGGGACCTGGCCAGCCTGCCCGGGCTGCTCGCGGACCTGGCCTCCGTGGACGTGGTGCTCTGCCACGGGGTCCTGGAGATCGTCGAGGACCCGACGGCGGCGCTTGACACCCTGGCGGGGGTGCTGCGTCCCGGCGGGACCCTCAGCCTGCTGGTCAACCAGCGCCACGCGGCCGTGGTCACCCGGGCGATGGCCGGCCACTTCACCCAGGCGCGCTCGCTGCTCGACGCCGCCGCGCTCACGGCCGGCCCGAACCGCCGGTTCACCGCGGACGAGGTCGCCGAGGTGCTCGACCGGACCGGGTTCGACACCCGCTCCACGCACGCGGTCCGGGTGTTCGTCGACCTGGTGCCCAGCTCGCTGGTCGACCTCGAGCCCGGGGGGGCCCAGGCGCTGGTCGAGCTCGAACGGGCCGTGGCGGACCGGCCGGAGTACCTCGCCCTCGCCACCCAGGTCCACACCCTGGCCACCCGCCGCTGACCCCGCCGCTGACCCCGCCGCTGACCCCGCCGCCGACCCCGCCGCCGACCCCGGCCCGGTCCCGGGGGCTGCTCGGTGAGCCCCCGGGAGGCGTCCTGGCAGTGTCCGGTCCTGCACGTCGACATGGACGCGTTCTACGCCTCGGTCGCGACCCGCGACCGGCCCGAGCTGGCCGGGCTGCCGGTCATCGTCGGCGGCGGCCGGCGCGGGGTGGTGCTCTCCGCGAGCTATCCCGCCCGGGCGTCCGGGGTGCGGTCGGCGATGCCGATGACGCGCGCACGACGGTTGTGCCCGGACGCCGTGGTGCTCTCGCCCACCGCCGAGACCTACGCCTGCTTCGAGACGGTCTCCCGCTCGGTGATGGAGGCGTTCCGGCAGGTGACGCCGGTGGTGGAGGCGGTCTCCCTCGACGAGGCGTTCCTCGACGTGTCCGGCGCGGTGCGCCGGCTCGGGTCGCCGTACGACATCGCCGAGCGGCTGCGTGCGCAGGTGTACGACGAGCAGGGCATCACCTGCTCGGTGGGGATGGCCGGCACGGTGGCGGTCGCGAAGCTGGCCAGCCGTCGCGCGAAGCCGGACGGGATCGTGGTGGTGCCCCCCTCGACGGCGACCACGTTCCTGCACCCTCTCGACGTGCAGGAGCTGTGGGGGGTGGGGGAGCGGACCGCGGAGCTGCTGCGCCGGCTCGGGCTGCGGACCGTGGGCGACGTCGCGCACACCCCGCTCGGCACCCTCCAGCGAGCGGTCGGGGCCGGCACCGCCCGGCAGCTGCACCAGCTGGCGTGGGGCCGCGACCGCCGGGCGGTGACCCCGCGGCGCAGCGTCGACGACCCCGACAAGAGCATCGGGTCCGACGAGACCTTCGGCCGCGACACCGACGACCGCGCGGTCGTGCTGCGCGAGCTGCTGCGGCTCTCGGCCACGGTCGCCGGACGGCTGCGGGCCGCCGGGGTGGCCGGGCGGACGGTGACGCTCAAGGTGCGATTCGCGGACTTCACCACGATCACCCGGTCCCGGACCCGGTCCGAGGCCACCGACGTGACCCAGGAGGTCTATCGCACGGCCGCCGAGCTGTTCACCGCGCTCGGTCTGCAGCGGGCCCGGATCCGGCTGGTGGGGGTCCGGGTCGAGGGGCTGGTGCCCCGCTCGGCGGTGCAGCGGCAGCTCCTGCTCGGCGAGCGCGAGCACGGCTGGTCCGAGGCCGACGTGGCCGCCGACCGGGCCCGGCGCCGGTTCGGTGACCTCGCCGTCCGACCGGCCACCCTGCTCGGCTGCGACCGCGCCTGAGGGGCACAGGAGCGGCCCCGGCTCGGGGGCCGGGGCGGACATGGCAGCGGCCCCGGGTCCTGGGGGGACCGGGGCCGCCGGCGCCGGGCATCGGGGGGCAGATGGTCCGGCTCCGCGGGCGGCAGGGGGGCGTGCCGTTCCGCGGTGGTCCTGCCCGCCCGGCGTGCCGTCTCCCAGGAACGGCACGTCGGCGCGGGAAGTCACCAGGAGTGTCGGCACCGGATGGGAGGGTCTTGATAGTCCGAACGGACTATTCCTGACACAATGATCGGGTCGACCTCCTCCTTCCATCCGGGGAGAGCGCCGGTTCTGGCCAAGCCGAGGCGTTCGGGGACGATGATGGGCCCGTCACATCACGGGTCCCGAGGCGTACGGGGGCCGACCGGGGGAGCGGAGACGTCGACGACATGAGCTCGGGGACGGACGACGAGGGCCCGGACCTGCCCGACGTGGCAGGCCCGCCGGACTCGTGGCAGCAGATCTCGCTGGCCGAGCTGCGCGCGTACCGACGCAAGCTGGCCGAGGAGGAGGAGAAGGTCTCCTACTGGCGTCGGCTGGTGCACGCCCGCCTCGACGTGATCGAGGCCGAGTCGCAGCACGAGCGGTCGCTCACCATCGACGAGCTGATCCGGGTCCTCGGCGACACCGGCACGGGCCGCACCCGGACGGCGCTGGTCAGCGTCCGGGCCGCCGACGACCTCCCGGAGCTGCCGGTGCTCCACGACATGTGGGTCACCGAGGTCGACGCCAACGACGCCGGGGCCGTCGCGGAGGCGGTCCGCCGGCTGCGATCCGCGGAGGCCCAGCTCACCGACTACCGCAAGGCGCTGCACGCCCGGCTCGACGAGGCCACGGCGGAGCTGATCGTGCGCTACCGCGCCGACCCCCCCAGCGCGCTGGTCGCCTTCGAGTCCCCCCACACCGGTCCGGCGCGGGGGGGAGCGGCGTGACCCCCAACGAGGACCTGGACGAGATCTGGCGGGAGTTCCGGGCGACCCAGGACGAGGCGCTCCGCAACCGGCTGGTGCTGCAGTACGCGCCGCTCGTCAAGTACGTCGCCGGCCGGTTGCGGACCCGGATGCCGGACACCGTCGAGCAGGACGACCTGGTCTCCGACGGCGTGTTCGGACTGGTCGACGCGATCGAGCGCTTCGAGCCGGCCCGCGGCCTGTCGTTCCAGACGTTCGCGGTCCCGCGGATCCGGGGCGCGATCATCGACGGCATGCGCGCGATGGACTTCGTGCCCCGCTCGGTGCGCGACAAGCTCCGCGGTGTGCAGCGCGCCCAGGCCCGGCTCGAGGAGCGGCTCGGCCGCCTGCCCGAGGACACCGAGGTCGCCCGCGAGGCCGGCATCCCGGTCCAGCAGCTGCGCGACCTCAGCCGCCAGGCCAGCTCCACCCACGCCAACCTCGACGACTTCGACCTCGCCGACGAGCTCTCCTCCGCGGCGGACCACCGCGTCGAGCAGGGCGACATGAAGGCGTCGCTGCGCAAGGTCGTCGACCAGCTGGCCGAGCGCGACCGGGTGGTCATCGCGCTCTACTACTTCGAGGGACTCACGCTGGCCGAGATCGGGCAGGTGCTCGGGGTCACCGAGTCCCGGATCAGCCAGGTGCACCGGCGTGCCACCACGACGCTGCGCGAGCTGCTCCTCGAGCTCGAGTAGGCCGGTCGGACCGGTGCCCACCGTCGCCGTCCGGATGCGGTTTGGTCTTTGCTCGGCTCGGGTACCGGATGCGTCACCGGCTGCCTAGACTGGGGCCAGGACTTGTCGGCGGGAGGACACCGTGCCGCTCTCGGAAGAAGAGTTGCGTCTGCTGGAGCAGATGGAACGGGCGTTGGTCGAAGAGGACCCCAAGCTCGCCTCCACCTTGCGGGGGACGACGTTGCGGGCGACGGCGCGCCGTCGGGCGCTGCTCGCCGGCGTGGTCTTCGTCCTGGGGGTCGGGGTGCTGATGACCGGCGCGGTCACCCAGCTCGTCGTCGTGGGCATCATCGGCTTCGTGGTGATGCTGGCCTCGGCGTACGTCGCCCTCGCGTCCTGGCGGCACCAGAACCGGGCCCCCGAGAAGCCGCGGTCGGCCCCCTCCGGCTCGCCGACGCTGAGCGTGGTCGAGGGCGGCCGGTCCCGGCGCAAGGGCCCGAGGAGCCCGCGCGGCCGCACCTCGCACGGCAGCATGATGGAGCGCCTCGAGGAACGCTGGCGCCGCCGCCGCGACCAGAACGGCTTCTGACCCGGGGTCACACCGCCCGGTCGACCGTGGTGCTGCGCAGGCCCGTCAGACCCGACGCCCGCCCGCCGTCGCGAGCCGGGTCGCGCAGCACCGATGCCGGCACCCACCAGGCGCGGATCCGGTCCCGGCGTGGGGCACCGGCCCGGAGCGCGGCCACGCAGGCCGCGACGTCTCGGCGCACGGTGTCGCCGGTCGCCGCGTCCTCCGGCAGCGAGCGGGCGTAGCGGGCCCGCTCGACGAGCCCCGTCAACCGGTGCAGCGCGGCCACCGCCTCCGGTGCCGAGGCGGCGGTGCCGCCGCGGGTGCCGGTGTCGGTGCCGGTGTCGGCGGCCGGCCGGCCGGGGTCACCGAAGGACGCGGCGACCCGCCGGGCCGCGCCGCGGACCGTCCACCGCCGGTCCCAGGCACGACCGAGGTCGACGTAGGTGTCGCGCAGCTCCTGCCAGCCGGCCTCCGCCCAGTCGCGGGGGTCGCCCGCCGCGGCCCAGCGCCGGTGCGAGCGACGGACCCGCAGCACGCGCGGCACCAGCGACCCCGCCAGCACGAGCAGGGCGGCGAGGAGGACCAGCTGCCCGACGCGGCTGCGGTCGGTCGGGGAGCTCGTCGCCGCGCCGACCGTGCGTTGCAGGTCCGGGCGCCGGGTCGGTGCGGTCGCCGAGGGGACCGCGGCCGGGGCTCCGGCGCTGCTCGACCGGGTGGCCTGGGGGAGCTCGGTGCGGGTGTAGGCGGGGACCGCGCCGGTCCGGGTCTGTGGCGTCGGCTCGAAGCGGACCCAGCCGACGCCGTCGAAGTACATCTCCGGCCAGGCGTGCAGGTCGTGGCTGCTGTAGGTCCAGGTGTGCGGCCGCGCGTCACGCTGCGGGGACAGGAAGCCGACCGCGACCCGGGACGGGATCCCCAGCGAGCGGCCCATCGCGGCCATCGCGGCCGCGAACTGCTCGCAGTAGCCGACCCGTCCGTCCTTGCCGCGGCCGAGGAAGCCGACCAGGTCGTCGGTGCCGGTGCCCGAGGGGCGGGCCAGGGAGTAGCGGAAGCCCCCCGACACCCGGAACCAGTCCTGGAGGGCGACGGCCCGCTCGAACGTGCTGGTCCTCCCGGCGGTGACCCGGTCGGCGAGCCGGCGGATGCTCGCGGGGAAGCTGCGGGGCAGGGCGGTGTCGGAGCTGAAGACCGAGGCCGGGGCGGCCGGCGCCTCGTCCAGCTGGGTTGCCGTGGGCCGCAGCTCCAGGGACCGGAGCCGGTAGGAGAGCCCGGCGGCGGTCTGGCCGTCCGTGGCGCTGAGGAAGTCCAGCGTCGTGCTGTCGTAGCGCCAGTCGCCCGGGGCGTCGACCGAGGTCACCGGGTACGGCGTCGGCAGCCACCGGGACGCGAACGACCGGTCCACGTGCACGGTCGCGGTGTGGGCCGTACGGGCCACCCCACGCAGCAGCCCGGGCGGGGTGACCGTCTCTCCGTCGGCGCGCTGGCTGCGGGGGATCTCTCGCGTCGCGGGCCGCCACGCCGCGCCGTCGAAGCTGTTCAGCACCGTCAGCCGCAGGTAGGACGGGTCCGGGTCGTCGGTGCTGACCGTGACCAGCGGGACGTCGGCACCGCGGACGAGGTCCCGCTTCAGGTCCACGATCGGGTTCGACAGCGACACCCCGCCGTCGCCGGCCCCGGTGCCGGTGCCCGGTCCGTCGAACAGGTGCGCGTGGAAGGTCGGCAGCAGCAGCGGCGCGACGACGGCGAGCCCGGTCGCGGTGAAGCCGATCTTGCGCGCCGAGCTCCACACCCCGCCGGTGCTGACCCCGTCGCGGCTGACGTCGAAGGGTCCGCGGGCCGGGGACAGCCGGTGCCCCCAGTGCTCGAGCCGGTGGCCGTGGTCAGCCGCGAGCAGGAACAGGAAGCACAGCGCGGCGGCCGCGAAGGTCACCCACGAGACACCGCCGTCGAGGATGCTGACCGGGGCGGTGTACGCCGCGAGGAGCGGCAGTCCGGACAGCGGCGCCCGGCGCAGGCCGAGCGCCAGCAGGTCGACGAGCACGGCGGTGGCCGCCCCGGTCACGACCAGCAGCGGGTAGAACTCCGGGGCGGTGGCCGGGACCGGCGAGGGGTAGGACTGGGCGGCCACGCCGGAGGCGTGCAGGGCGGACCCCACCGCGCGGACCGAGTCGGTGGTCGGCAGCCACCCCAGCAGGGCCTCGTGCCCGCCCAGTCGGTGCTGGAGCCACAGGGCCAGGACCACGAGCTGTCCGGCGGCTACCACGACGACGGGCAGCCGGGCCGCCCGCAGCACCGCGCCGACCAGGGCCACCAGCAGGCAGGCCAGGAACAGGGGGACCAGGAACCCGCTCGGCTGCTCGGCGAACCCCGACCAGGACAGCAGCGTCACGAACGTGGTGAGGGCGGCGAGCAGCGACCGGCCCAGGGTCGCCGGGAGCAGGTCCTGGGCCGGTCTCACGCCCCGGCCTCCGGTGCCCAGCCCGTCGCCGTCGCCGGTGCCGCGCGTCCGGCCCGGCCGCCCGCGGTCGCCGCAGCGGCCGCGGCGGACACGCTGCGCCGCGCCGCGCCCAGCTCCTGCCACACCGCCTGCAGCGGGTCGTGCGGGCCCGCACAGGTCGCCCGCCAGCCGTGGCCGGCGAGCCACGCGGCGTTCCGGGTTCCTGCCGGCGCGGCGCCGGCGCCCCGCGACCAGGCGTCCACGTCGAGGACGACGGCCAACGCGCCGGAGGCGGAGTGCCGCATCCGGCTCAGCGCCGGTGCGTCCCGCTCGTCGAGGTCGCCGAGCACCGCGACGAGCAGGCCGGAGTGGGCGGACTCGGCGAGCCAGCGGGTGTCGACGTGCGCCGCCCGCGTCGACTCCAGCACCGCCAGCGACTCCAGCAGCGGTCCCGTCTCGGCGCTCGGCTCTCCGTGGTCGTGCCAGCTGCCGTGCCGACCCGGGTCGTGGGCGCTCACGAGCCGGACCGCGAACCCTCGCTGCACCAGGTGGACCGCGACCGACGCGGCGACCGAGACGGCGTGCTCGAAGGAGGACGACGTGCCGATGCCGCGGTGCACCTGCTGCCGGTTGTCGACGAAGACGGTGGCCCGGGACTGCCAAGGCTGCTCCTCGCGGCGGACCATGAGGCCGCCCGCGTGGGCACTGCTGCGCCAGTGCACCCGGCGCAGGTCGTCGCCGCGTCGGTACTCGCGGACCGTGACGTCCTCCGCGCTGCCGCTGGCGAACGCCCGGGGCCGGTTGTCGCCCGACCCGGTCCAGGCGCCGGAGAGCGGCACGGGGGGGAGCGGGACGACCGGCGGGGTCACCACGAGCGTGGACCGGGTCTCGAAGGCCCGCTCCAGCTCGACGAGCCCGAAGGGATCGGTGAGCCGGACCCGCATCGGCCCGACCTCGAACCGGCCCCGGACGTCCGAGCACACCGCGTAGCCGACCCGTCGCGACCACCTCGGTCCCATCCGGTCCACCACGAACCGAGGTCGTGCGCCCAGGACGTAGGGGATCTCGTCCTCCAGCAGCACCACCCCGGTCGGCACCCGACCGTCGTTGGTGAGGTCCAGCTGCACCTGCGCCGTCTGGCCGGAGGCGACCTGGCTCGGCGACAGCGACCGGACCAGCCCGAGCGAGTGCCGGCTGCGGCCGAGGAAGAACGCGGTGGCCAGCGGGACGAGGGCCAGCAGCGCGCCGACGCGGACCAGCTCGTCGTACCCGAGGAACAGCGCGCAGACCAGCGCGCTGACCCCCGCTGCCAGGAACGCCCGCCCCCGGATGGTCAGGGCTGACAGGGCCTCGCGCATGTCCGCTCCGTCCCGGCTAGCTGGTCCGGGGCCGGTTCTCGGGCATCGGCACGTCGGCGACGATCTGCCGCACCGCCGCCTCCGGGGTCCGGCCGCTCATGGACGCCTCGACCGTCGTGAGCAGCCGATGGGCCAGCACCTGCTCGGTCAGGCCCTGCACGTCGTCGGGCAGGACGTAGTCGCGTCCCGAGAGCGCCGCCGACGCCTTCGCCGCCCGCACCAGGTGCAGCGTGGCGCGGGGGGAGGCGCCGAGCATCAGCTCCGGGGAACGGCGCGTCGCGGTGGCGATCGCGACGGCGTACCGCTGCACGACCACGGACACGTGGACCTGGCCCACGATGTCGATCAGCTTGCGGATCTCCGCGGCGTCGGCGACCGGCTCGAGGTCGTCGAGCGGGTTGGCGAACGTGTGCGTGTCGAGCATCGCGATCTCGGCGGACTCGACCGGGTAACCCATCGACACCCGGGCCATGAACCGGTCGCGCTGGGCCTCGGGGAGCGCGTAGGTGCCCTCCATCTCGATCGGGTTCTGGGTGGCGATCACCATGAACGGCGTGTCCAGGGCGTACGTCGTCCCGTCGACCGTGACCTGCCGCTCCTCCATGCACTCCAGCAGGGCGGACTGGGTCTTGGGGGAGGCGCGGTTGATCTCGTCCCCCACGACGATGTTGGCGAAGATGCCGCCGGGACGGAACTCGAACTGCCGGGTGTCCTGGTTGAACACCGACACCCCCGTGACGTCGGAGGGCAGCAGGTCCGGCGTGAACTGGATCCGCCGGACCGTGCAGTCGATGCTCCGCGCGAGCGCCTTGCTCAGCATCGTCTTGCCGACGCCGGGGACGTCCTCGATCAGGAGATGCCCCTCCGACAGCAGCACGACCAGCGCCAGCCGCGCCACCTCGGGCTTGCCCTCGATGACCTTCTCGATGCTCGCGCGGATCCGGCCCGCCACCCGGTCGAGGGTGTCCAGGTCGGCGACCGCCGCGGGCGGCGCGGCGTCGCGGTCTCGCGTCGAGGTCACGTGAGCCAGTCAACCCCATCGCCCAAGCCCCTGCCACCGACTCCGTCCACTTCGCTCCACCACGTGCCCCACATCGCTCCACCCGGCCCCCGGCCGGCGTCGATCCGGCGTCCCACCTGCGCGTTCAGCCGGGATCGGACCCCGCCGCCCGGAGGGTCAGGACCGTCGCGACACGGCGAGGACGACGCGTCGGATGGTTGACGGTGGTGCATGGTGGAGTAGAGTGGAGCGCAGTGGAGGAGAGGGAAGCTTCTTCGCGGCGAGCAGGGGAGGCGGACGGTGTTCTTCGGCACCTACACCCCTCGGCTCGACGAGAAGGGACGGCTCTTCCTCCCCGCGAAGTTCCGCGAGGAGCTCGCCGAGGGACTCGTGGTCACCCGAGGGCAGGAGCGCTGCCTCTACGTGTGGTCCATGGAGGAGTTCGGCAAGCTCACCGAGCGGCTGCGCGAGGCGCCGGTGACCAACAAGGCCACCCGGGACTACGTGCGGATGTTCTTCGCGGGCGCCTCGAACGAGACGCCGGACAAGCAGGGCCGGATCACCGTGCCGCCGATGCTGCGCGAGTACGCGTCGCTGGCGCGGGACTGCATCGTCATCGGCGCGATGAACCGGATCGAGATCTGGGACGCCGGCTCGTGGCAGGCCTACTCCGACGAGCAGGAGCAGGCCTTCGCGGACCTGTCGGACGAGGTCTTCCCCGGCGTGTGAGCCACCAGCACAGCAGCACCACACCTGAAGAGCACGCGTCGTCGGACGAGGTCTCGCGTCCGCTCCAGCGCCGCTCTGGCACACCTTCCCCGGTGCCAGAACGGACTTCCCCGCCGGAGCGGACGGGGACCTGGCCCGACGAAGCCCGCCCAGCCGCAGCCCCGCCCATCCCCCCGCAGCACCCACCCGGCAAGGGGTCGACCTCCCATGACTGACACGCAGGTACCACCCGGCCCCGTCGTCGCGACCCGCCCGCTCGGCGACGCGTAGGTCCTCGCCGATGACTCCCGACCGACCGGACGCGCGGCACGAGCCGGTGCTGCTGGACCGGGTCGTCGCGCTCCTCGCGCCGGCCCTCGAGCCACGCCCGGACTCGGGCCGGGCGCACCCGGTCCTCGTGGACGCGACGCTGGGGCTCGGCGGCCACGCGCAGGCGGTGCTGGACCGGTGTCCGGCCGCTCACGTGGTCGGCATCGACCGCGACGGGCGCGCGCTCGACCGGTCCCGCGACCGCCTCGCGCCGTACGCCGGCCGGGTCGACCTCGTGCACGCGGTGTACGACGAGATCGCGGACGTCCTCGCCGGGCAGGGGCTGCACCACGTCGAGGCGGTGCTGTTCGACCTGGGCGTCTCCTCGATGCAGCTGGACCTGCGCGAGCGCGGCTTCGCCTACGCCGAGGACGCCCCCCTCGACATGCGGATGGACGACACCACCGGCCGCACCGCCGCCGACGTCCTCAACGAGTACCCGGTAGAGGAGCTCACCCGGGTGCTGCGCGACTACGGCGAGGAGCGCTTCGCCCGCCGGATCGCGGCGGCCGTCGTGCGCGAGCGCGAGCGCGAGCCGTTCGACCGGTCGGGCCGGCTCGTGGAGCTGCTCTACAGGTCGATCCCCGCTCCGGCGCGGCGCACCGGCGGACACCCGGCGAAGCGGACCTTCCAGGCCCTGAGGATCGAGGTCAACGACGAGCTCGCGGTGCTGCGCCGGGCGCTGGCGGCGGCCCTGGACGCGATCGGCGTCGGCGGCCGCGTCGTGGTGATGTCCTACCACTCCCTGGAGGACCGGATCACCAAGCAGGTCTTCGTCGCGGCGACCCGCAGCGACCTGCCGCCGGACCTGCCCTTCGTCCCGGAGGGCCACGAGCCGGCGCTGCGGCTGGTCACCCGCGGCGCCGAGAAGGCGGGCCCCGAGGAGGTCGAGCAGAACCCCCGAGCCGCCTCGGTCCGGCTGCGCGCGGTGGAGCGCGTGCGCAGCGGAGCCGTCGCATGAGCACGCCCACGCCGTCCCCACGCCGAAGGGAAGCCAGATGAGCACACAGCTGTTCGGAGCCGGGAGCCGGATGCCGAGGATCGCCGAGGCGGCGGTCGAGCGGGCCCGGCTGACCGTCGTGCCCCGGGCTCGGCGGCGGACCCCACGGGTGCCGTTCGTGGCGCTGCTGTCGCTGCTGCTCGTCGGCGGGGTCGCCGGGCTGCTGCTGCTCAACACCACGATGCAGCAGACCTCCTTCACCGCCACGTCCCTGGAGGCGCGGGCGACCTCGCTGGAGGCGCAGCAGCAGGGCCTGCAGATGGACGTCGACAGCCTGCGGGACCCGCAGCGGGTCGCCCTCCAGGCACGACGCATGGGGATGGTGCCGGAGACCACCCCTGCCTTCATCCGGCTCGGCGACGGCGCCGTGCTGGGCAAGGCGCTGCCCGCGACCGGCGCGGACGCGATCCGGCTCAACCCGCTGCCCACCGTCAAGCCGAAGAACCTGCGCTCACGGACGATCCGGGTGATCGAGAAGAACCCGGACGTCCGCGGCGCGGCGTCGCCGGACGCGCTCACCGCGACAGGTACAAAGAACAGCCAGAACCGCTAGCAGGGGGTCACGCGTGAGCCAGGGCAGCCGGCCCCGTCCGGGGACGCCACGACCGCAGCGGCGCCCGGCCCAGCGGGCGGGCTCGTCCCGGCGCCGGGTCCGTGCCCGACGCGGCACCTCGCTGCTCCGGCTCCGGGTGGGGTTCGTGCTGATCGCCATGGTGGTCTCGGTCTTCGCCGCCCGGCTCTTCCAGCTCCAGGGCATCGACGCCCAGGCGTACGTCGCCAAGGCCCGCGCCGAGGGGGTCGTGACGGTGACCCTGCCCGCGACCCGCGGCTCGATCACGGACCGCAACGGCGTGGCGCTCGCCGACTCCGTGGACGGGCTGATGCTCGTGGCGGACCCGACCGTCACGGCCGAGCACGCCAGCCGGATCGCGACGATCATCGCCCGTCGGCTGCACCTGGACTACTTCGACCTGCTCAGCCGGCTGAGCAAGCCCGGCACGCACTTCCAGTACCTCGCCCGCCGGGTCCCGGCCACCCGGGCCCGCGCCGTCGTCGCGGCGATCGAGCGGCACGGCTTCAAGGGCATCGACACCCGGCGCGACCCGGTGCGCTCCTACCCGGCCAAGGACGTGGCCGCGAACATCCTCGGCTTCATGAACGCCGAGAACCAGGCCGGGGAGGGCGCCGAGCTGATGTTCGACCGCCGCCTGGCGGGACGCGACGGCCGGGCGACGTACGAGGTCGGCGGCGGCAACCGCATCCCGCTCGGCGACACCAGCACCGTGCAGCCGCACAGCGGCAGGAACCTCGAGCTCACGATCGACCGCGACGTCCAGTGGTACACCCAGCGGGTGCTGCGCCAGGCGGTGCAGGGCTCACGCGGCCTCTCCGGGTCCGCCGTCGTGATGGACACCCACACCGGAGAGCTGCTCGCGCTCGCGGACTACCCCACCTTCGACGCCAACCAGCCGGCGCTCTCACCGAAGCGGGACCTCGGCTCCCGCGCGCTGCGCGACGTCTACGAGCCGGGCTCGGTGGAGAAGGTGCTCACCGCGTCGGCCCTGATCGACGCCGGCAAGGTCACCCCGAACACGAAGATCACCGTGCCGTCGGAGCTGCCGCGCGGGGACCGCGTGATCCACGACTACTTCGTCCACGGCAAGCTCCACCTGACGCTGACCGGCGTGATCGCGAAGTCGTCCAACATCGGCACGGTCCTGGCCGCGAGCCAGTTCTCGCACCGCCGGCTCTACGACTACCTGCGCGCGTTCGGGCTGGGCCGGCGCACCGGGATCGGCGTGCACGGCGAGACCGCCGGGGTGCTCCACGACTGGCGCGACTGGTCCCAGATCAACCAGGACACCATCGCCTTCGGTCAGGGCGTCGCGGTCAACGCCGTGCAGATGGCGGCGGCCGTCAACGCCATCGCCAACGGCGGCGTCTACGTGTCCCCGAGCCTGGTCAAGGGCCGGGCGACCACCTCCGGCGGCGAGGTCGTCGGGTCGGCCACCTCGACCGAGCACCGGGTCGTCAGCCGCCGCGCGGCCCGGCTCACCGCGCGCATGATGGAGGCGGTCACGAACCCCGAGACCGGCACCGCAGGCGTCGCCGGCGTGGCCGGCTACCGGGTGGCCGGCAAGACCGGCACGGCGCAGCGGGTCGGGTCGAAGTGCCACTGCTACAACGGCACCTTCACGGTCTCCTTCGCCGGCTTCGCCCCGGCCGACAAGCCCCGGTTCCTCGTGTACGTCGTCGTGCAGGACCCGAAGAACGGCGGCGGTGGCGGCTCGATCGGCGGGCCGGCGTTCCACAAGATCATGAGCTACCTGCTGGAGAAGTACGCCGTGCCCCCGACGGGCACCAAGGCGCCGACGCCCACGATCGAGTGGTGACCCCGA
Organism: Nocardioidaceae bacterium; assembly: GCA_025927595.1. GTDB lineage: Bacteria > Actinomycetota > Actinomycetes > Propionibacteriales > Nocardioidaceae > Nocardioides_B. The sequence continues at coordinate 271 of JAICLD010000029.1, read as the reverse complement.
CCGGTAGCCTTCCCGGCGTGTCCGACCAGGTCCCGCTGCGTCCCGCCCACCCGGGGCGCACTCCGGTGCGCGACCTCGTGGAGCGGCTCGGGGACCGGCTGGTCGCGCTGCACGGCGGCGTCGGGAGCGACGGGGACGCCCGGGATGTGGGGGACGTGGCGGTCAGCGGCGTCACGATGAGCTCGCTGCGGGTCCGTCCCGGCGACCTGTACGTCGCTCCCGCCGGCGCCCGCTCGCACGGCGCCGCGTTCCTGGCCCAGGCCGCGCGGGA
>JAICLD010000106.1 GCA_025927595.1 Nocardioidaceae bacterium | reverse complement strand
TCGGCTCGGATCACCTCCGAGACCTCCGAGATCCCGATGATGATCGAGGAGACCGGCCTGGTCTGCAAGCCGCACGGGGGGATGCTGTACAGCATCCAGCTGCCCCAGGAGTCGCCGGCCCAGCAGCGACCCTGCGATGTCCGCGGCGTCTCGTTCCAGGCGCTGCTCCGCCACATCCACGTGCTCGGCGACAAGCACATCCCTCCCCGCTACCTGCGGGCCTCGGAGCCTGCTCGTCGGGCCCTTCTGGCCGGGCTCCTGGACACCGACGGCACGATCGTGCGTCAGGGCGGCTCGGTGCAGATCACCTTGACCAACGGTCGCCTCGCGGCCGACACCTATGAGCTCATCGTGAGCCTCGGCTACAAGTGCGGGCACCGCACCAAGCTGGTCAAGGGCCGCACCGAGGAGTCCTCCACGGCGCACGTCCTCACCTTCTCGAGTGTCGAGGAGGTCTTCCGGCTGTCATCGAAGGCAGACCTCCACCGGCGGTTGCGCCCGACCGGTACGTCCCGGATCGGGCGTCGCTACGTCGTCGAGGTGCTCCCCGTCGCCAGCGTCCCGGTGCGCTGCGTCGAGGTGGACAACCCGGCGCATCTCTACCTCGCCGGTCGGTCGATGGTCCCCACCCACAACTCGACGCTGGGTCTGGACCTGTGCCGTTCGGCATCGATCCAGCACAACATGACCAGCGTCATCTTCAGCCTCGAGATGACCCGCAACGAGATCACGATGCGGCTGCTCTCGGCCGAGGCGAAGATCCCCCTGAACCACATGCGCAACGGCAACATGAACGACGACGACTGGACCCGGCTGGCCCGCAAGATGGGCGAGGTCTCGTCCTCGCCGCTCTTCATCGACGACTCACCGAACATGACGATGATGGAGATCCGGGCCAAGGCCCGGCGTCTCAAGCAGCGCCACGACCTGCGGCTGATCGTCATCGACTACCTGCAGCTGATGAGCTCGGGGAAGAAGGTCGAGTCCCGCCAGCTCGAGGTCTCGGAGTTCTCGCGGCAGATCAAGCTGCTCGCCAAGGAGCTCGAGATCCCGATCGTCGCCCTTTCCCAGCTCAACCGTGGACCGGAGCAGCGGGCCGACAAGCGACCGATGATGTCGGACCTGCGCGAGTCGGGCTGCCTGACCGCCGCGACCCGGCTCATGCGCGCCGACACGAACGCCGAGATCACGCTCGGTGAGCTGATGACGTCGGGTGCGAGGGACGTCCCGGTCTGGGCGCTCGACGACCGGCTCAAGCTGGTGCCGCGCACGCTGACCCATGCCTTCCCGTCGGGCGTGCGGCAGGTCTACCAGCTGCGCCTGGCGTCCGGTCGTGTGGTGCGGGCCACCGCGAACCACAAGTTCCTGACCTACGACGGGTGGCAGCCGCTCGGTGCGCTGACGCCGGGGAGCCGCCTCGCCGTTCCGAGGCACGTGCCGCCGCCCCTGGAGGTGACCCCCTGGGACGAGGACGAGGTCGTGCTGCTCGCGCACCTGCTGGGGGACGGCTCGTTCGTCCGCCGTCAGCCGATCCGGTACGCCTCGGTCGACGAGGCGAACCTCGCCACCGTCCAAGCGTGCGCACGGCGCCGCTTCGGTGTCCGAGGCGTCCTCGACGAGTATCCCGCCACCCGGGTGACGTCGCTGCGGCTGCCGGCGCCGTACCGACTCGCGCGCGGCCGCCGGAACCCGATCGCAGAGTGGCTGGACGGCCTTGGCCTGTTCGGGCTCCGCAGCCACGAGAAGTTCGTCCCGGACGGAGTGTTCGCGCTGCCGAAGGAGCAGGTCGGGCTGTTCCTCCGCAACCTGTGGGCGACGGACGGATGCGTCCACCTCCAGAGGACGGGGCAGGGACGCGTCTACTATGCGTCGACGAGCCGCCGGCTGGCCGACGACGTGGCCCGTCTCCTGCTGCGCTTCAACGTGTTCGCACGGATCAAGACCACGGCGAAGGCGGGTTACCGGGACTGCTACCAGGTCCACGTGTACGGGTCCGAGAACCAGCTCCGGTTCCTCGACGAGATCGGTGTCCACGGGTCCCGAGGGAGGATCGCAGACCGGCTCGCGGACCACCTCCGCACCGTTCGGCCCAACACGAACCTCGACACCGTCCCGGTGCAGGTGTGGGACCGTGTCCGCTCCGTGCTGCGTGAGCGCGAGATCAGCAGCCGCGAGTTCGCCACGGCGATGGGCACGACGTCAGTCGGATCCGCGACCTGGAGGTGCGCGCCCAGCCGGCAGCGGATGAGTCGTGTCGCGGCGGTGCTCGGTGACGCGGACCTCGAGGTGGTGGCGACCAACGACGTCTTCTGGGACTCGGTGGCCTCCATCGAGCCGCTCGGGGAGGAGCCGGTGTACGACGCGACGGTGCTCGGGCACCACAACTTCGTGGCCGACGGTGTCGCCGCCCACAACAGCATCGAGCAGGATGCCGACATGGTCGTCCTCCTGCACCGCGAGGACGCCTACGAGCGCGAGTCGACCCGGCCGGGCGAGGCCGACCTGATCGTCGCCAAGCACCGCAACGGACCGACCCGGGACATCACGGTGGCGTTCCAGGGCCACTACTCCCGGTTCGTGGACATGGCCCATAGCTGACCGCGAGCGTGCGGCCGGGAAGGGGCTACCCGCGCAGCTCCCGGCCAGGATCCCCGGTGATCGCCTCGCCACGCCCGACGCGGCTGTGGCGGTAGCCGTAGAGCGCGTACACGACGACCCCGATCAGGAACCAGACCGCGAACCTGACCCAGGTCTCCCACATCAGCTGGCTGGTCAGCCACAGCGAGAAGCCGATGCCCAGCAGCGGGACGACCGGCATCAGCGGCACGCGGAACGTCCGCGGCAGGTCGGGGGAGCGGTAGCGCAGCACGATGACCGCCGCGCACACCACGACGAAGGCCAGCAGGATGCCGATGTTGGTCAGCTCGGCGGCCGTGCCGATCGACACCAGGCCCGCGATCGCCGCGGAGACGATCCCGACGATCCACACCGGCCGGCTCGGCGAGTGGTGCCGGTTCGTGGTGGCGAACCAGCCGGGCAGCAGCCCGTCTCGGCTGATCGAGTACCAGATCCGGGAGGCGCCGAGGGTGAACGAGAACAGCACCGTGATGATGCCGACGATGGCGCCGACGGCGACCACCTTGGCGAACTCGGGGCGTCCCACCGCGCTGAACGCCTCGCTGAACGCGGCGGTGTCCGAGAGGTGGGTGTACTTCACCATCCCGGTCAGCACCGTGGCCGCGAGCAGGTAGAGCACCATGGCGATCGCCAGTGACAGCACGATCGCCTTCGGCAGGTTGCGCTCGGCGTCCTTGGACTCCTCCGCGGCGGTGCTCATCGCGTCGTACCCGAAGACCGCGAAGAAGACGGTCGCCGCTCCGGTGGCGACCCCGCTGAAGCCGAACGGCACGTACGGCGTGAGGTTGTCCGACCGGACGTAAAAGACGCCGACGACGATGACGGCGAGGACGATCGCGATCTTGATGAAGACCAGGTAGGTCTCGATGCGGGCGCTGGTCTTGATGCCCCGGTTGAGCAGCCACGCGACGCCGAGGCACAGCAGGATCGCGAACAGGTCGACGCGGTGCCCGTCGCCGGTGCCGGGCGCGCCCAGCATCCAGGCCGGCAGGTCCACCCCGAACGCGGTGAGCAGGAACGAGATGTACTGGGACACCCCGATCGCCACGACCGCGACGATCGCGGTGTACTCCAGCAGGAGGTCCCAGCCGATGAACCAGCCCACGACCTCGCCCAGGACCGCGTAGCCGTAGGTGTAGGCGGAGCCGGCCTGCGGGATCAGCCCGCCGAACTCGGCGTAGGACAGCGCGGCGCAGGCGCTCGCGAAGCCGGCCAGCACGAACGACAGCGACACCGCGGGTCCGGCGTCGGCCTTCGCGACCGGCCCGGCCAGCGCGAAGATGCCGGCACCGATGATCGCGCCGAGCCCGATGGCGGTCAGCTGCCACAGGCCGATGCTGCGCTCCAGCGCTGTGTCCACCTCCGCGGTGATGGGCTTGCGGCGGAAGATGCCGGACACGGCCTGTCGAGAGGGCTGCTCCATGCGGCCCAGCCTCCCTGCAAGGAGGGCCTGGCGCAACAGCCGCGGTTCCCTCAGCCGCGGGTGCCGGTGGTGGCGATCCCCTGCATGAAGTGCCGCTGCCCGAGGAAGAACACCACGATCATCGGCAGGGTCGTGATGACGCTGGCGGTCACCACCAGCTCCCAGTGCCACTCGCCGCCGAAGCCGAACTGGTCGAGCATCGACTTCAGGCCGCGCGGCACCGTGAACGTGTCGCTGTCGCGCAGGTAGATCAGGGGGCGCATCAGGTCGGTCCAGGCCGCCTGGAACTCGAACAGCCCCACGACGACCAGCGCGGGACGGGTCAGCGGCAGGGCGATCAGCCGGAACATCTGCCAGTTGTTGGCGCCGTCCAGCTTGGCCGCCTCGAACAGGTCCCGCGGCAGCCCGAGGAAGAACTGCCGCAGCAGGAAGATGTAGAACGCGCTGCCGAACAGGTTCTGCGCCCACAACGGCACCAGCGTGCCGGTGAACCCGACCGCGTGCCAGATGAGGTACGTCGGGATCATCGTGACCGCGCCGGGGATCATCATCGACGCGAGCACGAGCCCGAACAGCAGGTCGCGGCCGCGGAACCGGAAGTAGGCGAAGCCCCACGCCACCAGCGCGCTGGAGATCGTCACGGTGATCGTGGCGAGCACGGTGACGTAGACGGTGTTGGTCAGCCACAGCGCCATCGGAGCGTCGTGCCAGACCGCGACGTAGTTGTGCAGCGTGAACGTCTTGGGGATCAGCCGGTTGTCGAAGACCTCGCCGCGCGGCTTGAACGAGGCGCTGACCAGCCACACGAACGGGTAGATGAACGCCAGCGTCAGCACCGACATCACGACGACCAGCGCCACCTTGCCGATCGGGCCGCGGAGGGGTCGGCCGTCCCCGGTGCGGCCGGCGCCCGCGACCAGCGGGGCGCTCTCGGCGATCCGGGGGGCGGGGGTGTCGGTGGCGGTCATGACTGCTCTCCGGCGTAGAAGACGAACCGCTTGCTGAGCCGGACCTGCACCGCCGTGATCGCCATGATGATGACGAACAGCAGCAGCGCCATCGCGGAGGCGTAGCCCATGTGCAGGAACTGGAACGCCTGCTGGAAGAGGTAGATCGCGTAGAACAGCGCCGCGTCGTTGCCGTAGGTGCTGTTGCCGGCACCGAAGTACGCCGTGTAGGCCTCGGTGAAGGACTGCAGCGCGGCGATCGTGTCGACGATCACGAGGAAGAAGATCGCGCCGCTGGTCATCGGGACCGTGATGTGCCGGGTCTGTGCCCACCAGCCGGCGCCGTCGACGCGCGCGGCGTCGTACAGCTCCTGCGGGACGTTGCGCAGCGCCGCCAGCAGGATGATCACGGAGGCGCCTACTGTCCACAGGCTCATCAGGACCAGTCCCGGCTTCACCCAGGTCGGGTCGGTCGTCCAGGCCGGGCCGTTGATGCCGAACCAGCCGAGCACCTCGTTGACGAGCCCGCTCTGGCCGTTGAACATCAGCAGCAGCAGGATCCCGATCGCCACGGGCGGGGTCATCTTCGGCAGGAAGAACGCCGTGCGGAAGAACCCGGTGGCCCGTCCCGCCTTGTTCAGGAGCAGCGCGAGGAAGAACGACAGCACGATCTTCACCGGCACCGACATCAGCGCGAAGACGGCGGTGTTGCGCAGGGCCAGCATCACCTTGTCGTCGGAGACGAGCGCACGGAAGTTGTCCAGGCCCACGAACGACGGGTCGTTGATGACGTCGTAGTCGGTCAGCGACAGGTAGCCGGTGTAGATCAGCGGGTAGAGCGTGAAGATCAGGAAGCCGACCACCCATGGGCTGATGAACAGCCAGGCCGCGCGGGTGTCACCCGCGCGCACGGCGGACCGGCGACGGCTCACTTCCCGATCTCCGCCCACGCGTCGTCGAGCGCCTTCTGCGCCTCCTTCTGCGCCTGGGCCATGGCCGCCTTCGGGCTCTGCTGGCCGTTGAGCACCCGGTTCACACCGTCCTGCCAGGCGGTCTCGAACTCCTGACCGGCCGGGTTGGCCGGCATGCTGAACGTGTGGTCGTTGGCGGTGTACTCGGCCTGGATCGCCTTGTCCCACTTCTGGTCACCGGACGGCTTGATCATCGCCTGGATCTTCTTGTCCGCCTCGACGTTGCCGGTCAGCACGCCGGTGAACAGGCCGCCGTCCTTCTGGCGCAGCCGGACCCGCTCCTGCGCCGCCTTCACCCAGCTCGACGTCTGCGTCATCACCCGGGCGAACCGGCACGCCGCACCAGGGTTCTTGCTGCCCTTCGGGATCGCCCACGCCGACCCGCTGGCGAAGGCGATCGGCTGCCCCTGACGGTCACGGACCGTGTCGAAGGCCATCGGCGCCTTCGGGGAGACGTCGTTGAGGACGTTGACGTACCACTGCTCCATGGGCATCGCCCCGAGCGTGCCGGTGGCGTACTGGTTCCCGCTGCCGAAGAAGTCCGCGGAGTCGCGGTAGGCCTTGACCTTGCCGAAGCCGCCCTGTGCGTTGTAGATGCCGACCGCCCAGGTCAGCGCCTGCACCACCTTGGGGTCGTCGATCTGCGCGGTCTTGCCGTCGGCGGAGATCAGGTCGGCGCCGTTGGCCTTGGCCCAGAGCGGGAGGAACTCGGGAAGCTTGCTGTCGAAGCCGATCACCTTCAGCTTGCCGCCGACGGTGCGGGTCAGCCTCTTGTTGGCGGCGCTGACCTTGCTCCAGCTGCTGCCGTTGACGTCGTCGAGGGTCAGGCCCGCCCTGCGGAGCAGGTCGGCGTTCGCCTGGATGATCTGGACGACGTTGAACTCGGGGATGCCGTAGACGTGCCCGCGGAACGTCACGGCGTCCAGTGCCGAGGACCGGAAGGCGGAGGTGTCGATCTTCTCGCCCTTGATGCAGTCGTCGAGGGGGATCACCGCGCCGCGCGAGGCGAAGCTGCCGATCTGGCCGCGGTCGGCGTAGACGACCTCCGGCGCGTCCCCGGAGGCGACGGAGGACAGGAACTGCTGGATGTCGAGGTCGCCGGGGATGAGCTTGACCTTGACCTTGGAGCCGAGCGCCTTCTTGGCCTCGTCCAGGCGGACCTTTCCGATCTCGTCGGTGGCCCCGAAGCCCATCACGCTGACCTTGCCCGACAGCTTCGTGCCCCGGTCGTAGGTCGCGTTGCTCGTCTCGCCGCCGCCGGTGCCCTGGGCGCAGCCCGTCAGCAGCACGGTGCCGACGGCGGCCATCGAGAGGTACGCGCGCGCGCGTCGTTGCATGACTTGCTCCTTCGCACCGGGGCGCTGGCTCGGTCCAGTGCCCGATTGGATCGGCGCGAGCGACGTACCCACTTCTCCTGCTTCTACCCACCGTCGAGGCGTCAGCTGAGGTCTAAGGGACAAATCTATTGACGTAAGACTCCGGGCGTTCTAAAGTCCAGGGCAAGCATCGTTAGAGCCTCAGGAGGCCGCCATGACCCATCTCCGCTCGCTCCCGCCCTCCGTGACCGGGCCGCTGGACACCGAGGTCGCCGCCCGGCAGGCGTTCCGGCTGCTGCGCACCCTCTTCACCGGCGCACCGATCGTCTTCGGTCTCGACAAGTTCCTGGACCTGCTGACCCACTGGGAGCAGTACCTCGCGCCGTGGGTGAACGCGCTCGTCCCCGGCACCGCGCACCAGGCGATGCTCGCCGTCGGCGTCGTCGAGGTGCTGGCCGGGATCCTCGTCGCGGTCCGCCCCGCCATCGGCGCGTACGTCGTCGCCGCCTGGCTGCTCGGCATCGTCATCAACCTGGTGTCGATGGGCGACTACCTCGACGTCGCGCTGCGCGACGCCGGCCTGCTCGTCGCCGCGCTGGCGCTGGGCCGGCTCGCCGCAGCCCTGGACCTCCGCGAGCCGGTCGGAGGGACGCGATGAGCAGCCTGCCTGCCGAAGGCGCTCTGCACGGGCCGGTCGAGCGACGCACCGACGCCGCGACCACCGACGGCTTCCAGGCCGCGCTCGCCTCCTGGCGGCCACGGGTCGTGCACGACCAGCCCGCGGTGGACCTCGCCGCGGCGGAGCGGGCGGCGACGGCGCTCCTCGTGGCCCTCGGGCAGCCCGTCGACAGCCCCGGGATGGCCGAGACCCCGCGCCGGATGGCGCACGCGCTCGCCGAGCTCCTCTCCCCGGAGCCGTTCGACTTCACGACGTTCCCCAACACCGAGGGGTACGACGAGCTGGTGCTCGTCCGCGACATCCCGCTCCGGTCGATCTGCGAGCACCACATGCTGCCGTTCGTCGGGGTCGCGCACGTCGGCTACCTGCCCGGGGAGCGGATCCTGGGGCTGTCCAAGGTCGCGCGGGTCGTCGAGCTGTACGGTCGTCGACCGCAGACCCAGGAGCGGCTGACCCAGCAGGTCGCCGAGCACCTCCAGCAGCACCTGGCCCCGCGCGGGGTCGGCGTCGTCGTCGAGGCCGAGCACACCTGCATGAGCCTGCGCGGGATCCGTGCGTCGGGAGCCACCACGGTGACCTCGGCGATGTTCGGAGCGCTCCGCGAGGACGCGTCGTCGCGGGCCGAGCTGCTGGCGCTGGCGCGGTCGGGCGGGCGCGCCTGACCCCGTCGACCGGGCCTCCGCCCGCCGGTCGGAGCACCGGCACCGGGCTGCTTGGACCGGCTCGAGATTCCTCCTCACCACGGGCCCGAGCCGTGGTTCACTGTGGCTCCTCGAGATCCGCCGTCGCGACGCCCCCGCGCCGTGGCGGTCCCACCCGCCGGAGCCCCGATGTCCCTCACCGCGCTGGCCCCTGCCGCCGTCGTCGCCCCCGTCGGGCCGTCCTCCACGGCGTCCCCCGCAGTGGGGGAGCCCGTCCCCATGCCGCTGCCCGGTCCCGGCTGGGGAGCAGCCGACGCGCTCCTGGCCGTGGACGAGGCGGCGCCTCTCCTTCCCGTGGCGCTCACCGGGGTCGAGCTGGTCAGCGTCCTCACCACCGTGGTGCTCCGTGCGGGCGACTACGCCGTCAAGGTGTACCCGCCCGGCACCGACCCGGGGCACCTGGAGCACGTGTCGGTCGCGCTGGCCGGCTCGACCGCGGCCCACCTGCCGTGCCTGCCCCCGGTCGTCACCGCCCACGGCGTCGTCACGGTGACCGACTGGCTGCCGGCGGCGGCCCCCGTGACCTGGTCCGAGCTGGGAGCGCTGCTGCGGTCCTTCCACGACCAGCACGCCGCCGGCTGGGTCCGGGCGTGGACGCCGCTGTCGCGGCTGGCCTCGCAGGTCGGCTGCCTGGCCCCGGAGGCCGCGGCCGTCCTGCTCCGGGCCCGCGACGCACTGCTGGACGCCCTGGACGAGGTCCGCTCCGAGCTCGGGGAGGGGGTCATCCACGGGGACGTCTCCCCGTCCAACGTGCTGCGCGTGCCCGGGGGTCCGAGGCTCATCGACCTGGACTGGGTGGCCTGGGCTCCGCGGGAGTACGACCTGTCCTCGGCGTCGCGCCGGTTCCGGGCCGGGGAGATCGGCCGATCGACGTACCAGGCCTTCTGCCGCGCCTACGGCTTCGACGTCTGCTCCTGGCCCGGCCTGACGGTGCTCGACCGGGTGGCGGACCTGGGCGGGGTGGCGTTCCGGATCTGGGACAGCCGGCACCACGGCCAGGACCTCGACTGGCTGGACCGGGAGCTCGCGGTCTGGCGGACCCCGCTCTGAGGGTCGCCTACTCGTCGGCCGGGGCCGGCAACGTCTCCAGCCAGCTCTCGAACGTCTCGTTGTTCGCGACGCGGTCGCGCCGTTCGCGGATGTAGGCCAGCGCGTCCGTGCCGCTCAGCCCGAGCAGGTCCCGGACGATCAGCGTCGCGACCAGCCCCGAGCGGTTGCGACCGAACGTGCAGTGCACGAGCGCCTGGTGGCCGTCCCGGACCAGCCCGGCGACCAGGGACGCGAGCCGCAGCGTGACCCCGGGGTCGGGGACGTCGTCGTCGTCGACGAGCGGGCACTTCAGGTACGTCAGG
>JAICLD010000182.1 GCA_025927595.1 Nocardioidaceae bacterium | reverse complement strand
GCGGGCGGTGACGTGAACGTCAGCGTCAACATCTCCGCCAAGCAGCTGCGGGAGCCGGACTTCGTCGACAAGGTCACCCGGGCCCTGGCCACGATGGGCGACGCGACGCTGGTGCTGGAGATCACCGAGCGCGACGGCGTCGGCAACGACCCCGCGTCGCTGGAGGCCATGCGGGTCCTGGCCGGCCGGGGCGTCCCGTTCGCGATCGACGACTTCGGGATCGGGTTCTCGACCATCGGCTACCTCCAGGACATGCCGGTGCAGATCATCAAGACCGACCTGTCGTTCTCCGAGGGCATCGACCGCGACGAGCGCTCGTGCGCGCTGCTCTGCTCGATCACGATGATGGGCCAGGCCCTCGGCCTCGACGTGGTCGTGGAGGGCATCGAGCGCACCAGCCAGCTGGAGCACCTGCGCGACCATGTGCACGCGCCGTACGCACAGGGCTACCTGATGCACCGCCCGATGCCTCTGGAGCAGCTGCTGCAGGTCATCACCGCCAACCGGCGGACCGACCTGGAGCTCGACGCGGCGACCGGCACGCTCGACGCGACCGGCAGCTAGCCTCCCGCCGAGGCCGGGTCCTCGACCTGCCCGAGCGGCAGCTCCTCGAGGACCTCGAAGCTGTGGGTGTCGTTCAGGTCTGCGGGGCGACGCAGGAGGTGCACGTGCTCGACGGTCCAGGGCCGGCCCCGGAACTGCTCGAGGGCCTCGACCACCTTCTCCAGGTACGGCGCCGTGGTCTGCTCGGTGATCGTCCCGACCGAGAGCCAGGGCCGGAACACCCGGCGGTCGACGAGGAAGCCGAGCCGCTGCACCACCTGCGGCAGGCCCCGGCCGACCTGCGCGACGCCGTCGAGGTCCCCGGACAGCCTGGCCCACACCGACTCGTCGCCCGGGAACTCCAGGGCCGCGGCGCCCGCGAAGCTGACCTCCGGGCGGGGCCAGGAGGCCGCCGCGGTCCTCAGGGCACCGGCGAGCTTGACCGAGTCGCCCAGGGTGACGTTGCCGAAGCTCGTGATCGGGATGTGCAGCTCCTCGATCGGCGGCCGGTGCAGCTCGGGGCCCGCGGGACGGGCCGCGTCCGGGCCGCCGTCCCCGCGGCGGGGCCGGCGTCGGAACAGACCGCGCGCGGCGGCGGGCTCGGGCGCCGCGACGCTGACGGAGCCGACCACCTCCGTCAGCTCCTCGAGCACCTCCGGGGGCGGCACGAAGGCCGCGAACAACCGCATGGGGCTATCTTGCCGCCTCAGCCGCCGATCGCCGACATCGGCCGCACCGGCTGCAGGAACGACGTGTCGTCGATCCCGTGGCCGGCGCGCTTGCCCAGCATCGCCACCCGCCAGCGGTCGGCGATCTCGTCGTCGTCGGCCCCGCCGCGCAGCGCCGTGCGCAGGTCGCTCTCCTCGCGGGCGAACAGGCAGTTGCGGACCTGACCGTCCGCGGTCAGCCTGACCCGGTCGCAGTCGCCGCAGAACGGGCGGGTCACCGAGGCGATCACGCCCACGGTGTGAGGTCCCCCGTCCACCGCGAACAGCTCGGCGGGGGCGCTGCCCCGGGGCTCCTCGGCCGGCTCGAGCAGGAACTCCGTGCGGAGCGACTCCAGGATCTCCTCGGCGGTGACCATCTCGAGCCGGCTCCACTGGTGCTGGGCGTCGAGCGGCATCTGCTCGATGAAGCGCAGCGCGTAGCCCCGCTCCAGGCACCAGCGCAGCAGCTCGGGTGCCTGCCCGTCGTTGACGCCGCGCAGCAGCACGGCGTTGACCTTGACCGGGGTCAGCCCGGCCGCCGTCGCGGCCTCCAGACCGGCCACCACGTCGTGCAGCCGGTCGCGGCGGGTGATCGTGGCGAAGTCCTCGCGACGCACCGTGTCGAGGCTGACGTTGACCCGGTCCAGGCCGGCCTCCGCGAGCGCGGGGGCGGTGCGGCTCAGACCGAGCGCATTGGTCGTGATCGACGTCTCCGGGCGGGGCCGCAGCGCCGCCGTGCGACGCACGATGTCCGGCAGGCCACGGCGCAGCAGCGGCTCACCCCCGGTGAAGCGCACCTCGCGCACCCCCAGCCGCTCGACGCCGATCGTGATCAGCCGCACGACCTCGTCGTCGGTCAGGACCTCCTCGCCCGGCAGCCAGTCGAGCCCCTCGGCCGGCATGCAGTAGGAGCAGCGCAGGTTGCACCGGTCGGTCAGCGACACGCGCAGGTCGGTCGCGACGCGGCCGAAGGTGTCGAGGAGGGGTTCGGTGCGCATGGGGCCAGTCTAGGACCAGGCCGGTCGGGCTAGGGTCGCCGTGTGAGGTTCCTGCTGACTCGGCGATGGGTGCTCTTCGCCGTCGTCGTGGTGGTGCTGGCCTACGCCTGCTACCTGCTCGGCCAGTGGCAGTTCCACCGCCTGCACGATCGCAAGGCGGAGAACGCCGTGATCCGGGTGAACCTGCACGCACCACCGCTGCCGGTCGACCAGGTGCTCGCGCCGGGTCGGGACCCGTCCGGGCGCGACGAGTGGCGCCGGGTGGAGGCCACCGGGACCTACGAGGCCTCGTCCTCGGTGGTGATCCGCTACCAGACCCGCGACGGCGCGGCCGGGGTGGACGTCGTGACCCCGCTGCACACGTCCGCGGGCCCCCTCCTGCTCGTGGACCGCGGCTGGATGCAGACCGGCAACGTGGGGGTCGACACGGTCGACGCGCCGCCGCCGCCGAGTGGCCCGGTGCGGGTGGTCGGCTGGGTGCGCGCCGACGCCACCGGCAGCGCCGCGACCGTCACCGACGGGTCCGCCCGCGCGATCTCCAGCCGCCAGATCGCCCCGACCCTGGACGGGCCGGTGTACGGCGGCTTCGTCGACGCGCAGAGCGAGACGCCCCGACCCGACACGCCGCTGGTGAAGGCGGAGCTCCCCGACCTCGGGAACGGACCGCACTTCTTCTACGGCCTGCAGTGGTGGTTCTTCGGGGTCCTCGCCGTCTTCGGCTTCGGCTTCCTCGCCTACGACGAGCGCCGCAAGGCCGGTGCCGCGCCGGCCGAGGCGGCGGACTCAGAGCGCCCGGAGCATCCCGCCGTCGACGGGCAGCATCACGCCCGTGACGAAGCCCGCCGCGGGTGAGAGCAGGAACGCCGCGGCCGCGCCGAACTCCTCCGGGCGGCCGTAGCGGCGCAGCGGGATGGTCGCCGTGGTGCGCTCGCGGGCGCCCTCCGGGTCGCCGGTCTGCTCGTCCAGCCAGCGGACCCGGTCGGTGTCCACCCGGCCCGGCAGCAGGCCGTTGACCCGGATCCCGCGCGGCCCGAGCTCGTCGGCGAGGTTCTTCGCGACCATCGCCAGGCCGGGGCGCAGGCCGTTGGAGATGGCCAGGCCCGGGATCGGCGACTTCACCGACGAGGAGAGCACGTAGGCGATCGCCCCGCCGTCCGACAGCTCCCGGCCGATCTCGCGGCCCAGCCGCACCCCGCCGAGGAACACCGACTGCACGGCCGCGGCCCAGCTCTCGTCGGAGCTGTCCATCAGCGAGCCGCCGGCAGGTCCGCCCACCGAGAGCAGGGCCCCGTCCAGACGTCCGTACGCCTCCCGGGCGGCCGCGACCAGCCGGGCCGGGGTGTCCGGGTCCGCGTTGTCCGCCGCGACGCCTGTGGCCGAGCCGTCACCGAGCCCGGCGGCGGCCTCCTGCACCGAGTCCTCGTGCCGCCCGGTGACCACGACCCTGGCCCCGTCGGCCACCAGCGCGCGGGCGGTGGCCAGGCCGAGGCCGCCCGAGCCGCCGGTGACGATGTACACGCGTCCGTCGAGTCCGAGGTCCATGGCGGCAGCCTAACCGGGCGCGGACGCCGGTCGGGTCAGGCGCTGACGGCGAACTGGGTGGCGTAGAGGTCGGCGTAGAGGCCGCCCTCGGCGAGCAGGGCCGCGTGCGTCCCCGACTGCACGACCCGGCCGTCGTCCACGACCAGGATCAGGTCGGCGTCGCGGACGGTCGAGAGCCGGTGCGCGATCACCAGCGACGTGCGGCCCTGGAGGGCCCTGTCGAGCGCCCGCTGCACGGCGACCTCCGACTCGGAGTCCAGGTGCGCGGTCGCCTCGTCGAGCACCACGATCGACGGCGCCTTCAGCAGCAGGCGGGCGATCGCCAGCCGCTGCCGCTCACCGCCGGAGAGCCGGTAGCCGCGGTCCCCCACGACCGTGTCCAGCCCGTCCGGCAGGCTGCCGACCAGCGTCCCGATCTGGGCGGCGTCGAGGGCCTCCCAGATCGCCTCGTCCGACGCCTCCGGGCGGGCGTAGCGCAGGTTCGCGCGGATCGTGTCGTGGAACATGTGGGCGTCCTGGGTGACGTACCCGACGGTGTCCTCCAGCGACTGGAGGGTCACGTCGCGAACGTCGTGGCCGCCGACGCGCACCGATCCCGACGTGACGTCGTAGAGCCGGGCGACGAGGTGGGTGATCGTGGTCTTGCCCGCTCCGGACGGGCCGACCAGCGCCACCATCTGGCCCGGCAGCGCGGTGAACGTCACGTCGTGGAGGACCATGCCGTTGTCGCGGGACTCGACCCGGGCCACGGTCTCCAGGCTGGCCAGCGAGACCTCGTCGGCCCGCGGGTAGCGGAACGCGACGTGCTCGAACTCGACGAGACCGGCGTCGTGGGGCAGCGCCACCGCGTCCGGCCCCTCGTCGATCATCGAGGGCAGGTCGAGCACCTCGAAGACCCGCTCGAAGCTGACGAGCGCCGTCATCACGTCGATCCGCACGTTCGACAGCCCCTGCAAGGGTCCGAGCAGCCGCAGCAGCAGCGTGGCCAGCGCGAGCAGCGTGCCGACGGTGAGGACGCCGTGGATGGCCAGCGTGCCGCCGACGCCGTACACGAGGGCGGTGGCGAGCGCGGGCACGAGCATGAGCGTGGCGCCGAAGACCCGGGTGATCACCGAGATGTGCACGCCGAGGTCCCGGACGACGGCGGCCTTCTGGGCGAACTGCACGTCCTCCTCGTCGCGGCGGCCGAAGAGCTTGAGCAGCATCGCGCCGCCGACGTTGAACCGCTCGGTCATCGAGTTGCCCAGGTCGGCGTTGCCCTGCATCTGGTCACGGGTCAGGCCGGCGAGCCGGTTGCCCACCCAGCGCGAGGCGACCAGCAGGATCGGGAAGGTCAGCAGGCACAGCAGCGTCACCTGCCAGCTCAGCGTGAGCATCGCGATCCCGACGACCAGCACGCTGATCAGGTTCGAGACGGTCTGGGACAGCGTCGAGGTGAACGCGCGCTGCGCACCGATCACGTCGTTGTTGAGCCGGGAGACCAGTGCTCCGGTCTGGGTGCGGGTGAAGAACGCCAGCGACATCCGCTGGACGTGGGCGAAGACCGTGGTGCGCAGGTCGAAGATCAGGCCCTCGCCGATCCGCGAGGACAGCCACCCCATCGACACGGCGAGGGCGGCGTCGAGCACGGCGACGGCGGCCGCGACCAGTGCCAACGCGACCACCAGGCCGGTGTCGTGGCGCAGGATCCCGTCGTCCACGATGTGCTTGACGAGCAGCGGCGTCACCACGACCAGAGCGGCGTCCACGATCGTCAGCGCCAGGAACACCGAGATCGTCCGCCGGTGCGGCCGTGCGAACCCGAGGACGCGTCGGACGGTGTCTCGCGCGAGCTTCTGATCGGTGATGCTGCGGTCGGTGCGCATGTGTCGCCAGACCTGGCCCATGCCGGAGTTCATCGACACCTGCCCACCTCCTCCCGGGATCGCTCCCGCTCTATCCGCCCGTCAGGGCCGCCAGCTCGCGGAACCGGCGCACCTGCGCCTCGCGCTCGGCGAGCCGCTGCGCGTCGAGGTCCAGCGTGTCCGCGCCCTGCAGCAGCGCCTTCGTCTCGGTGACCGCCCCGTAGATCGGCGCGGTCAGTGCCGCCACCAGGTCGGCCACCGCGTCGTCGAGCTCCGCCGAGGGTACGACGGCCGTGGCCAGCCCGATCTCGCGCGCCTCGTCGGCCGGCACCCACCGGGTGGTGGCGCAGATCTCCAGGGCGCGCGAGTACCCAACCAGCTCGACCAGTGGTTTTGTTCCCGTGAGGTCCGGGACGAGACCGAGCATCGGCTCGCGCATCGAGAACCGGGCGTCGTCGGCCAGCACCCGCAGGTCGCAGGCGAGCGCGAGCTGGAACCCGGCCCCCACGGCCGCACCGCGGACGGCGGCGACGCTGACGATCTCGGGCCGGCGCAGCCAGGTGAAGCCCTCCTGCCAGGCGGCGATCGTCTCGGCGAGCTCGGGGTCGGGGAGGTCGAGGAGCCGCAGCAGCGACGCCTGCCCGTCGGCGCCCGCGCCGGTGAGCATGCGACGGTCCAAGCCGGAGGAGAAGGTGTCGCCCGTCCCGGTCACCACGACGACCCGGACGTCGCGGCTCAGCGCGGCGCCGACGGCGCGCAGCGCCTGCCAGGTGGCCGGGGTCTGGGCGTTCCTGGTCGCCGGCCGGTCGAGGGTGACCGTGGCGACCAGGCCGCCCTGCTCGAACCGCAGGCCGCCCGCCTGCAGCACGTCGGGGCTCACCGCGCCGCTGTCCATGGCCGCAGCCTAGGGG
>JAICLD010000271.1 GCA_025927595.1 Nocardioidaceae bacterium | reverse complement strand
GGCTGGGTGGGCGGGGTCAGCACCAGCCCCTCGCGGGCCAGGTCCAGGGCCGCCTCGATCGTGCGGTCCAGGGTGTCGAAGTGCGGGACGGAGCCCCACGGCACCGGAACCTCCAGCAGCGGCACGGAGACCCGCGGCTCGACCGCGTCGGCCATCAGCACGTCGGGCTCCAGCCGGACGTCGGTGCGGGGGACGTGCTCCTCGAGCACCGCGATCGCGTCCGTCGCGTCCGCGTGCACCTGGATCGAGTCGCCCGCCGCGTCGTCCATGCTGGCCAGGAGGTACTCCCGCAGCAGCGCCTCGGCGTGCTCCTGCCACGCGGCGTGCAGCAGCAGCGGCATGTTGTGGAGCTCCACGGGGACGGTTCCCCGGTGCTGCTCCCGCTGCGGGTACGTCGTCGGCGGGTCGTCCTCCGACGCGGGGTCGCGGACCTCACCGCCGTGGCCCACCGGAGTGTCCAGGTGCTCGTTGCCGCTCAGCTCGAACCACACCGTCTTGCCGCGGCGGTGCCGGGTGATCCCCCAGTCGTCGACCAGGGACTCCAGCAGCATCAGTCCCCGCCCGGTCCCGGAGGTGGCGGCGTAGCGCCGGCGGGAGGGAAGGTGCGGGCTGCCGTCGCCGACCTCGACCCGGACGCCGGAGTCGTCGAGGGTGGCCCGCAGCTCGATGTCGGTGCCGGCATGCAGGAGGGCGTTGGTGACCAGCTCGCTGACCAGCAGCAGGGTCGGCTCGACCAGGTCGAGACGGCCCCCGCGCTGGAGCAGGTCCCGCACCGCGCGCCGGCTCCGGCTCACGCAGTCGGGGCGGGGCCCGAGGGTGAGCTCCACCGCGCCGCGGTCCGCCGTCTGCGACGTCGCGCCCATCTGCACCGTTCCTCTCCGGCGAGGGCGACCCCGAGCCGCCTGCCCCACCAGGCATTCTGGTCGGTCAGGACGTGCGCGTCACGACCGGGGTGGCCCGGACCCGTCCGCGGGCTCGTCGCCGAGCCCGTGCGACCGCCGGATCGCGGTCACGATGCCGGCCATGATGCGGGTCAGGTCGACGTCCTTGGGCGTGTAGACCGCCGCCACACCCAGCTCGCGCAGCTGCGCCGCGTCGGCGGCGGGGATGATCCCGCCGACGACGACCGGCACGTTCCCGAGACCGTGCCGGCACAGCCCGTCGAGGACGGCCGGCACCAGCTCCAGGTGCGAGCCGGACAGGATCGAGAGGCCGACGCAGTGCACGTCCTCGGCGACGGCGGCCGCCACGATCTCCTCCGGCGTGAGCCGGATCCCCTGGTACACCACCTCGAACCCGGCGTCGCGCGCGCGGACCGCGACCTGCTCGGCGCCGTTGGAGTGGCCGTCGAGCCCGGGCTTGCCGACGAGCAGCCGCAGCCGGCCGCCCACCTGCTCCCCCGTACGACGGACCTCCTCACGGACCGCGGCGAGCTCGGGCCCGGCGTCGCTGGTCCCGACCGCGCCGCCGACTCCGGTGGGCGCGCGGAACTCGCCGAAGACCTCGCGCAGCGCACCGGCCCACTCGCCGGTGGTGGCCCCGGCCCGGGCCGCGGCCAGCGTCGGCGGCATCAGGTTCGCGCGGGTCCGCGCGGCCTCCGCCAGCGCCGCCAGGGCGTCACGGACCGCGAGGTCGTCCCGCTGCTCGCGCCAGGCGGTCAGCGACGCGAGCGCCCGGCGCTCGGCCTCCGGGTCGGCGGACTGCACCGCACCGGCCAGGTCGGCCGTCAGCGGGGACGGCTCGGTGGTCTCGAAGCAGTTCACGCCCACGACCGGGTCCTCGCCCGACTCGATCCGGGCGCGCCGCGCGGCGTGGGAGGAGACCAGCGCCTGCTTCATGTAGCCGGACTCGACGGCGGCCACGGCGCCGCCCATGGCCTGCACCCGGTCCATCTCCCGGCGGGCGCCGTCGACCAGCTCGGCGACCTTGCGCTCCACGACCCGCGAGCCGTCGAACAGGTCGTCGTGCTCGAGCAGGTCGGACTCGAAGGCGAGCACCTGCTGGGCCCGCAGCGCCCACTGCTGGTCCCAGGGCCGGGGCAGCCCGAGCGCCTCGTTCCACGCCGGCAGCTGGACCGCGCGGGCCCGGGCGTCGCGGGAGAGCGTCACGCCCAGCATCTCCAGGACGATCCGGTGCACGTTGTTCTCGGGCTGCGTCTCGGTCAGGCCGAGCGAGTTCACCTGGACCCCGTACCGGAACCGGCGCATACGCTCGTCGCGGACCCCGTAGCGCTCCCGCGTGATCTCGTCCCACAGCCGCGCGAACGCGCGCATCTTGCACATCTCCTCGACGAACCGGACCCCCGCGTTGACGAAGAAGGAGATCCGCCCGACGACCCGCTCGAAGTCCTCGGGGTCGACCTGTCCGGAGTCGCGGACCGCGTCGAGCACCGCGACCGCCGTGCCCAGCGCGTAGGCCAGCTCCTGCGTCGGGGTCGCGCCCGCCTCCTGCAGGTGGTAGCTGCAGATGTTCACCGGGTTCCACGACGGCAGGTGCGTGACCGTGTAGGCGACCAGGTCGGTGGTCAGGCGCAGCGACTGCGCGGGCGGGAACACGTACGTCCCGCGGGAGAGGTACTCCTTGATGATGTCGTTCTGGGTGGTGCCGGCGAGGCGCCGGCGCACCGCCTCGAGGTCCGTCCCCGCCCGCGCCGCCTGCTCCTCGGCGACCACCTGGTAGAGCGCGAGCAGCCACATGGCGGTCGCGTTGATCGTCATCGAGGTGTTCATCGCCTCCAGCGGGATGCCGTCGAGCAGCCGGCGCATCTCCCCGAGGTGCGGGACCGGTACTCCGACCTTGCCGACCTCGCCGCGCGCGAGCCGGTGGTCGGGGTCGTAGCCGGTCTGGGTCGGCAGGTCGAAGGCGACCGACAGCCCCGTCTGGCCCTTGGCCAGGTTGCGGCGGTACAGCGCGTTGGACGCCTCCGCCGAGCTGTGCCCGGCGTAGGTCCGCATCACCCAGGGCGGGTCCTGGAGCCGGGGCTGCTCGGGCGGCGTCATGCGGGTGAGCGTACGGACGGGGCGGCCCGCGGGTAACCGCGTGTGAACTACTCCACGCCGAGCCGGCTGTGGCCTACGTC
>JAICLD010000195.1 GCA_025927595.1 Nocardioidaceae bacterium | reverse complement strand
GAGACCACCACCAGGTCGTGGTCGGCGGCCAGCTGCTCGAGGTCCTCGACCGAGGCCACCCGGGCCACCACCGTGCCACCTCGGCGCTCGACCTCCTCGAGCAGCAGCGGCAGCCGGACCCGCTGGTCCAGGGAGCGCGCCGGCGTGGCCAGCTCGGAGCCGAACGCCGCGACGGTGCCGTCGGCGAGCCGCCCGGTGTAGGACATCCGGGTGATCGGCGGCGCCGTCGGCAGCAGCTCAGCGACGCCCAGCGCGGCCTCGGCCTCCAGCGCCGACTCGAAGGTGATCTGGCTCGACAGCACCGACCCGTGCCGGACCTCGTCGGCCGTCCGGTCCGACACCAGGGTCACGTGGTGGCCGTGTCCGAGCAGCCCGATGGCCAGCGCGGTCCCGGCCGGTCCGGCGCCGACGACCGCGATTCGACGCGGCACGGTCATGGCGACGCCGACACGTGCCTGCGGCCCGCCACGGCGTCCAGCACGGTCGGCCAGGCCGGTGACCAGGGGTCCACGAGCTGCATGTGGTCGACGCCGGGCAGCTCGCGCAGGTCGAGCCAGCCGAACCGGTGCCGAAGGCGGTGGCTGCTCTCCACCGGGACGGCGTCGTCGCGGTCGCCGTGGACGAGCACGACCTCCGCGGTCGGTCGGGTCGCCATCAGGGTCGCCGGGTCCGCGGCGTCGTACGCCTCGGGGACCTGCTCCGGGGTGCCGCCGAGGAGGGCGACGGCGGCGCCGTCGCCCATCCCCGCGGCCGCCGCGAACCGGAGGTCGCCGACGGGCGCCAGCCCGACCACCCGGTCCACGCCGCGGCCGGCGGGCCGGGTGGCCAGCCAGAGCACGAGGTGGCCGCCCGCGGAGTGGCCGACCAGCGTCCTACCCGACGTGGGGACCCCGGCCCCGGCGAGCAGGCCGGGGGTGGCGGCGAGCGCGGCCTCGACGTCCTCGCCGGTGACCGGCCAGCCGCCGGCGCCGCCCACCCGGCGGTACTCCGGCAGTGCCACGACGAAGCCCTCGCGGGCCAGCGCCGCGGCCAGCGGACGCGCGTGCGTGCGGTCCCAGGCCTGCCGCCAGAACCCGCCGTGGACGAGGAACACCAGCGGGCGCGGGCCGTGAGCGCCGCCGCGCCCCGCCGGCAGGTGTACGTCGACGAGGCCGTCGTCGTGGGAGGCGTAGCGGAGCACCGCATCGGGCTCGGGCGGCTCGGGCGGCTCGTCGGGCGCAGGCACGGGCCCACGCTAGCCACCCCCGTCGAGCGCCCCCTAGGCTCCCGACCATGACGACATGGGAATACCTCACTGCCCCGGTGCTCGTGCACGCCACCAAGCAGATCCTCGACAACTTCGGTCAGGACGGCTGGGAGCTGGTGCAGGTGGTCCCCGGGATGAACGCCGAGAACCTCGTCGCCTACTTCAAGCGGCCGGTCCAGTGAGCACCCCCGAGGAGCGGCTCGCCGAGCTGGGCCTGGCGGTGCCCGACGTGGCCAAGCCGGTCGCGGCCTACGTGCCGGCCGTCCGCAGCGGGAGCCACGTGTTCACCTCGGGGCAGCTGCCCATGCGGGACGGACACCTGCTGACCACCGGCAAGGTCGGTGGCGAGGTGTCGGCCGAGGAGGGCGTCGAGTGCGCACGGCAGTGCGCGCTCAACGCGCTGGCCGCGGTCCGCGCCGAGCTCGGTGACCTGTCGTCGATCAAGCGGGTCGTCAAGGTCGTCGCGTTCGTGGCCTCGACCCCCGACTTCACCGGCCAGCCGGGAGTCGCCAACGGAGCCTCGGAGCTGTTCGGCCAGGTCTTCGGCGACGCCGGGCAGCACGCCCGCAGCGCGGTCGGCGTCCCGGTCCTGCCGCTGGACGCTCCGGTCGAGGTCGAGCTGGTCGTCGAGGTCTGAGGTCCGCGTGGACCCCACCCGACGGCTGCCGACGGACCTGGCCGAGCACGCCCGCGCGTTCGGCGCGGAGGGCCGGCAGCCCGTCGACGCCCGGCACGCCTCGACGGTGGTGCTGTGCCGGGCCGGTGACCGACGGCCGGGCGGTCTCGAGGTGTACCTGCTGCGCCGCCACGTCGACATGGCCTTCGCAGCCGGCATGTGCGTCTTCCCCGGCGGCGGGGTGGACCCGCGCGACTTCGACGCGGCCATCGGCTGGGTCGGGCCCGAGCCGGCCGCCTGGGCGCGGCTGCTCGGCACCGACGAGGCGTTCGCGCGGGCGCTGGTCTGCGCGGCGGTGCGCGAGACGTTCGAGGAGTCCGGCGTGCTCCTGGCCGGGCCGAGCGGCGACGCCGTCGTCGCGGACACGACCGGTGAGGACTGGGAGCGGGACCGGCGTGCGCTCGAGGCACGGGAGACCTCGTTCACCGACTTCCTGGAGCGTCGCAGGCTCCGGCTGCGCACCGACCTGCTGAGGCTGTGGGGGTCGTGGGTGACGCCGGTCTTCGAGCCACGGCGGTTCGACGCCAGGTTCTTCGTCGCCGAGCTGCCGGCCGGCCAGGTCACCCGCGACGTGTCGACGGAGTCCGACCAGGTCGTGTGGCTGCCGGTGCGCGAGGCGATCGGTGCCGTCGACCGGCACGAGATGCTGATGCTGCCGCCGACGTACTGCACGTGCCTGGAGCTGTTCGACCTCACCGACCCGCCGGCGGTGCTCGCGCCCCCCGCCCACCGCGACCTGACCCCGGTCGCCCCGGAGGCCGTGCTCGGCGAGGACGGGACCTACCTGCGCATCCCGGACCGCCTCGTGCGGCTCGGGGAGGACGTCGCGGCGAGGCTGCGGGGATGAGCTCGGCGGCCGGCGACGGCGTCGCGTGGTCCGGTGGGGCCTTCGGGGAGCGGGCCCGCTGCGTGCTGGCGCCCAACCCGGGGACGATGACGCTGGACGGGACGAACACCTGGGTGCTGCGCGAGCCCGGTGCCTCGCGCTCGGTCGTCGTGGACCCGGGGCCGGAGATCGCCACGCACCTCGACGCGGTGGCGTCGTACGCCGGCGAGGTGGCGGTCGTGCTGCTCACGCACGGCCACCTCGACCACTCCGAGGCCGCGGCGTCGTTCGCGAGGCGGGTGGGCTGCGGGGTGCGGGCGCTGGACCCGCGGCACCGGCTCGGGGAGGAGGGGCTCGGCGACGGCGAGGTGGTCGAGGTCGACGGTCTCGAGGTGCAGGTGGTCGCGACGCCGGGCCACACCTCGGACTCCCTCTCGTTCCTGCTGCCGGCCGAGCGGGCGCTGCTGACCGGTGACACCGTGCTGGGCCGGGGTACGACGGTCGTCGCCCACCCGGACGGACGGCTCGGGGCCTACCTGGACTCGCTGCACCGGCTGCACGCCCTGGCCGAGGAGCGGGAGGCGACGTGGGTCTGGCCCGGGCACGGCCCCGTGCTGGACGACGCGCTCGCGACCCTCGACCACTACCTGGCGCACCGGCGGGAGCGGCTCGAGCAGGTCCGTGAGGCGCTGCGCACGCTGCCGGACCCGCCCGTCACTGAGGGCGAGGCCGACCGCGACGTGGTCCGCCGGGTGGTCGAGACGGTGTACGCCGACGTGGATCCCCGGCTGTGGGGTGCGGCGGAGCTCAGCGTCCGCGCGCAGGTCGAGTACCTGCGCGGCCGTCCTGCGCGCTAGACCCCTGACAGAACTGGCACACCCCTGCTGTTGCAACGGCAGGGGTGTGCCGGTTTACCAGGGGCCCCTGGTAAACCGGCGGACAGAACACCCGCTCACCGCGCCCGGCGCGACATCCGCTCCATGTCCATGATCACGACCGAGCGGGGCTCGAGCCGGAGCCAGCCGCGGGAGGCGAAGTCGGCGAGCGCCTTGTTGACGGTCTCGCGGGAGGCGCCGACGAGCTGGGCCAGCTCCTCCTGGGTCAGGTCGTGGTGCACGTGCACGCCGTCGTCGGCGGTGCGGCCGAACCGGTTCGCGAGGTCGAGCAGGGCCTTGGCGACCCGCCCCGGCACGTCGGAGAACACCAGGTCCGCGACCACGTCGTTGGCGCGCCGCAGCCGGCCGGCGAGCTGGGTGAGCAGTCCGCGCGCGACCGCGGGACGCCCGTCCAGCCAGCGCAGCAGGTCCTCGTGGGAGAGCGAGGAGAACGTCGTGTCGGTGACCGCGGTGACGGTCGCCGAGCGGGGGCCGGGGTCGAACAGCGACAGCTCGCCGAACATCTGCCCGGGCCCGAGGATCGCCAGCAGGTTCTCGCGGCCGTCGGCGGAGGTCCGGCCCAGCTTCACCTTGCCCTCGGTGACCACGTACAGCTTGTCGCCCTCGTCACCCTCGTGGAACAGCACGTCGCCGCGGCGCAGCCGGCTGTCGGCCATCGAGGAGCGCAGGGCGGAGGCCGCCTCGTCGTCGAGGGCGCTGAACAGCGGAGCTTGGCGGAGCACGTCGTTGTCCACGTGAAGGTCCTCCCACAGGGCCGGACACCGTCCGCCGGGCAGGCGCCCGCGGTGCCGTGGGTCACAGTCTGTCCCATCACCCCCAGCCGGCGCCAAGAGGCGCGGCCCGACGGCATCCGGCGGCCGCACTAGTCTGGGCGCCGTGCCCGACACCGCGCTGGTCCGGCGCGCCCGGAAGATCGACCGGGCGCTCGCCGAGGCCTACCCCGACGCTCGCTGCGAGCTCGACTTCGACTCGCCCTTCGAGCTGCTCGTCGTCACGGTGCTCTCCGCCCAGACCACCGACCGACGGGTCAACGCGGTGCGGCCGGCGCTGTTCGCGGCCTACCCCGACGCCCGGGCGATGGCCGGCGCCGACCGTGACACGCTCGAGCGGCTGGTCCAGCCGACCGGCTTCTTCCGCGCCAAGACCGACTCGCTGCTGAAGCTGCCCCAGGCGCTCGTCGAGCGCCACGACGGCCAGGTCCCGCCGCGCCTGGCGGACCTGGTGCAGCTGCCGGGCGTGGGCCGCAAGACCGCCAACGTGGTGCTCGGCAACGCCTTCGGCATCCCCGGGATCACCGTCGACACGCACGTCGGCCGGCTGGCCAGGCGCTTCGGCTGGACCGAGCACACCGACGCGGTGAAGGCCGAGCACGAGGTCGGAGCGCTGTTCCCCAAGCGCGACTGGACGATGCTGTCGCACCACCTGATCTGGCACGGCCGCCGCGTCTGCCACGCCCGCAACCCCGCCTGCGGCGCCTGCCCGGTCGCGCGCTGGTGCCCGTCGTACGGCGAGGGGCCGACCGACCCGGAGGCGGCCTCCCGGCTGGTCAAGACCCAGGGCCGGGCGTGACCCGAGCGCGGTCCCTCCTCGTCGCCGGCCTGGTGTGCGCGCTGGCCGCGGCCTGCGGCACCGGCACCGGCACGCGGGCCGGCCCTGCACCCGCAGCGGGCGCCCCGACCGCGAGCGGGACCGCGGCCCCCCCGTCCCGCGTCGACGTGGACACCCCGGCGCTGCGGGCGCTCAGGCACCGCGCGCACCTCGCCCCCTGCCCGGCATCGACCGCGACGCCTCCCCGCACCGGCGGCCTGCCCGACGTGACGCTGCCCTGCCTCGGCGGCGGGCGCGCCGTACGCCTGTCGGGACTGCGGGGTCCCCTGGTGGTCAACCTCTTCGCGCAGTGGTGCGGACCGTGCCGCGCCGAGCTGCCCTCCTACCAGCGGTTGCACGAGACGGGGGCCGGCCGGGTGCGCGTGCTGGGCCTGGACTACCTCGACACCCGGCCCGACGGCGCGCTGGTGCTGGCCGCGGCGACCGGGGTCACCTACCCGCTGGTCGCCGACCCCGGAGGGAGCGTCCGCACGGCGTTCCGGACCCGCGGCCTGCCGGGCGTCGTCCTCGTCGACGCGCGCGGCCGGGTGGTCGACGTGGAGTACCGCGTGATGAGCTCCTTCGCCGAGCTGCGGTCCCTCGTCGAGCGCAGGCTGCACGTCCTGCTGCCCGCCTGAGCGCCTGCGGGAGGCGCCGTCGCCCGGTCGGTAGGCTCGCCCCCGTGCCGCCCGACTCCGATGCCGCCCCGCTGCCCGCGTGGCTGGAGCCGGTACGACGCGCCGCGGGCGAGATCCGGGCCGGGGACCTGACCGGGTTCGTGGCGCCCGAGGGGGCCGCGACCCGGCGGGGTGCGGTGCTGATGCTGTTCGGGGAGGGACCGGCCGGACCGGACCTGCTGCTCACCGAGCGCGCCCACGACATGCGCTCGCACCCCGGTCAGGT
>JAICLD010000193.1 GCA_025927595.1 Nocardioidaceae bacterium | reverse complement strand
GGTGGCCTCCTTCGCGGTGGGGTCAGGTCGCCGCCGGGCGTACCCGGTCCCCCGGAGCGCAAACCGCCGACAGGTCGGTGGCCAGACCGGTGGCCAGACCGGTCGCCAGACCGGGCACGAGCCCGCGCAGCCGGTCGAGCACCCGCTCGGTCGCGCGACCGTCCTCGAGCCCGCAGAACGTCTCCCGGAAGCGGTCGTAGCGGTCGGCGTACGCGTGCCGCACCGCCTCCGGCTCGACGAGCGCGTCCGTCAGCTCCCCGAACGTGCGGACCACCGGCCCGGGCGCGACCGGCTCGAGGTCGAAGTAGAACCCTCGCACCGAGTCGCGGAACCGGTCGAGGTCGTAGGCGTAGAAGGCCATCGGCTTGCCGGTGACCGCGAAGTCGAACATCACCGACGAGTAGTCGGTGACCAGCACGTCGCACGCGAGGTAGAGGTCGCGGACGTCCGGGTAGTAGGAGACGTCGCGCACGCTCGCATGCCTCGGCACCGGGATCCGCCCGGTCATGTGGCCGTGGCTGCGCACCAGCACGGCGTGGCCGGGGCCGAGGTCGTCGGCCAGCTCCGCGGGGTCGAGGGCGAGCGGGACCCGGGCCCGGCTCGTGTCGGCCCACTCGTCGTCGCGCCACGTGGGGGCGTAGAGCACGACCCTGGTCCCCGGCTCGAGGCCCAGCTCGGCCCGGACCTCGTCGCGGCGTCGCTGCCCCTCCGGGGCGGTGAGCAGGTCGTTGCGGGGGTAGCCGGTCTCCCAGACCTCGCCGCGGAACCCGAAGGCCCGCTGCAGCCTCGGCGTGCTGACCGCGTTGGGGGACAGCATCACGTCCCACATCGCCACGTCGAGGTCGAGCCGGTCGAGCCGGCCCTCCGGCGCCCAGAGCACGTCGTAGTGGATCCGCTTGAGCGGCGTCCCGTGCCAGGTCTGCAGGTACGTCGCGCCCGCCGGCTTGTGCCAGTCCACCTCGACGTGGGTGTTGGAGACCACCAGGTCCGCGGACTCCAGCGCGTCGACGGCCTCGCCCGTCTCGATGTCCACGGTGCGTACGTCGTCGGGGAACCCGGCCAGGTGCGGCTCGTGCGCGAGCCAGACGTGCTCGAGCCCGTCGACGCCGAGCAGCGCCTCGTGGAGGGCCCGAGGGTTGTCGCTGAACCGGCCGTGGAAGCTGTGGTAGACGATCCGCATCGGCCCCGCCTCTCCGCTCGACTGTGGCGCCGGCGTGCTGCCGGGAGTCGCACCCTATGGCGCGGGCAGCCGGATCCGCGCACTGAGCCCGCCGCCGGGCGCCGTGCCCAGGTGGACCCGGCCCCCGTTGCGCTGCA
The DNA here is from genome assembly GCA_025927595.1 of Nocardioidaceae bacterium. Classification (GTDB taxonomy): domain Bacteria; phylum Actinomycetota; class Actinomycetes; order Propionibacteriales; family Nocardioidaceae; genus Nocardioides_B. Next base: position 4,848 of record JAICLD010000193.1, on the reverse strand, counting down.
CGAGCTCCCGGACGATCGCCAGGCCCAGGCCGCTGCCGCCGGCATCCCGGTCACGCGCCTCGTCGAGCCGGGTGAACCGCTCGAAGACGCGGTCCCGGTCCTCCTCGGCGATCCCGGCCCCGTCGTCGACGACCTCGACCACGACGCCGGGCCCGTCGTCGTACGCCCTGACCTCGACGCGGTGGGCCGCGTGCCGCACCGCGTTGTCGACGAGGTTGGCCAGCGCCCGCTGCAGCTCGTCGCGGCGGCCGAGGACCACCAGCGGCCCGTCACCGGGCGGCCCGGGCTGGTCGGGCGCGGCGACGACCTCGACCCGGGCGTCGCGGTGGCGCTGCAGCACCTCCGTCACGAGGGGGCCGACGGCGAACGTCTCCGCGGGAGCGGACGGGGCCCGGTCGGCGTCGAGCCGGGCCAGCACCAGCAGGTCCTCCACCAGGCGTCGCATCCGCAGCACCTCCTCGAGCAGGTCCGCGGTGACGTCGGTCCCCTCGCCGAGCCGGTCCGCGACCTCGAGCTGGGTCTGCATCGATGTCAGCGGGCTGCGCAGCTCGTGCGCGGCGTCGGCGACGAAGGAGCGCTGCCGCGCCCGTGAGGCGGCGAGCCGGTCCAGCATGGAGTTGAGCGTGATCGCCAGGGCGTGGACCTCGTCGCGCGAGGCGGGCACCTCCAGCCTGACCCCCTCGCCGGTGCCCGAGATGCGCTCCGCCGAGGACCGCAGCGCCTCGACCGGGCGCAGCGCGGCGCCGACGACCCGCCAGGCGATCAGCGCGAGCACCAGCAGGAGCAGCGGGTAGCTGGCCAGCAGCGTGACGGCCAGGATCCGCTGGCTGTGGCGTACGGCGTCGAACGGCTGCGCCACCAGGACGGTGCGCCGCTGCCGCGCCGACCCGACCGGGGCCGCCACGACCCGGAGCGGTGACGCCGACCCCAGGCGGGAGCCGGGGACCTCGACCGCGGAGCCCGACCGGGCGAGAGCCACCTCGCGGGGGAGGAGCATCGCGGTGAGGCGGTCGGCGTCGACCGAGGCGCCCACCACCCGGTCGCGCCCGTCGACCACCTGGACGACCTGGCTGCCGGAGACCGGGATCGGGTCGGGCAGCCGCCCCTCGGCCGCCAGGGACGCGACCCCCGCCGCCGTGGCGGCCCCGGCCTCGTCCAGACTGCGGTAGCTGGCCACGGTCAGCACCGTGTAGAGCGTGACGCTGCCGACGGCGAGCGCGGTGGCGACGCCGAGGACCCCGATGGTCAGCAGCCGGGCCCGCAGGCTGAGCCGCTGCCAGGCGCGGGTCACGGCCGGCTCACGCGCGGAGCCGGTAGCCGGCACCGCGCACCGTCTCCACGAGCTCGCGGCCCAGCTTCCGGCGCAGGTAGCCGACGTAGACCTCGACCGCGTTGGGGCTGACGTCCGCGGCCGCGTCCCAGACGTGGTCGAGGATCTCGATCTTGGTCACCACCCGGTCGGGCCGGCGCAGGAGGTACTCCAGCACGCCGAGCTCCCGGGGGGTCAGCGACACCGGCTCGCCGGCGACGGTGACCTCACGGGTCGCCGGGTCCAGCCGGACGTCGCCGGTGCCGAGGACGGCGGGTCGCGGCTGCGGGGCCCGCCGCAGCAGCGCCCGGAGCTCGGCGAGCAGCACGACGTAGGAGAACGGCTTGGTGAGGTAGCCGTCGGCGCCGTAGTCGAGGCCGTCGGCGCGGTCGTGCTCGCCGTCCTTGGCCGAGAGCATCAGCACCGGGACCCAGCACTCCTCGGCGCGCAGCGTCCTCACGACGTCGTACCCGGACATCCGCGGGAGCATGACGTCGAGCAGGACCGCGTCGAAGTCCCCGTGCCGGGCCAGGTCGAGGCCGGAGAGCCCGTCGCCGGCGACCTCGACGGTGAAGCCCTCGGCGCTGAGTCCGCGGCGCAGGGCGCGGGCCAGGCGCACCTCGTCCTCCACCACGAGCAGCCGCATGGCGCCCAGCGTCGCACGCGGCGGTCGCGGGGTCCCGCGTTCTCAGCGGCCTCACAGCGGCCGTGCGGCAGGCTGGGCCCATGAGCATCTTCCGTCGCCGTCCCGCGCTCCGCTGGCTCGTCCCCGCCGTGGTCGCCCTGCTCCTGGCCGTGGCCGGCTCCGTCGTCGGGGTCGTGACCGCGGTGGCGCGCGACGGGCTTCCCCAGCGCAGCGCCTCCCGGCTCCTGGTGGACGTCCAGCGTGCTCGTGTCGACGGCCTCTCGGGCACGATCGTGCAGGACGCCGAGCTCGGGCTCCCCGACCTGCCGGCGCTCGGGGGTGGCGGCAGCTCCGACCTGAGCTCGCTGGTCACCGGCTCCCACACGCTGCGACTCTGGTACGACGGTCCTGACCGGGTCCGGATGGCACTCCTCGGCACGCTGGGGGAGTCCGACGTCGTCCGCCGCGGCACCGACCTGTGGACGTGGTCGAGCTCCACGAAGAGCGCGACGCACCGCTCGCTGCCGGCGGCGCCGCGGTCGGGGGACGCCCCCCACAGCCTCGCCGAGGCCTCCCCGTTCACGCCGCAGCAGGCCGCCGAGGCGGCGCTGCGGGCGATCTCGCCGTCGACGTCGGTGAGCACCGACGGCACGGCGGTGGTGGCCGGCCGGGACGCCTACGAGCTCGTGCTCCGGCCGCGGCAGCACGCGACCCTCGTCGGCTCGGTCCGGATCGCGATCGATGGGAGCACCCACGTCCCGACCCGGGTGCAGGTCTACGCCCGCGGCGCGGACACGCCGGCGTTCGAGGTGGGCTTCACCTCCTTCGACCCGTCCCGCCCGGACGCCTCGGTGTTCCGGTTCAACCCGCCGAAGGGCACCAAGGTGACCGAGGGCCCCAGCGGCTCCGACGGCCCTGCGGCCAAGGGGCCAGGCCACGCGCTGCGCGCGCCGGGCGAGGCCGGCAGCGCGCACGGGTCCCGGCCCGACGTGGCGCCGCGCATCGTGGGACGGGGCTGGACGTCGGTCGTGGTGGCCTCGCTGCCGTCGGGGTCCGGGTCGGGGTCCGCGTCGGGCTCGCTCGGCTCGATGCTGCGGGTGCTCCCACGGGTGCACGGCAGCTGGGGGGCCGGCCGCCTGCTCAGCGGCACGCTGTTCTCCGCGGTGCTCACCGACGACGGCCGGGTCGCGGTCGGCGCGGTGGCACCGGCGACCCTCTACGCGGCGCTGGGCCGCTGATGCCGGCAGCCGCGGTCGCCACGTCCGGGCTGACCAAGCGGTTCGGTGACCAGGTCGCCGTCGACACGCTCGACCTGCTCGTGCCGACCGGAGCGGTCTACGGCTTCCTCGGTCCCAACGGCTCCGGCAAGACCACGACGATCCGGATGCTGCTCGGTCTCGTCACGCCGACGTCCGGTGGGGTCACCATGCTGGGCGGCGCGATGCCGGCCCGCGTGGGGGAGGTGCTGCCGCGGGTGGGCGCCCTCGTCGAGGGGCCGGCCTTCCACCCGTACCTCTCCGGGCGGGCCAACCTCGCCCGGCTCGACGCCGCCGACCGCAGCACGGACCCGGCGACCGCCGCGAGCCGGGTGGACCGCGCCCTCGACCGGGTGGGGCTGCTGGCCGCGGCGCGCAAGCGCTACCGCGCCTACTCGCTGGGCATGCGACAGCGGCTCGCGATCGCGAGCGCGCTGCTGCGGGCCCGGGACCTGCTGGTCCTCGACGAGCCGACCAACGGCCTGGACCCCCAGGGCACCCGCGAGGTGCGCTCGCTGGTCGCCTCGCTCGCGGACGAGGGCACCACCGTCCTGGTCTCCAGCCACCTGCTGTCCGAGGTCGAGCAGATGTGCTCCCACATCGGGATCATGCATCGCGGCCGGCTGGTGGTGCAGGGCACGAGCGCCGAGGTCCGCTCCGGGACGGCGCCCGAGGCGACCGTGGAGACGGACCAGCCGGAGGTGGCCGCCGACGTGATGCGCGGGCTCGGCCTCGAGGACGTCCGGGTCCTGCACGGCCGGGCCACGGGTCGGCTGGGTGGGGTGGCCCCGGAGAAGGTCGTGGCCGCCTGCGTACACCAGGGGGTGGCCGTCCTCGGCTTCCGGTCGGGCTCGCCGTCGCTGGAGGACGTGTTCGTCTCGCTCACCGGGGAGGGCTTCGATGTCGGCCGCTGAGCTGTCGCCTCCGCGCCGGGCCCGGGCCGTCTCGACCCGCTTCCTGCGCTCGGAGCTGCGCCTGATCCTCGGCCGCCGGCGCAACCAGGCGGGGCTGCTGGTCCTGGCCGGCGTCCCGGTCCTGATCTCGGTCGCGGTCAAGCTGTCCCGACCGTCCTCCGGCGGCGACGGCCCCGACTTCTTCTCCTCGATCACCGACAACGGGCTGTTCGTCGCGCTGGCCTCGTTGACGCTGGAGATCCCGCTGTTCCTGCCGCTGGCGGTCGCGGCGATCTCGGGGGACGCCGTCGCCGGGGAGGCCGGTCTCGGCACGCTGCGGTACCTCCTGACCGTCCCGGTGCAGCGGCGCCGGCTGCTCGGGGTGAAGTACCTCGCGATCGCGATCTTCGCCCTGGTCGCCACGTCGACGGTGACGGTCACCGGGATCGTCATGGGCCTCGTGCTGTTCGGCGGCGGCCCGATGACCCTGCTCTCCGGCACCCAGGTGGGGTTCGCCGAGGGCCTGCTGAGGGTGCTGCTGGCGACGCTGTACATCGCGGTGTGCCTGGCCGCGCTGGGGGCCGTGGGCCTGTTCATCTCGACGCTCACCGAGCAGCCGATCGCGGCGATGATCGCGCTGCTGGTCTTCAGCACCGCCAGCTTCATCCTCGACACGATCCCGCAGGTCGCCTGGCTGCACCCGTTCCTGGTCACCCACCACTGGATGGCCTTCGGCGACCTGTTCCGCGACCCGGTCGCGTGGCC
>JAICLD010000204.1 GCA_025927595.1 Nocardioidaceae bacterium | reverse complement strand
TGCTGAGACGGCGCGTTTGGCGACGGGGAGGGCGGCGAGACGGCGCGGCTGGGGCCCGGGGGGGCGGCGCGGGCGGGGGGCGGGGGGGAAACAGGCACCACACCGCCCCGCTGCGGCCGGGGGGGGGGGGCTCGCCAGACGCGCCGGGTCAGCGCAGGGGGGTGTGGTGGACGCCGGTCGCGTCGACCGCGACGACGGTGCCGTCCGGGATCTCCCACCAGTCCGAGGCGTCGTCGTGCGGCTCGGAGGCGAGCAGCCGGCCGTCCTCCTCGACGTGCTCGTAGACGGGTTCGCCGGAGACCACGGCGGCCAGCGCGGAGCCGTCGGTCGCCAGCATCGTGAGCCGGCCGCCGCCGTGCTCGAGCGCCGCGCGGGCAGCGTCCGCGAGCCCGTCCGCCAGGGACGCGCCGGCCTGCCAGGCGGCCAGCGCGAGCCCGAACAGCAGGGCCGAGTCGACCCCGCTGCGGGTGTCGAGGACGTCGGCGGCCCGGGGCAGCAGCGCCGCTCGGGCGGCCGACCAGTCGTGCAGCCGGCCGTTGTGGCTGAACAGCCAGCGGCCGTGGGTGAACGGCGCGGCCGCGGACTCGTCGGGGGCCGTCCCCGGGGTCGCGGACCGCACGGCCGCCAGCGCGCACCGGGTGCGCACGGTGGGCGCCAGCGACGCGAACGAGGCGTCGGTCCAGATCGGCTGGGCCCGGCGGTAGCGGACCGGGGCGGCACGGTCGACGTACCACCCGACCCCGAAGCCGTCGACGTTCACGGTGCCGTGCCGCTGCCGCTGCGGCGCCCAGGACTGCTCGTAGAGCGAGTGCGGCGGCTCGATCACCAGCGACGCCAGCGTCCGGGGCGCCCCGAGCCAGGCGAGGTGCCGGCACATCAGACGTCGCGGGCGGTGCGGAACCCGGCGAAGATCTGCCGGCGGATCGGGTGGTCCCAGTTGCGGAAGGTGGTCCGGCAGGCCAGCGGGTCGGTGGCCCAGCACCCGCCGCGCAGCACGCGGTAGCCCTGGTCGAAGAACACCTCGGAGTACTCGCGGTAGGGGAACGCCCGGAAGCCGGGGTAGCCGCGGAACTCCGTGGACGTCCACTCCCACACGTCGCCGACCAGCTGGAGCGCGCCGCAGGGCGCCGCCCCTGCCGGGAACGATCCGGCCGGCGCCGGGTGGAAGCGGGTCTGCCCGAGGTTGGCGTGCGCGTCGGTCGGCGCCTCGTCGCCCCACGGGAACCGCGCCTTGGTCCCGGTCGTGGCGTCCCACGACGCCGCCCGCTCCCACTCCGCCTCGGTCGGCAGCCGGCGGCCGGCCCAGCGGGCGTAGGCGTCGGCCTCGAACCAGCAGACGTGCTGCACCGGCTCCTCGTCGGGCAGCGGCTCGACGCGGGCGAAGCGCCGGCGCAGCCAGGTGCCGCCCTCGCGGAGCCAGAACGCCGGCGACCGCTTGCCCGACTCGCAGCGCCAGCGCCAGCCCGCCGGCGTCCACAGCCGCTCGTCGTCGTACCCGCCGGCCTCGACGAAGGCGCGGTAGGCGGCGTTGGAGACCGGCACCGTGTCGATGGCGTACGACGCCAGATCGACGCGGTGCGCCGGCCGCTCGTTGTCGAGCGCCCACCCGTCCGTGGACGTCCCCATCGTGAAGGGGCCGGCCGGGACCACCACCTCGGCGGAGGTGAGCAGGGCCGAGGGCGCCGGCAGCCCGTCGGAGCCGGGGAACACCGGGTCGCCGCGTCGCAGCTGGTGGGTGGCCAGCATGGTCTCGTCGTGCTGGTGCTCGTGCTGGAGCACCATCCCGAACACGAAGCCACCGTCGAGCAGGCCGGAGCCGGCGTGCGCCACCGGGATCCGCTCGAGGGCGTCGAGGACCTTGCGGCGCACGAGACCGAGATAGTCGCCGGCCTCCCTCGGCCGCAGCAGCGGCAGGCTCGGTCGGGTCGCCCGCGGGTGCTCGAACGCGTCGTAGATGTCGTCGAGCTCGGGGCGCATCGCCTCGACCCCGGCGGCCTCGCGCAGCAGCCACAGCTCCTCGTAGTTCCCCACGTGCGCCAGGTCCCACACCAGGGGGGACATCAGCCGGGAGTGCTGGGCGAGCAGCTCGGCCTCGTCGAGCACGTCCGTGGTGAGCCCGACGCTGCGGTCCCGGACCCGGGCCAGCTCGTCGGCGACGTACTGCTTGAGGTCGTCCTCCTCCAGCGCGTCGGGGGCGGTGCCGGGCAGGATGCTCATCGAGCCTCCGGGTCGTCGTCGGCGGGGCAGCGTCCGAGGCGGACGTAGCGGTCGGAGAAGGCGTGGACCAGCGCGACCAGGCCGGGGTGCTCGCCGGCGCGGGCCAGCGCCGCCGCGGCGGCGTCGAAGCACTCGGAGGCGGCGGCGTGCAGCCCCGGCGCGGAGAGCCCGTCCCGGGCGGCCGCGGTCCAGTCGTCGAGGCCGGAGCAGGCCCGTGCGGCAACCTGGGACGCAGCCGGGTCGTCGAGCAGGCCGCTCAGCACCGCCGTCGGCACCGGCCACCACCGCCACGGCTGCGCGTCGAGGTAGCGCACCTCGAACCAGCCTCGCGGCCGCACGGGCGGGAACAGCGTCGTGAGGTGCAGGGCGAGGTCCTCCGCGTCCGGGGCGGCGCCGGAGCGCAGCCACTCGCGGAAGGTCAGGCCGGGCGGCGCGGACCAGTCGCCGTCGTCGCGGCGGTGCAGCATCACGTCCGCGTCCAGCGCGTACTCCGCCCAGGCCGCGGCGGGGTCCGGCCCCGTGGGGACGGACGTGCGCCCGGGGTCGAGCCGCTGCCAGACCCGCTGTCGGGCGGAGCGCCAGCCGGTCCCCACGCCGGCGTGGACCGGGGAGTTCGCGAAGGCGGCGACCATCGTCGGCCCGACCGTGTGCAGCAGCTCCCAGCGCCGGCGGGCGTCGGCGGCGTCGTGGCCGATGTCGAGGTTCACCTGGACCGAGGCGGTGCTGGTCATCATCACCGGCCCCATGGGGTCGGCGCGGAGCTCGAAGAAGGCCTCCATCGCGTCGTACCGGGGGTGCCGGAGCTGTCGGTGCGGCTCACGGACCGGGTCGATCGCGGTGTCCAGCAGCACGAGGCCGGCGCCGGCGAGCGTGCGGCGGACGTGCTCGGCGTCCTCCGTCACCGCCTGCCAGCAGGCGGAGGGGCCCGGGAAGGCCGGCGAGCTGAGCTCGAGCTGGCCGCCGGGCTCGTAGGTGACCGTGCTGCCGCGGGGCGGGGGACCGGCGGCGTCGAGGAGGTCGCGCAGCACCGGGATCGGCACCCGGTCGGTGGGGGAGCCGGCGACGCCGACCAGCCACTCCAGCTCGGTGCCCACCAGTCCTGGGGGTCCGGTCTTGAAGCACACCCTCTCGACGAACCCCCGGACGTCCGCGCAGTCGCGCAGCCGCTCGGTGGTGTCGCGTCCGATCACCGTCATGGGGGCCACCCTAGGGGCGGCCGCCGACACCTGTCAGCGGCGGACAGTAGGGTCGCTCGCGATGGGGCCGAGCCGGGAGTACGACGAGCACGCGCGTGCGCGCTGGGTGGACGAGCCGCCCAAGCGGGCCGAGCGGACGTCGTTCGAGCGGGACCGGGCGCGGCTCGTGCACTCCGCGTCGCTGCGGCGGCTGGCCGCCAAGACCCAGGTGGTCGGTCCGCAGACCGACGACTTCGTCCGCAACCGGCTCACCCACTCCCTCGAGGTCGCCCAGGTGGCCCGCGACCTCGGCCGGACGCTCGGCTGCGACCCGGATCTCGTCGAGACCGCGGCGCTCGCCCACGACCTGGGGCACCCGCCGTTCGGGCACAACGGCGAGCGGGCCCTCGACGCCGTGAGCGGGCCCTGCGGCGGGTTCGAGGGGAACGCGCAGACGCTGCGGCTGCTGACCCGGCTCGAGGCCAAGCGGCACGACGCGACCGGCCGCTCGGTCGGCCTGAACCTGACCCGGGCCACGCTCGACGCGAGCACGAAGTACCCGTGGACCCGCGCCGACGCGCCCGCGGCCGCGCGGCTCTCGGGTGACTCCGGTGGGGCCGGCTGCAAGTTCGGCGTGTACGACGACGACGTCGACGTCTTCGCCTGGGTCAGGGAGGGCGTCGAGGGCCGACGACGCTGCGTCGAGGCGCAGGTGATGGACCTCGCCGACGACGTGGCGTACTCCGTGCACGACCTCGAGGACGGGATCGTCGCCGGTGCGCTGGACCCCGCACGCCTCACCGACCCGGCCGAGCGGGCCCAGGTCTGGCAGACCGTGCGGGAGTGGTACCTGCCCGGGGCCGCCGACGACGAGCTCGAGGACGCGCTCCGGGTGCTGCGGGCCGTGCCGTCGTGGCCCCACGGCGGCTACGACGGCAGCCGCCGGGCCCTCGCCGCGCTCAAGGACCTGACCAGCGACCTGATCGGGACCTTCTGCACGCAGGTCCGCGACGCCACGGTCGAGCGGTTCGGCGACCGGCCGCTGGTCCGGCACGACGCGGACGTCGTCGTACCCCGCCGGACGATCGTCGCGGTCACGGTGCTCAAGGGCGTGGCGGCCCACTACGTGATGCGGGCCGAGGACCGGGTCGCGACGCTCGAGCGGCAGCGTCAGGTCGTGGCGGACCTGGTCGCGCTGCTGAGCGTGCGCGGACCCGCGGCGCTGGCCCCGGCGCTGCGGGCCGACTACGAGGCGGCCGAGTCCGACGCCGCCCGGCTGCGGGTGGTCGTGGACCAGGTGGCCTCGCTGACGGACGCCTCGGCCCTGGAGTGGCACGCCCGGCTGCGGTGACGCGGGGCGATCCGCCCCACGGCGGCGGCGAGGACACGCTGCCCGGCGGCGGTCGGGTGCACGTCACAGCCGACCTTCAGCGGGATGACGAGCCCCGCCGCGCACGCGTCCCCGCCCGTCGACGCGGCCGCCCGGCGCATCGCGCCGAACCCGTCGGCCACGACGGCGCCGTGCGCCCGGCCGGCCCGGACGATCGCGGCGTTCAACGCCGAGATCGCGCCGGTCTGCACGGGGTCGGCGTAGTCCAGCGAGTAGTAGGTCACCACCGCCAGGCGGTGGTGGTAGTGCGCGCGGTGCCGCAGCCTCCACAGGATCCGGCCGACGTTGGCCTCCACGTCGGCGGTCATCGCGGCGAAGTCGGTGCCGGTGCACTGGTCGGCGGTGGTCTTCTGGCACAGGAACAGGTCGTTGGCACCGATCATCAGCGTCACCAGCCGGGTCCGCGGGTGGGCACGCAGGTAGCGCACGGCGTAGTGCATCTGCGAGCCGGCATAGGCCACGTGCAGCGGGTAGGCGGTTCGGTACCCCGCGGGCGACCCGAGCGAGTTCTCGCAGCCGTTGCTCTGCGCGGTCGCGTCCAGGAAGCTGGCGGTGGTCTCACCCGGGCAGGAGGCGTTGGCCAGGCGGAGGCCGCGCCAGCGCGCCAGGTACTCGGGGTAGCCGGTGAAGTCGTCCGCGTCGAGGTACTGCTCCGGCGGCGTGACGGCCGTGGGCCGGTAGCCGAACGGCACGGAGTCGCCGAGCGCGAGGTAGCCCATCCGGTGGTGACCGTGTCGCTGCTGCTGCTGCTGCCGCTGGACCGCGTGCCCGCTGGTCTCGGCGGACGCGCTCGGGGCGGTCAGCACGACGCCGGAGGTGAGGGCGAGCGCGCCGGCCAGGCCGGCGACGAGGCCCCGCCAGCGGCGCCGGCTCGCGGACGTGGTCGTGGTCATCGGGCTTCCTCTCGTCGGGACGCCACGCTCACGGTGGACCGCGGTGGGGACGTGGTGGTGAGATCGACCCTCACGCGGCAGGTCTCGGATGTCAACGAAGCGTTACCTGCGCGGGACCGACCTTCGTCCAC
>JAICLD010000250.1 GCA_025927595.1 Nocardioidaceae bacterium | reverse complement strand
CCTGCACCTCGCCGACGTCGAGAACCTGCTCGGCCTGCTCGACCGGCTCGTCGACTCGGGCAAGTCGGTGATCGTCATCGAGCACCACCAGGCGGTGATGGCGCACGCCGACTGGATCGTCGACCTCGGTCCCGGCGCCGGTCACGACGGCGGCCGGGTCGTCTTCGAGGGCACGCCGGCCGACCTCGTCGCCGACCGCTCGACGCTCACGGGGCGGCACCTCGCGGCGTACGTCGGCAGCTGACCTCACGGCACCGTCGGCTGCTCACCAGTGCCGATAAGCGACATTATGTCAACTAGCGTGGACCCCGGCGAGGAGTGGCCGCTCCTCGCGGCCTCGCGTGGGAGCAGTCGCGACGGCGCTCCTCGCCGTCGCGATCCGCTCACGGCCCGTCGACGCACCCCTCGGGGCGCGCTCGGACGGCCCGGCACTACGGTCGGAGCCCCTGGCCCCCTCACCTGGAGGCGAACGACCGTGGCGTACTTCGAGCGCACGGGCCTGCGCACGTTCCGGGCGACCGAGCACGTGGGTGGCGCCTGGGACCTGGAGACCCAGCACATCGCCCCGGCGCTGGGGCTGCTGGCTCACGCGGTCGAGGTCGACCGTGACGCTCGGCGTCCCGACGGGCTCTCGGTCTCCCGCCTGTCCTACGACATCCTCGGCACCCTCCCCGTCGACGTCGTCGAGGTCGACGTACAGGTGGTGCGTCCGGGCCGCACCATCGAGCTCGTCCACGCCACGCTGTCCCACGACGGTCGGCCGGCGGTGCTGCTGCGCGCCTGGCTGCTGCAGACCCGCGACACCGCAGGGCTCGCAGGGACGACGCTCCCCGCCATCCGACCGCCGGACGACCTGCCGGCGTGGGAGCCCAGCGCCCTCTGGCCAGGCGGGTTCATCGCCTCCGTCGAGGTCCGCCGCGACAGCCCCGGTCCCGGGCGCGCCGCCTTCTGGGTCCGGCCCCACGAGCCGCTGGTCGAGGGCGAGGAGGTCAGCCGGCTCGCCCGGGCCGCCGGGCTGCTCGACATCGCCAACGGGATGGCGGTCCGCGCCGATCCCGCCGACGTGGCGTTCCCCAACGTGGACCTCACCGCGCACCTGTTCGACGAGCCGCGCGGCGACTGGGTCGGCTTCGACACGCACGCCTCCTTCGGCCCCGCCGGGATCGGCCTCACCCACAGCGTCGTCCACGACACCGGCGGTCCCCTCGGCACGGTGTCCCAGCTCCTGACCGTCCGGCCCCGCTGAGCCGTGGCTGGGCCCCGGGGCTCACCCGGGTTGAGTACGCGGGCTCATGACAGCGAGCCCGTACCGGCGCCACCGTGAGGACATGGACACCTCCCGAGACACCAGACCACCGGCCGCCCGCACCGTCGGCGTCGCCGAGGCGGTCGCCCTGGCCGGCTTCGTGGCGTACCTCGCGGTCCCGGCGCCGGTGCGCGTCGCGGCCGCCGTCGTGATGACCGCCGGCGCGCTGGCCGCCGCGGGCCTCGCCGTCGGCTGGATGCTGCGCCGGCACGGCTCGCGGGCGCTGGGCGGCGTGACGGTGGTCGCGTCGCTCGGCCTGCTCGGCTCGGTCGCCTACCTGAGCTCGCTGGACGACGAGCCCACCGCGATCCCGCTCGTCGGCACCTTCGCGCTGCTGCTGTCGCTCGTCGGCCTGGTCGTGACCGGTCTGCTGCTCCTGCGGCGCCGCTGAGCCGATCTCGCCGCCTGGTCAGTCGTGCCGGCGGGTGTGGACGGGGCTCTGCCCCGCGCCCTCGGGCTCGGCCCCGGGCTCGAGGTCGAACCGGACGCCCCGGATCGTCCCGGTGAACGCGTTCCGCACCGGCGGGTAGTCGTCGCACACCGGCGACCCGCGGTCGACGCCGACGTTGAGGGTCTCGTCGAACGCGAAGTAGTAGGCGGTCGTGGCCGGCAGCCGGCCGGAGGCCACCTCCTCGCCGTCCACGCGGATCGTCACGTCGGCGCCCTCGCCGGGCGGCCCGCCGTCGTAGGCGAAGTGCAGCGCCACCTCGTGCGGCCCCGGCACGAGCGTGGTGTCGGCGCGGACGGTGGTCAGGTCGCGGCCGTAGCGGTTGTAGGCGTACGACGGGCGCCCGCCGACGCAGTAGAGCGACCAGCCGCCGAACCGGCCGCCCTGCGCGACCAGCACGCCGTCGTCGTCGCCGTCCGCCTCGAGCCGCACCGTCACGACGTGCGAGCGGTTCTTCGTGTTCGGCGCGGTCTCCTCGGTGAGCCGGCCGGCGCGCGGGCCGAGCTCGATCGTCATGCGTCCCTGGTGCAGGTCGAGCCGCCCGGCCAGCGCCGGGTTCTCCCGCTCGGTCACCCGGTCGTCGAGCGGGAACACGTGGTGCCGCGCCGCCTCGGTGCCGAAGACGCCCCGCAGCTCCTCGAGCCGGTCCGGCATCGCCGCCGCCAGGTCGTGGGCCTGCGACCAGTCGGTGCGGGTGTCGTACAGCTCCCACACGTCGTCGTCGAATGACCGACCGCCGGTGTCGACCATCAGCCACGGCGTGCCGTGCCGCGTCACCGCCGTCCAGCCCTCGTGGTAGATCCCGCGGTTGCCGACCATCTCGAAGTACTGCGTCGTCCGTCGCTCGGCCGCGTCCGGACGGTCGAAGGAGTAGCACATGCTCGTTCCCTCGACGGGCTGCTGCCGAACACCGCCCACGGTGACCGGCTGCGGCAGGCCGGCCGCCTCCAGCACCGTCGGGAGCACGTCGATCACGTGGTGCCACTGGTGGCGGACCTCTCCCCCGGACCCGATGCGGCGCGGCCAGTGCACGACGAGCCCGTCACGGGTGCCGCCGTAGTGCGACGCGACCTGCTTGGTCCACTGGTAGGGGGTGTTCATCGCCAGCGCCCACCCGACCGGGTAGATCGGGTACGTCGTCGGGTCCCCGAAGGAGTCCAGCACGCCGTCCATGGCCGGCACGTCGTCGGCGATGCCGTGGCCGACGAGGTGCTCGCGCAGGGTGCCCTCGACGCCGCCCTCCCCCGACGCGCCGTTGTCCCCGAGCAGGTAGAGGAACAGCGTGTCCTCGAGCACCCCCAGCTCCTCCAGGGCGTCCACCAGCCGGCCGACGTGGTGGTCGGCGTGCTCGGCGAAGCCGGCGTAGGTCTCCATGAACCGCGCGGCCACCCGCCTCGCGGCGGGGTCCAGCTCGTCCCAGTGCGGCACCCCCTCGGCCCACGGTGCCAGCTCGGTCTCCGGCGGCACCACGCCGAGCTCCTTCTGCCGCTGGAGGGTCTCCTCCCGCTGCGCGTCCCAGCCCGCGTCGAAGCGGCCGGCGTAGCGCTCCCGCCACTCCGGCGTCACGTGGAACGGCGCGTGCGTCGCGCCGAGCGCCAGGTAGGCGAAGAACGGCTTGTCCGGGGTGAGCATCTGCTGGGTCCGCACCCAGTCGACCGCGTGGTCGACGAGGTCCTCGGTGAGGTGGTAGCCGTCCTCGGGCAGCCGCTCCGGCTCGACGGGCGTGGTGCCGTCGAACAGCTGCGGGTACCAGTGGTTCATCTCCGCGCCCATGAAGCCGTAGAACCGGTCGAAGCCCTCCCCGGTCGGCCAGCGGGTGAACGGACCGGACGGGCTGACCTCGACCGGTGGGGTCTGGTGCCACTTGCCGAACGCCGCGGTGCTGTACCCGTTGCCGCCGAGGACCTGCGCGATCGTCGCCGCGCTGGCCGGTCGGTAGCCGGTGTAGCCCGGCTCCAGCGTCGACATCTCCGAGGTGACGCCCATGCCGACCGAGTGGTGGTTGCGCCCGGTCATCAGCGCCTGGCGGGTCGGTGAGCACAGCGCCGTGACGTGGAACCGGCTGTAGCGCAGGCCCGCCCCCGCCAGTCGCTCCGCGGTCGGCATGCGCACCGGACCGCCGTACGCGCTGGAGGCCCCGAAGCCCATGTCGTCGACGAGCACGACCACGACGTGGGGGGCGCCGGCGGGCGGCCGCACCGGGCGGATCAGCGGTCGCGGGCCGCTACCGCCGGTGTCGCCGGTGTCGCCGG
>JAICLD010000016.1 GCA_025927595.1 Nocardioidaceae bacterium | reverse complement strand
GCGTGCAGGGTCATGGTCAGCACCCGGCTGACCCCGGCGGTCACCAGCATGTCGGCGACCAGGCGCCCGCCGAGCGAGATCCGCGACGCGTCCTTCTTGTCGGAGCGGGCGTAGGCGTAGTGGGGCATCACCGCCGTGATCTGCGCCGCGGAGGCGCCCTTGGCGGCGTCGACCATGAGCAGCAGCTCCATCAGGTGCTCCTGGGTCGGCGGCACCAGCGGCTGGACGATGTAGACGTCGCGCTGGCGGCAGTTCGCCTGGAGCTGCGCCTGGAGACAGTCGTTGCTGAACCGGGTGAGCTCCACCGAGGACAGCGGGACGCCGAGGGAGTCGCAGATCGCCCGCGCGAGCGGGCGGTGGGCACTGCCGCTGAAGACGACGATCTCACGCACGAGGCGCTCCCCGGTGTCGGCGCGGTCCAGCCGGTCGGGTCCCGACCGGCGGCGCCACCCTAACCCCCGCGGGACGTAGGGTCGCTGCGTGCTGCCCTTCCTGCTCCTCGGCACCCGCGCCGAGGACGCGGCCGCGGACAACGAGTACGACGCGTTCCTGGCGTTCAGCGGGCTCGAGGAGTCGATGCTGCGCCGGGTCCGGCTCGAGCGCCGGCCGCTCGGGAGCCTCGACGTCGACGCCTGGTCCGGGATCCTCCTGGGCGGCGGGCCGTTCAACGCCAGCGACCCCGTGGACACCAAGTCGCGGGTCCAGCGGCGGGTGGAGGAGGAGCTCGCGTCGCTGCTCGACGTCGTGGTCGCGCGCGACCTGCCGTTCCTCGGCGCCTGCTACGGCATCGGCGTCCTCGGCACCCACCAGGGTGCCGTGGTGGACCGGGCCTACGCGGAGCCGATCGGCCGGGTGCCGGTGCAGCTCACCGCCGAGGGCCGGGCGGACCCGCTGCTCGCGGGGCTGCCGGAGTCGTTCGAGGCGTTCGTCGGCCACAAGGAGGCGGTCCGCTCGCTGCCCCCGCACGCGGTGCTCCTGGCGTCGTCCCCCGCCTGTCCGGTGCAGGCCTTCCGGGTCGGCCGCCACGTCTACGCCACCCAGTTCCACCCCGAGCTGGACGTGCGCGGCCTGTGCACCCGGATCGAGGTCTACAAGCACTCCGGCTACTTCGAGCCGGACCAGGCCGACTCGCTCAAGGCGATGGCCCGTGCGGGCGAGGTGCACGAACCGCCGAGGATCCTGCGCCGGTTCGTCCGCCGCTACGCCCGGGCGGACGGTGCTGGTGCCCTGCGGGCAGTGGTGCCAGAGTCGCCTCAGCACACTCCGCCGCCCCGACGAGGAGCACCATGAGCAGTTCCGCCACCGAGAGCTACCGCGCCGCCCGCGACCTGCTGCTCGAGCTGCGGCAGGACCCCGACCGCGCCCGCACCGAGTTCCGGTGGCCCGACCTCGGGGACCGGTTCAACTGGGCGGTGGACTGGTTCGACGCCGTCGCGCGCGGCAACGACCGGCCGGCGCTGGTCATCGTCGAGGAGGACGGCAGCTCGGTCGAGCGCAGCTTCGACGAGATGGCGCGCCGCTCCGACCAGGTCGCGGCCTGGCTGGCGCGGTCCGGGGTGCGCCGCGGCGACTCCGTCATCGTGATGCTCGGCAACCAGGTGGAGCTGTGGGAGGTGATGCTCGCGATCATGAAGCTCGGCGCGGTGATCATGCCCACGACCACCGCCGTGGGGACCAGCGACCTCGTGGACCGGATCGCCCGCGGCGCGGCCCGCTTCGTGGTCTGCAACGAGGTCCACGCCGACAAGCTCGACGGGGTCGTCGGGGACTACACGGTGCTCACCACCGAGCGGCTCCGCGACGCCTACGAGCTCGACGTGCCGCCGGCGGAGCACCCGGGCACCGCGCCCGGCGACCGGCTGCTGCTGTACTTCACCTCCGGCACGACGTCGCGGCCGAAGCTGGTCGAGCACACCCAGGTCTCCTACCCGGTCGGCCACCTCGCGACGATGTACTGGCTCGGCGTACGCCCCGGCGACGTACACCTGAACATCTCCTCCCCGGGGTGGGCCAAGCACGCCTGGTCCTGCTTCTTCGCCCCGTGGATCGCGGAGGCGACGATCTTCCTCTACAACTACCAGCGCTTCGACCCGGGCGCGCTGCTGGCGCAGCTGCGCGAGCGGCAGGTGACGACGTTCTGCGCGCCGCCGACGGTGTGGCGGATGCTGATCACCTCCGACCTCTCCGGCGGGCCGGGGACGCTGCGCGAGGTGATCGGGGCCGGCGAGCCCCTGAACCCGGAGGTGATCGAGCGGGTGAAGGCGGCGTGGGGGCTGACGATCCGCGACGGCTACGGCCAGACCGAGACCAGCGCGCAGATCGGCAACACTCCGGGCACCCGGGTCAAGCCCGGCTCGATGGGCCTGCCGCTGCCGGGCATCCCGGTCGCGCTCGTGGACCCGCTGACCCGGGAGCGGGTCGAGGGGGTCGGCGAGGGCGAGATCTGCCTGGTCCTGGACGGCCCGGACGGGCGGCCGCTGCCGCTCATGACCGGCTACCAGGGCGACGACGGGCGCAACGCCGAGGCGATGGCCGACGGGTGCTACCACACCGGTGACGTCGCCAGCCGTGACGAGGACGGCTACATCACCTACATCGGCCGCACCGACGACGTGTTCAAGGCCTCGGACTACAAGATCAGCCCGTTCGAGCTGGAGTCCGTGCTGATCGAGCACCCCGCGGTGGCCGAGGCCGCCGTGGTGCCGGCGCCCGACCCGGTGCGGCTGGCCGTCCCCAAGGCGTACGTCGCCCTGGCCCCCGGCTTCTCGCCGAGCGAGGAGACCGCGCTCGAGATCCTCACGTACGCGCGCGAGCACCTCGCGCCGTACCAGCGGGTGCGTCGCGTCGAGTTCTTCGAGCTGCCCAAGACCATCTCCGGCAAGATCCGCAGGGTCGAGCTGCGCGCCCGCGAGGAGGACCTGGCCGCCGGCACCGCGCGGCTCTCCGGCTCGTCACGGGAGTGGCGCGTCGAGGACTTCCCGGGCCTGCGCGGCGGCTGAGCCCTACGCGGGACCCCGCAGCGCGGTGTCGTCGAGGTGCTCACGGAGCTCGACGAGGGACTCGTACACCTGGGACGCGCCGGCCTCGGCCAGCTCGTCGACGGAGAAGCCGCCCGTGCGGACCGCGATCGTGCGCACGTCGAGCCGGTCCGCGGCGACCACGTCCCAGACCGAGTCGCCGATCATGACGCCGGAGGCGCCCTCGACCTCGGCGAGCGCGGTCTTCACCAGGTCGGGCTCGGGCTTGGTCTCCTCGGCGTCCTCCGCGGTGGTCCAGGCGTCGGCCAGCGGCCGGCCCTCGACGAGGTCGAGGAACGCCTCCACGTGCTTGGCCTTGCCGGAGCTGGCGAGGACCAGCCGGAAGCCGCGGCGCTTGACCTCCTCGAGCAGCGCGTGCGCGCCCTCGAACGGCTGCACCTCGTCGATGAGCTCGTCGAACTCCTCGACCCACACCTCGCGCAGCGTCTCGCCGAGGTCGCGCTCGACCTGCTCGCCCGCGACCTCGGGGACCAGCTTGTCGCCGCCCATGCCGATGGCGCGGTGGATCCGCCACGTCGGGACGACGATGTCGTAGCGGCGGAACGCCCGCGACCACGCCACCGTGTGCTGGTAGTTGCTGTCGACGAGGGTGCCGTCGACGTCGAAGATCGCGGTGTCCACCATGGCGCGTCCGTACCCGCGCCGCACCGGCTCACCCCCGCCCCGGCCTGTGACGTCGGGCTCTACGGTGAGCCGCATGGCGTCCGACCCGACCGCACCCACCCCGCCCCTCGTCACCGACCTCGTCCTCGAGGGCGGCGGGGTCAAGGGCATCGCCCTCGCCGGGGCGGTCCTGCCGTTCGACGAGGCCGGGTACTCCGTCGCGCGGGTGGGCGGGACGTCGGCGGGCGCCCTCGTCGGGGCGGTGGTGGCGGCCCTGGCGGCCCGCGGGGAGCCGATGGGCCGGCTCCGCGACATCGCCGACACGCTCGACTACCGCCGCTTCCCCGACCGCGGCCTCCCGGGCAGGCTCCTGGGTCCGCTGGGCTTCCTGGCGGACGGCGTCTCGGTGCTCCTCGAGAGCGGAGCGTACGAGGGCGACTACCTGCGGCGGTGGCTCGGCGGAGTCCTGGGCGACCTGGGCGTCTCGACCTTCGGCGACCTGCGCACCGACGACCCGGGCGACGACGGGTCCATCCACTCCCGCTACCGCCTCACGGTGACGGCGAGCGACGTCTCGCGCAAGCGGCTGGTCTACCTGCCCTGGCAGTACGACGAGTACGGCCGCGACCCTGACGAGCAGAAGGTCGTCGACGCGGTGCGCGCGTCCACGTCGATCCCGTTCTTCTTCGAGCCGGTCACGCTGACGGGTCCGCAGGGGACCTCCACGCTCGTCGACGGCGGCCTCGTGTCGAACTACCCGATCTCGATGTTCGACCGCACCGACGGCAGGCCGGCGCGGTGGCCGACGATCGGCATCCGGCTCGACGCCCTCGGCGGCGACGTGCCGCCGGGACGGGCCGAGAGGGTGAGCGGTCCGATGGCCCTCGGCGTGGCGGTGGTGGAGACCGCTATCGAGGGCTGCCAGGCCGAGCACGTCCTGGAGCCCTGCAACGTCTCCCGCAGCGTCACGGTCGACACCTCCTCGGTCGGCTCGCTCGACTTCGACGTCACTCCCGCGCAGCGTCGCGCTCTCGAGCACAACGGCGTGGCCGCGGCCACGGAGTTCCTCAGCGGCTGGGACTACACCGCCTGGAAGGCGAGCTGCGCTCCGGCGGTCTGAGAGGCTGCTCCCGCGCCCTGGCGCACCCGGTGTCCCCGGGCGGGGAACCGGCGTGACTGCCCCTGCTGGGCGTCACCGGCCACCGGGCAGGGAGATGGCGCGGGACGCCTCGGCCGGCGGCGGCACGAGCAGGTCCCCTACCCGCGCGGCCACCTCGTCCGGCAGCGGCGACGACCGTCCGGTGGCGGTGTCGACGTGCACGCCGAGCACCTCCTCGGTCGCCCGCAGCCGCTCGTCGACGTACAGCTCGTGCCAGATCCACAGCAGCTTGCCGGTCGCGCCGACGACCTCGGAGCGCACCTCCAGGTCGGCGCCCCGCTCCACCTGGTCGAGGTAGCGGACGTGCGCCTCGACGGTGAACAGGGACGCGTGCCGCTCCTGGCGGTACGACGGACCGAGGCCCACCGCGTCCATGACGGCGTCGGTGGCATGCCCGAGCACCAGCACGTAGTAGGCCTCGGACAGGTGGCCGTTGTAGTCGATCCACTCGTCGAGGACCGGCTCCCGCCAGACCACCGTCATCTCACGGCACCCGCCCGAGCGCCCGCAGCACCGCGATCACGCCCCGGTCCCGCTCGGCGACCAGGTCGTCGATGGACCGGCCGGCCGCCTCGCGCCCGCAGCCGTGCACGACCGCGTCGCGCAGCTCGGGTGTCAGGTCCGCGGCGACGAGCCGCGTCCACGGCGACTTCAGCGACGGGCCGAAGTGGTCGAGCATGTGCGCCATCCCGCCCTGCCCGCCGGCCAGGTGGAAGGTGAGCATCGGCCCCTGCACCGGCCACCGCAGCCCGGGACCGTCGGTGATGGAGAGGTCGATCTGCTCGACGGTGGCCTCGCCCTCGGCGACCATGTGCAGCGCCTCCCGCCACAGCGCCTCCTGGAGCCGGTTGGCGATGAACCCCGGCACCTCCCGGTCCATCGTGATCACGGACTTGCCCGCGACCCTGAAGAACTCCGAGGTCCACGCCACCACGTCGGCGGACGTCGCGGCTCCGCCGACGACCTCGACGAGCGGGATCAGGTAGGGGGGGTTGAACGGGTGGCCGACGACCATCCGCCCGGGGTGGTCGCACCGGCCCTGCATCTCGCTCATCCCGAAGCCGGACGTCGAGGACGACACCACCACGTGGGGCGGGGTGACGGCGTCGATGTCCGCCAGCAGCTTGATCTTGAGCTCGAGGTCCTCCGGCGCGCTCTCCTGCACGAAGTCGGCGGACCCGACGGCGTCGCCGAGCTCAGGCTCGTAGCGGAGCCGGTCCCGGCCGGCCCCGTCCGCGAGGCCCAGCTCGGTCAGGGCCGGCCACGCCTGGTCGACGAGGTGCCGGAGTCGGGTCTCCGCGTCGGGAGCCGGGTCCCAGGCGACGACGTCGTAGCCGCGCGCCAGGAAGTAGGCGGCCCAGCCGCCGCCGATCACCCCCGCACCGACGCAGGCGACGGTGCCGACCTCGCCGGGCGCGACCCGCGTGGCGTTCTCCGCGCCCACGTCAGGACCGCGGCTTCAGGCGCAGCAGCTCGCGCGCGTCGTCGGGGGTCGCCACAGAGGCACCCATCGACTCGATGATCGTGCGCGCCCGCTCGACGAGCTGGGCGTTGGTGGCCTTGACCCCCTTGCTGAGGTACAGGTTGTCCTCGAGGCCCACGCGCACGTGGCCGCCCAGCAGCACCGACTGCGCCACCCACGGCATCTGCATGCGCCCCAGGGCGAAGGACGCCCAGACCGCGCCCTCGGGGAGCTGGTTGACCATGGCCTGGAGCAGGGCCGGGTCGGCGGGCGCGCCGTACGGGATGTCCATGCACAGCTGGAACAGGGGCGGCGCGTCGATGAGCCCCTCCTCGACGAGCCGGCGGGCGAACCACAGGTGGCCGGTGTCGAAGATCTCCATCTCGACGCGGACGCCGAGCTCCTGGATCCTCTTGGCGCCCTCGCGCAGCATGTCGGGGGTGCTGACGTAGAGGAGGCTCCCCTCGCCGAAGTTCAGGCTGCCGCAGTCGAGCGTGCAGATGTCGGGCAGCAGCTCCTCGACGTGCCTGAGCCGCTCGAGGCCGCCCACCAGGTCCGTGCCCTCGACGAACCGCGTCGGGTCCTGCGGGTCGAGGACGAGGTCGCCGCCCATCCCCGCGGTCGTGTTGACGATGACGTCCACGCCGCTGTCGCGGATCCGCTCGACGGCCTCGCGGTAGAACGCCACCTCGCGCGAGCCGGCGCCGGTCTCGGGGTCGCGCACGTGGACGTGCACCACGGTGGCGCCGGCGCGGGCCGCGGCGATGCCGGACTCCGCGATCTGCTCGGGCGTCACGGGCACGTGCTCGGACTTCCCGACGGTGTCCCCCGCGCCCGTCAGGGCGCAGGTGATGATGACGTTGCGGTTCACTTCGACTCCTCTGTGCTGTGCGGGTGGTCCGGCCCGGCGTGGACGGTGTGACGCGGTGGCGGGTGCTGCGGTGGACGGGCGCGGTGGTCTCAGCTGCCGCGCCACACCGGCGGGCGGCCCTCGGCGAACGCCCGGGGTCCCTCGACGGCGTCCTCGGAGCCGAGCACCGCCCGGTAGGCCGGCATCCCGTCGGCGCGCATCCGGCCGAAGCCCTCCTCGACGCCCATGCCCTCGGTGGCCGCGACGACCTCGAGCACCGCCGCGAGCGCCAGCGGCGCGTTGCGGGCGACGCGGCGGGCCAGGGACAGCGCGGCCTCCGGCAGCTGGCCGGGAGGCACCACCTGGTTCACCAGGCCCCAGTGCAGCGCCTCCGCCGCGGACATCCGGCGCCCGGTCAGGAGCAGCTCCTTGGCCACCGCGGTCGGCAGCCGCCGCGGCAGCCGCAGCAGCCCGCCGGAGTCGGCGACCAGCCCCAGGGAGACCTCGGGGAGCGCGAAGGCGGCGTTCTCGGACGCGACGAGGAGGTCGGCCGCGAGGGCCAGCTCGAAGCCGCCCCCGAGCGCGAGGCCGTTGACGGCGGCCACCACGGGCTTGCGCCGCGAGAACAGCTCGGTGAGCCCGGCGAAGCCGCCGGGGCCGTGGTCGGCGTCGACGGCCTCCCCTGCGGCGGCCGCCTTGAGGTCCCAGCCCGCGGAGAAGAACCGGTCGCCAGCTCCGGTGAGGAGCCCGACCCGCAGCGCCGGGTCCCGCTCGAGCCGCTCGAACGCGGCGTGGAGCTCGTGGCTGGTGGCGACGTCCACGGCGTTGGCCTTGGGACGGTCGAGGGTGACGAGCAGGACGTCGCCTGCGGTCTCCACCAGGACGGCCCCGCTCACCGCAGGCTCCTCGCGCTCGGGACCGCTTCGCGGCCGGGGCGTACGACGGACGGGGCAGCGCGCAACCGGACCACCGCGTCGACGGCGACGGCCCCCGTCGCGCGGACCAGGAGCGGGTTCACCTCGAGCTCGACGAGGTCGTCGTGGTGCGCCTCGGCGTAGGCGAGCACCGACCCGACGGCGTCGAGCACGGCCTCCACGTCGCCGGCACGGCCGCGGAACCCCTCGAGCAGCGGCCGGCACCGCAGCCGGCCCAGTGCCTCGCGGACCTCGTCCCGGGACACCGGGAGCAGCAGGGAGACCGAGTCGCGGAGCAGCTCGGCGAGCAGCCCGCCGGCGCCGAGGGTCAGCACCGGGCCGACGTGCGGGTCGCGGGTGACGCCGACGAGCAGCTCCAGGACCGGGTCGGGCACCTGCTGCTCGACGAGGAAGGTGGTGGCGGTCCCGGCCATCGACGCGACGGCGTCCGCCACGTCGGCGGCGGACGACAGCCCGACCCGGACCCCGCCGACGTCGGACTTGTGGGTGAGCCCGGGGACGACGGCCTTGACCACGACCGGGAGGCCGAGCTCGACCGCGACGGCGGACGCGTCCTCGGCGGCGACCACCCGCCCGGCCGGGACGGGGAGCCCGAAGCCGGCCAGGGCGGCCTTGGCCGACGGCTCGTCGAGGTCGTCCACCGCGTCCACGCCGCAGCGAGGAGGCACGGGCGCCAGCGGTGCGATCCGGTCCACGCGGGCCTGGGCGGCGCCCACCCGGGCCGCGGCCGCGACGGCCTCGAGGCAGTCGGTGACCCCCTGCATCGCAGCGATGCCGGCGGCAACGAGGCGGGCCCCGACCGGCTCCGGCAGGCCCTCCGCGAGAGAGGACACCACGCAGGCGCGCGCGCCCGTCGCGCGCTGGGCGGCCTCGAAGGCGGCCAGCGCCGTGTCGAACTCCGAGGTGTCGCAGCGGTCGGCACGCGGGAGGTCGAGCAGGAGGAGGTGCTCGTCGGCCGCGGCGCCGAGCAGCGCGGTGAAGCAGGCGGCCATCTCGTCGTACCGGCCCCAGATGTAGGTGTGGTAGTCCAGCGGGTTGCGCAC
The DNA here is from genome assembly GCA_025927595.1 of Nocardioidaceae bacterium. Taxonomy (GTDB): domain Bacteria; phylum Actinomycetota; class Actinomycetes; order Propionibacteriales; family Nocardioidaceae; genus Nocardioides_B. The sequence goes on along the minus strand of JAICLD010000016.1, from coordinate 14,888 downwards.
GGGCACCCGGTCGCCGAGCACCGTCGCCAGCCGGGCGGTCGCCTCGGCTCCGAGGGCCGGCAGCGTGACGCCCGCGGACGGCGCGAGGTCGGCCACGTGCGCCGCCTCCCCGCCCGAGCAGCTCGCGGACACGACCCGGGCTCCCGGGAGGGCACCGTGGACGTGCAGCAGCTTGAGGGTCTCCACGAAGGCCTCGACCCGGCGCACCCGCACGATCCCGAGCCGCTCGAACAGCGCGTCGGCCGCCACGTCGGAGCCGGCCAGCGAGCCGGTGTGGCTGAGCGTGACGGTCGCCCCGAGCTCGGAGGAGCCGGACTTGAGGACGACGAGGGGGACCCGGCGGCGCAGCGCCTCGAGAGCGACCCGGGACAGCTCGGCGACGTCGGGGAGCGCCTCGAGCAGCAGGCCGACCGCGGTGACCCGCTCGTCCTCGAGCATCCCGGCGACGAGGTCCACGACCCCGGTCCCGGCGGCGTTGCCGATCGTGACGAGCTGGGCGAGCGGCAGCGCGCGCCGCTGCATGGTGAGGCTCTCCGCGAGGTTGCCGCTCTGCGCGACCACGGCGACGCCGCTCTCGACGCGTGCCCCGCCGTGCTGGTCCGGCCACAGTGCCGCGCCGTCGAGGTAGTTCAGCACGCCGAGGCAGTTCGGGCCGACCAGCGCCATCGGTCCGGCCGCGGCCACCAGCTCCCGCTGCAGGTCCGCGCCGTGGTCCCCGTCCTCGGCGAACCCGGAGGCGTGGCAGACGACGCCCCCGGTGCCCAGCGCCGCCAGCTCGGCCACCACGCCGGGCGTCCGCTCACGGGGGACCGCGACGAAGGCGGCGTCGGGCCCCTCGGGGAGGTCGGAGACCGACCGCAGGCACGGCACACCGCCCAGGCTGGCTCGCTCCGGGTGCACCGCCCACAGCCGGCCGCCGAAGCCGACCGCGCGGCTCTGCAGCAGCGCGACCTCGGCGGCGCGACCGCCCACCACGACCATCGAGCGCGGCGCCAGCAGACGTCGCAGGTTGCCGCTCACGGGGCGCACGGGGCTCATGACGGCGGCTCAGGCCCCGAGCGGCCGCAGCATCGAGCGCGAGATGATGTGCCGCTGGATCTCGCTGGTGCCGTCCCAGATCCGCTCGACCCTCGCGTCGCGCCAGAACCGCTCGATGGGGAGCTCCTCCATGAGCCCCATGCCGCCGTGGACCTGCAGCGCCTGGTCGGTGATCCGTCCCAGCGCCTCGGAGGCGAAGACCTTGGCCATCGCGGCGTCCTGGTCGGTCATCGTGCCCTGGTCCAGCTTCCACGCCGCCCGCAGCGTCAGCAGCTCCGCGGCCTCGAGCTCGGTGGCCATGTCGGCGAGCGGGAACGCGACGCCCTGGAAGCGGCCGATCGGCCGGCCGAACTGGACCCGGTCCGCGGCCCACCGGGTGGTCAGCTCCAGCACCCGGCGCGCACGGCCGACGCTCGTGGCCGCGACGGTGAGCCGGCTGGCGCCGAGCCACTGCCCCATCAGGTCGAAGCCCCGGCCCTCCTCCCCCAGCCGCTGCGACACCGGGACGCGGCAGTCCTCGAACGACAGCTCGCAGTGGTGGTAGCCGCGGTGCGAGACGCTGGACGGCCCGCGGCGTACGACGAGCCCGGGACTGTCGAGGTCGACGAGCAGCGCCGTGATCGACCGCCTGGTGCCCTGCGGGGTGGCCTCGTCGCCGGTGGCCGCGAACAGGATCACGAAGTCGGACCTGTCGGCGTGGCTGATGAAGTGCTTGGTCCCGTTGACCACGTAGTCCCCGGAGCCGGAGGAGCCGCCGTCCCGCCGGGCCCGGGTGCTCATGGACCGGACGTCGGAGCCGGCCCCCGGCTCGGACATCGCCAGGCAGTCGTGCCGCTCGCCGCGGATCGTGGGCAGCAGGTAGGTCTCGCGCTGGTCGCCCTCGCAGGCGAGCAGGATGTTGCTCGGCCGCGCGACCAGCCACTGCAGCGCGTAGCTGGCCCGGCCCAGCTCCCGCTCGGCCAGCGTCATCGCGACGCTGTCGAGACCGCCGCCGCCGAGCTCCGCGGGCATGTTGGCGGCGTAGAGGCCGGCCTGCAGCGCCTTGGCGCGGATGCTGTCGACCAGCTCCTCGGGGACGTCCCCGAGCCGGTCCACCTCGTCCTCGTGGGGATAGAGCTCCTTGGTCACGAAGGCGCGGACCGTCTCCACCACCGCGCGCTGCTCGTCGTCGAGGTCGAAGTTCACCGTGCCTCCCGGCTGTGGTCGATGCCCATGGGCCGGCCGACGAGGGCGGGCCGAGGCAGGTGGGCGTGGGCGGCCCGGACCGCCGCCAGCCGCTCCTGGAGCTTCGCCGGCATCGGGCAGGACCGGCCGGCGGCCACGTCCACGTGGACCAGCAGCTGCTCCGCCGACGCGAGCAGGACGCCGGTGTCGCCGTGGTGCAGCTCGTGGAGCACGTGCAGCCTTCGCGCGTCGTGGTCGAGGACCTGCAGGGTCAGCGCCAGCGGCTCCCCCTCGGCGACCTCCCGGTGGTGGTGCAGGTGCGTCTGGACCGTGTAGAGCGAGTGGCCGGCGGCCCGGTAGGCCTCGTCGATGCCGACGTAGCGGAAGAACGCGTCGGCGCCGTTCCCGAACACGAGCAGGTAGCAGGACTCGCTCATGTGCCGGTTGTAGTCGACCCAGGAGGGGTCCACGGTGCACCGGAGCAGCCGCAGGGGCGCCGGGACGGGGGCCTCGGCGTCCCACGGCGGGCTGGCTCGCCCCTCCAGGGGCGTGACCACCCGGTCGGGTCCCGGCATCCGAGCCTCCTGAACGGCACGACGATTCTTCAATACCTTTACCGATTGCACGATGTGAACCACGTTCGCACGATGTGAGAAGCCTGCCCGGGATGCGCCAGGGGTGTCAACCCTCAGCAGGGGTGTCAACCCTCAGGAGGCCATGACGCGGGCGACCTCCGCGGCGGCCGCCATGGCGGTCGCCCCGAGTGCGGGGAACCGCGTGGCCGGGACCCGGTCGGCCGGTCCCCAGATGCTGAACACCGCGACGGGCTGACCCCTGCGGGCGTCCAGGACCGGCGCCGAGACGCCGTACAGCGTCGGCTCGAGCGCGCCGGCGCAGGCGGCGTACCCGCGCTCCCGGGTCTGCCGCAGCACCTCCACCACCCGGTCCGGGTCGGTCACCGTGGCCTCGGTGAAGCTGCGCAGCGGGCGCTCCAGGAGCCCGCGCGCCTCCGCCTCGGGGAGCCACGCGAGGTAGGCCAGCCCCGTGGAGGTGGCGTGGAGCGGCACCTCCCGCGCCAGCCAGTTGACCGCGAGCACCGAGACCGGGGCGACCTCGCCGACGTAGGTGACCCCGTGGGGTCCGGTCACGGCGAGGTCCGCGGTCTCCCCGGTCTCGGCGCTGACCCGCTCGAGCACCGGGTGGCAGCGGCGCACCAGCCCGTCGTAGCCGGCCGCCGCCGACATCCGGATCACCGCGTGCCCCACCGCGTAGCGGCCGGAGACCGGGTCGCGCTGCACCAGGCCGTGCGACTCCAGCGAACCGAGCAGCCGCCAGGCGGTCGCCTTGTTCAGCCCGCACCGCTCGGCCAGCTGGGTCGAGGTCGCCCCTCGCGGCGAGGCCTCCGCGACGCCGGCCAGCAGGGACAGGGCCCGGTCGACGGACTGCACGCCCTTCGGCGCGGCGCCGTCGGCCGGCGGGCCGGGCGGGCCGGTCGGCTCCGGCGGGGTCGTCATGGCGCCATCGTTCCACGGGCGCGGCTCAGGTCCGGACCGTCACGGGTCGAGCGGCGACCGCGGCCGCGGCCACGGCCTGCAGGCCCAGGTAGCTCAGGTCCCGGTGCTGCCGGTCGGTCAGCCAGTCGTCGTAGGGCCACCGCGACGTCTTCACCACGACGACGTCCCGGTCCCGGTCGACGTAGGTGAACTGGCCCCGGCTGCCGTCCGCGGCGACCCGGCGGCCGTGGCCGTCCAGCGGCCACCAGTGGTGCCCGAAGCCGGCATGGGTCGTGATCGAGCTCGGCAACCGGCCCGGCGCGAGGAACGGCAGCGGTGGCCTGGAGCCCTCCTCGACCCAGCCCGGGCCCAGCACGCGGGCGCCGCCCGCCGTGCCGTCCCGCTGCAGCAGGCCGGTGCGCGCCCAGTCCCGGGCGGTCGCCGCCAGGCCGCCGCCGGCGAGCGCCACCCCGTCCGGCCCCTCCGTCGCCACCACGGCCTCGTGCTCGCAGCCGAGCACCCGCCACAGCCCCTCGAGCGCCTGCGCGTACGTCGACCCGGTGGCGCGCTCGCGGACCCAGTCGAGGACCTGCGAGTCGGCGGTGGAGTACTCCCACCGGGTGCCCGGCTCGGCTCGCGGGCCGATCCTCGTGAGCAGCTCGCGGGAGCCGCCCGCACCCTCGGCGGCACCGCCACCGTCGGAGAAGCAGGCCAGCAGCCGGGACGCCGGACCCCGGGGGTCCCGGTGGTCCTCGACCCAGTCCACGCCGGTCGTCATCGTCAGGACGTGCCGCACGGTGCACCGGGCGTAGCCGCTCCCGGCGAGCTCGGGGACGTGGCTCGTGACGAGGTCGTCCAGGGACAGCGCGCCCGCCCGCACGGCCACCCCGACCAGGTGCGCGAGCACCGACTTGCTCATCGAGGCGCCCAGCAGCAGGGCCGTGGGGCCGACCCCGTCGACGTACCACTCGTGGACGAGCTCGCCGCGGTCCACGACCAGCAGCGAGGTGGCGTGGGTCTCGGCCAGCCACTCCGGCACCGACCACGTCCGACCGGCCCCGGCGACCTCCGCGTCGAGCGGTCGCGGCGAGCACGCCAGGGAGGCGCCGGACGGCGCGGGCACGACCGCGTGCGGCCAGGCAGGCCGGCCCGGGTGGGGGCGCTGCGGGTTGACGAGCTCGAGTCCGGCGAGGAGGGACGGGCCCTCCGGGCGCCGCCGCGCCATCAGTCGATCCGTGGGCTGTTCGCCAGCAGGCGGCGGGTGTACTCCTCCTTCGGGGAGTCCATGACCTCCACGACGGACCCGGACTCGACGACGCGGCCGCCGTTGAGGATCTGGACCCTCGCCGCGATCGAGCGGACCAGCGCGAGGTTGTGGGTCACGAACAGCATGCTGATCCCGCGGCTCTTCCGCAGCTCCTCCAGCAGCGCGACGATCGAGCCCTGCACGGACACGTCGAGCGCGGAGGTGACCTCGTCGCAGACGAGGACGTCCGGCTCCGCCGCCAGGGCGCGGGCGATCGCGACGCGCTGGCGCTCGCCGCCGGACAGCCGCGACGCCTGGAGCCGGAGCACCGCCGGACCGAGGGCGACCTGCTCGAGCAGCTCGACGACCTTGTCGGTGGCCTGCCTGCCCGAGGCGATCCCGAACAGCTCCATCGGTCGCTTGACGATCTGCTCGATGGTCAGCCGCGGGTTCAGGGACAGGTACGGGTTCTGGAAGATGTACTGGATGCGCTTGCGGTCCGACACGCTCCGCCGCCGTGAGCCCTTGCCCAACGGCGACCCCTCGAAGTCGATGGTGCCCTGCCACTCGCGGTGCAGGCCGCCGACGCAGCGGGAGATCGTCGTCTTGCCGCTGCCGGACTCGCCGACCAGCGCCACGACCTCGGCGTTGGCCAGGTCGAAGCTCACGTCGTGGACGACCTTCTTGCGGCCGTAGTAGACGTCCAGGTCCTCGATCCTCAAGATCACGTCTCGTTGCCTGCCCGGGTCGGCGTCCGGGACCGTCCCGAGGGAGATGTCCCAGGTGCCGATCTCCCCGACCCGGATGCAGCGCGCGTCGTGCCCCGGGTCGACCGGCACCAGCTGGGGAAGGGTCGTCGCGCAGGCCTCGACCGCGTAGGGGCAGCGGTCGTGGAACCGGCAGCCCTCCGGGCGGGCGCCCGGGGCGGGGGTCCGCCCGGGGATCCCTGCGAGCGCGCGGGCCTGGCGCAGGTGCGGGATCGAGTCGAGCAGCGCCCGCGTGTACGGGTGGGACGGGCGGCGGAAGATCTGGTCGCGGTCACCGAGCTCGACGACCTGGCCGGCGTACATCACCGCGACCCGGTCGGCGATCGTGGCCACCACCGCGAGGTCGTGGGTGACGTAGAGGGCGGCGACCCCGTGGGAGCGGCACAGCGCGCCCATGGTGTCGAGGACCATGCCCTGGGTGGTCACGTCGAGGCCGGTCGTCGGCTCGTCCAGCACCAGGACCTTGGGCCTGGGCAGGAACGCCATCGCCAGCGCCACGCGCTGCACCTGGCCGCCCGAGAGCTGGTGCGCGTAGCGGCGCAGGAAGTCGTCGTCGTTGGGCAGGCCGACCTCGGCCAGCCCCGCGCGCGCCCCCTCGAGCCGGGACTCGGCGGTCCCGATCCCCCGCAGCGCCATCAGCTCGACGATCTGCTTGCCGATCCGGATGCTGGGGTTGAGCGCCGAGGCCGGGTCCTGGGGGACGTAGGCGATCTCCTCGCCCCGCAGCTGGCGGACCTGCTGCCACGGCAGACCGAGGACGTCACGGTCACCGTAGAGCACCTTGCCGCGTTCGATGAGAGCGCCTGGTCGGGCGTAGCCGAGCAGGGACGTCCCGACGGTGGTCTTGCCCGACCCGGACTCGCCCACGAGCCCGACGACCTCCCCGGGCGAGAGCACCAGGTCGATGTCGTCGACGACGTCGACGTCACGGCCGGTGAGCGACACGCGCAGGTCCTGCACGGCGATGCCGCCGGCGGTCGTGCTCCGCCGCGAGCCGGACGCGTCGGAGGTGGTGGCGCTCATCAGTCCCCTCCTCGTTGGTTGACCTGGGCGATGCCGTCCGCCATGAGGTTCGTGCCGATGGTGAAGACGGCGATGATGAGGACCGGCGCCAGCACCCCCCAGGCCTGGGTCGACATCGCCAGACGGTTCTCGCTGATCATCTGCCCCCAGTTGGCGGCGCCCGGGTCGGTCGTGAAGCCGAGGAACCCGATGGCGGCCACCAGGGTGATCGAGAACGTCAGGCGCAGTCCGGCCTCGGCGAGCAGCGGGGCGTTCATGTTCGGCAGGACCTCGGCGAGGATGATCCGGGACCGCCGCTCGCCGAGGGCCTCGGCGGCGTGGACGAAGTCGCGGGAGACGAGGCCGAGCGCGACGCCGCGGGCGATCCGGGCGGTCCGCGGAGCGTTCGACAGGCCGACCAGCACCACGAGCATCCAGGCCTTGGGCTGGTTCACCGCCGTCAGCACGACCAGCGACAGCAGGATCTGCGGGAACGCGAGCATCACGTCGTTCAGACGCATGATCACCTCGTCCCACCAGCCACCGCCGTACGCCGCCACCACCCCGATCAGCGTCCCGAGGACCGTGCTGAACACGGTGGCGAGCAGGGCGATGACGAGGATCTCGAGGCCGCCGTACATCAGCCGCGAGAGGACGTCCTGACCCAGGTAGTCGGTGCCGAGCGGGCCTGCGGAGCTGAACGGCGTGCCGACGACCTCGTTCTCGCCGTGCGGGGCCAGGAACGGGCCGAAGACCGCGAACAGCGCCACGAGCAGGGTGATGACCGAGCCGGCCACGAACCGCTTCTGCTTCAGCGCCTTCTGCCACGCCGAGGGGGTGCGGGTCGCCGCGAGCGGTGTGGGGGCTGCGTCCGCCGTGGTGGTCATGAGGAGATCGCCGTCCGTGCGCGGGGGGTGAGCAGGATGGACAGGAGGTCCGCGACGAGGTTCACCACGACGTAGACGCCGGCGATGATCATGCTCAGTGCCTGCACCATGGGGACGTCGTGGTTGTTCACCGAGTCGACCAGCTGGTTGCCGACCCCGGGGTAGTTGAACACCTTCTCGACGAGGACGACGCCGCCGGCGAGCCACGCCAGCTGGAGGGCGATCACCTGGATGCCGGGAACGATCGCGTTGAGCAGCGCATGCTTGCGCATCACCACGCTCTCGGGGATCCCCTTGAGCCGGGCCAGCTCCACGTAGTCGCTGTCGAGCACCTCGAGCAGGGTGGCGCGGACGATGCGGGAGACGTACGGCGCGACGGCGAGCACGAGCGTGGCCACCGGCATGATCATCGTCTTGGGATCGTTCCACGGATGCACGCCGGGAGCCGACAGCGTGACCGCCGGCAGCACGTGCAGCACCGTGGTGGAGAACACGGCGACCAGCAGGATGCCGATCACGAACTCGGGCAGCGCCGCCATCGCCAGCATCACCGTCTGGATGACCGTGTCGGGACGCCGCCGGCGGAAGTTGGCCGAGATCATCGCGATGCCGAACGCCACCGGGATCATCACGATGGCGGCCAGCAGCACCAGCACCAGCGTGTTGACCACGTTGGCCCCGACCAGCTCCGAGACCGGGCGCTGGCTGGCGATGGAGCTGCCCGGGTCTCCCGTCAGCAGGCCGCCGAGCCAGTGCAGGTAGCGGGTGACCGGGGACTGGTCGAGGTGCAGCTGCGCCTCGAGCTCCGCCACTCGAGCCTTGTCACTGCCGTAGTCCTTGCCCAGGATCGCGCGGACCGGATCCCCCAGCGCCGTGGTGGCGACGAAGACCAGGACCGAGACCAGCCACAGGGTGAGCACGGCCAGTCCCAGCCGCCGCAGCAGCCACGAGCCCCACGCCGCCGCGCCGTGGCGTGAGGCCGGCGGCGCGACCTCCTCCAGCGCGTCGGGGAGTGCGGCGACGTCGACCATGGCTCAGGCCGACACGGAGACGGTCTTGAAGTTGTACGACCCGAGAGGCTGGTACACGCTCGGCTTGAGGCCCTGCACCTTGTTCGAGAGCCCGTCGATCTGGTTGCGGAAGCCCCAGATGATGTAGCCGCCCTCGTTGTACTCGATCTCCTGGGCATCGTGCAGGATGCTGTTGCGCTTGGTCTCGTCGGTCTCCTTCTGGGCCGCGGCGATCAGCCCGGCGTACTTCGGGTAGTCCGGCAGCTTGTCGAAGTGGGTCTCGTTGTAGGTGCCGCCCTTCATCACGCCGACCGCGGCCTGGGGCAGGTAGAGGCGGGTGTTCCAGAAGTCCTGGCCGAACGGGTAGGACAGGTAGTCGTCACCGTAGAACGGGTTCTTCTTGACGACCTTCACGTCGACGCCGGCCTTCTTGGCCTGCTGGACGAACAGGGCCGCACTCGCCGGCGCCACCGAGCCGATGTCGTCGCCGGTGAAGAGCTGGACCTGCAGCCCCTCCTGGCCGGCCTGCTTGAGGAGCGACTTGGCCTGCTCGATGTCCTGCTGGCGCTGCGGAAGGTCCTTGGCGTAGGCGACGTCGAAGGGCGCGTAGAGGTCGTTGCCCAGCCGCCCGTGGCCGCTGAGCGCGTTGTCGATCATCTGCTGGCGGTCGCAGATCAGCCGCATCGCCTGCCGCACGCGCACGTCGGTGAACGGCTTGACGTCGACCCGCATCGTGAACGGCACCCAGGCGCCGGACTTCGACTCGAGGATCTGGCCGCCCTGGCTCTTGAGCGTGTCGATCAGGTTGTAGGGGAGGTTGTCGATCGTCTGCACCTGGCCGCCCTGGAGCGCGTTCACCTGGGCGTTCGGATCGGCGAAGTCCTGGATCTGGAGCTCGTCGACGAGGGCCTTGTCGCCCCAGTAGTCGTCGTACCTGGTGAAGACGCTGTTCTTGCCCGGCGTGAACGACTTGTACCTGAAGGCGGCGGTGCCCACGGGGTTCTTGGGGTCGTAGTCCTGGGGCACGATGCCGAGGGTGTACTCGGCGAGCAGGTTGTCGAGCAGCGCGTAGGGCGTCTTGAGCTTGATGACCACCGTGTGCGCGTCGGACTTCTTGGTGGCGCCCAGGTCGATGATCGGCGCGAGCGCGACACCCGCCGACGTCGGCGACTTGGGGTCCGCGACGCGCTTGAGCGAGAAGATGACGTCCTCGGGCGTCACGTCCTTGCCGTTGTGGAAGGTGACGCCCTGCCGCAGCTTCACCGTCCAGGTCATCGCGTCCTTGGACGGCTCCACCGACTCGGCCAGCGCCGGGGCGAGCCGGTAGTCGTTGTCCCAGACCAGCAGTGGCTCGTACAGGTTGAAGCACCGCGCGATGTCCGGGTTCGTCACCGGTCGGTGCGCGTCGAGCGTGTCCTTGCTGGACCCGCCGGTCGCGCCGTGGATCAGGATCCCGCCGGCCTGCGGGCTGCCGCCGCCCGAGCCGGAGGTGGACGGCGAGCTGCCCCCGCACGCCGCGAGCAGGTCGGCTCCCGCCACTCCCGCGACGGCAAGACCTGAGTACTGGAGCAGCCGGCGACGCGACATCCGCACGTCGTTTACGCTGCTGGGCAACCGGTTCGTCATCCGAACACCTCCGTGTCGTATGCGAACGTAGGGGCGGCTCCATCGGGCGTCAAGCACTTCGGAGAAGATCGGAGGGCGTCATGGCACATGCCGTCACCGGGCCCGGCCCGCGGGACGGCTCCCTGCGGGCCTCGCGCGTGCAGTCGGTCGACCGGGCGATGCGTCTGCTGCGGGCGGTGGCGGACGCGTCCTCCGCGGACTCCTCGGCGGCGCTGCTCGCCGAGGCGTGCGGCCTCAACCGGGCCACGGCCTGGCGGATCCTCAGCACGCTCGAGACGCACGGCATGGTGTCCTGCGACCGTGCCACCGGGCACTGGTCGCTGGGCCCCGGCCTGCTCGAGATCGCGCGGAGCGCCGACCTCGACGCCGTGGTGCACGCGGCGCACCCCGTGCTGGAGCAGCTGAGCCGGCGCAGCGGCGAGACCGCCGCGCTCGCGGTCGTCGACGGCGCCGGCCTGACGTACGTCGACGAGGTGGGTCCGACCACGGTCGTCTCGGCGACCTGGCGCGGACGCACCGTGCCGCTGCACGCGACCTCGACCGGCAAGGCACTGCTCTCGGTCACCGACCCCGCCGAGGTGCTGGTCATGCTGGGACCGACGCTGCAGCGCTACACCGACACGACCGTCACCGACCTGCCGACGCTGCTCGAGGAGATCGAGCAGACCCGCCGCCGGGGCTGGGGCGCCTGCCGCGGCGAGTTCGAGATCTCGGCGCACGGCGTCTCGTCCCCGGTGCTGGACCGCTACGGCCGGGTTCGTGCGGTGCTCAGCATCTGGGGTCCCGGGCAGCGGGTCACCGACGAGCGTCTCCCCGAGCTGGGCGCGCTCGCCCGGGAGGCGGCCGCCCGTCTCGGTGGCCTCTGAGCGGCCTCGCGACGACGCGGCGGTCAGCGGTCCCGCGGCAACTAGGCTGGGGCCCATGTCCTCACCTGACCAGGCCGAGCCCGACACGTCCGAGCCGACGCCGACCTTCGCCGAGCTGGGCATCGACAAGCGGGTGCTGCGGGGCCTGGCAGACGTCGGCTACGAGTCGCCCTCCCCGATCCAGGCCGCCACGATCCCCGCGCTGCTCGCGGGCCGGCACGTCGTCGGCCTGGCGCAGACGGGCACCGGGAAGACCGCGGCGTTCGCCGTGCCGATCCTGTCCCAGATCGACCTGAAGCAGAAGGCGCCGCAGGCACTCGTGCTCGCGCCGACGCGAGAGCTGGCGCTGCAGGTCTCCGAGGCCTTCGAGCGCTACGCCGCCCACCTGCCGGGCCTGCACGTGCTGCCGATCTACGGCGGCCAGGGGTACGGCGTCCAGCTGTCCGCCCTGCGTCGCGGGGTGCACGTCGTGGTGGGGACGCCGGGCCGCGTGATGGACCACCTCGACAAGGGCACGCTCGACCTGACCCGGCTGCGGTTCCTCGTGCTGGACGAGGCGGACGAGATGCTCAACATGGGCTTCGCCGAGGACGTCGAGAAGATCCTCGCCGACACCCCCGACGACAAGCACGTCGCGCTCTTCTCCGCGACGATGCCCGCCTCGATCCGGCGGATCGCCAAGCGCTACCTCACCGACGCCGAAGAGATCACCGTCAAGAACAGGACGAGGACGGTCGCGAACCTCACCCAGCGGGTGCTGGTGGTCGCCTGGCCGCAGAAGCTCGACGCGCTCACCCGGATCCTCGAGGTGGAGAACTTCGAGGCGATGATCGTCTTCGTCCGGACCAAGCAGGTCACCGAGCAGCTGGCCGAGCGGCTGCGGGCGCGTGGCTTCTCCGCCGCCGCGATCAACGGCGACATCGCCCAGGCGCAGCGGGAGCGGACCGTCGAGGCCCTGCGCAGCGGGAAGCTCGACATCCTGGTCGCGACCGACGTCGCCGCCCGTGGGCTCGACGTCGACCGCATCTCGCACGTCGTCAACTTCGACATCCCGACCGACACCGAGTCCTACGTGCACCGCGTCGGCCGCACCGGCCGGGCGGGCCGCACCGGTGACGCGATCTCGTTCGTCACCCCCCGCGAGCGGCACCTGCTCAAGGCCATCGAGAAGGCGAACCGGCAGCCGCTCACCCCGATGCGGCTGCCGTCGGTCGAGGACGTCAACGAGACGAGGGTCGCGCGGTTCCGCGAGGCGATCACCGAGGCGCTCGGCTCCGAGCAGATCGGCCTGTTCCGCGACCTGGTCGCGGACTACGAGCGAGAGCACGACGTCCCCGCCACCGACGTGGCGGCCGCCCTCGCGGTCCTGAGCCAGGACGGCCGCCCCCTGCTGATGCAGCCGGACCCCGAGCCGGCACCGGTGGCGACCGGCGGCGACGGCCCCCGGCGGGACCGGCCCCAGCGCCGCGGCGACCGGCCGGCGCCCCGGCGGTCCTCGGTCCCCCTGGCGCCGTACCGGATCGCGGTGGGCAAGCGGCACCGCGTCGAGCCGCGCCAGATCGTCGGCGCGATCGCCAACGAGGGCGGCCTCGACCGCGCGGACTTCGGCCACATCGACATCCGCGGCGACCACTCGGTGGTCGAGCTGCCCGCGTCCCTGCCCGAAGCGACCCGGGAGGCGCTGGCGAGGACCCGGATCTCCGGCCGGTTGATCGACCTGACCCCCGTCGACGCCGGCAGCGGCCCGTCGCGGGAGCGACCCCGGACCAAGCCCCGCAGCAAGCGGTCGTACGGCGCCGAGCACTGACCCGCGGACGCTGACCCGGCGCGTCTGGCGAGCCTCGCGGCGCTCACCCGGCGCGTCTGGCGGGCCTCGGCCCTGACCCGGCGCGTCTGGCGGGCCTCGCGGACTCACCCGGCGCGTCTGGCGGGGCGCCGAGGAGTCAGCTCCTCCGCGCGACACGGCGTGTCCGCCTGACGGAGTGACTCCTCGGCGTCTGGGTCGCCGGCCTGCTCGGCTGGCTCGAGGAACGGCTCAGCGCACCCGGATCGTGACGTCCCCGGCGGGCACCAGCTCGCCGACCACCGGGTGACCGGGCAGCTCGCCGGCGACCAGGAGGCCACCGGAGGTCTGCGCGTCGGCGAGCAGGACCAGCTCGTCCTCGTCGACGGCCGCGGACAGGTGCGGTCGCACCCAGTCCAGGTTGCGCCGGCTGCCGCCGGGGACGTAGCCGGCCGCGAGCGAGGGACGGGCGGCCTCCAGGTAGGGCACCGCGGCGGCGTCCAGGACCGCGGAGACCCCGCTCGCCCGGCACAGCTTGTAGAGGTGTCCGAGCAGGCCGAAGCCGGTGACGTCGGTGGCGGCCACGATCCCGGCGTCCAGCGCGGCCCGCGACGCCTCCCGGTTCAGGGTCGTCATCGTCGCCACCGCGTCCTCGAAGACCTCACCGGTCGCCTTGTGCCGGTTGTTGAGGACGCCGAGGCCCAACGGCTTGGTCAGCGTCAGGGGGGTGCCGGCCGTGCCGGCGTCGTTGCGCAGCAGCCGGCGCGGGTCGGCGAACCCGGTGACCGCCAGCCCGTACTTCGGCTCGGGGTCGTCGATGCTGTGGCCGCCGGCGAGGTGGCAGCCCGCGGCCGCGCAGACGTCGGCGCCGCCGCGCAGCACCTCGGCGGCCAGGTCGAAGGGGACCCGGTCCCTGGGCCAGGCCAGCAGGTTCACGGCGAGCAGCGGCTCCCCGCCCATGGCGTAGACGTCGGAGAGCGCGTTGGCGGCGGCGATCCGGCCCCAGTCGTAGGGGTCGTCGACCACCGGCGTGAAGAAGTCCGCGGTGCCCACCACGGCCCGGTGCTCGTCCAGGCGCACCACCGCACCGTCGTCGCCGTTCTCGAGGCCGACGAGGAGGTCACCGCCGGACCCGCCGCGGGCCGCGCCGGGAAGACCGGACAGCACACGCTCCAGCTCCCCCGGCGGGACCTTGCACGCGCAGCCGCCGCCGGCGGCGAGCTGGGTCAACCGGATCCGCGGCTCCACGACGGTCATGGGCACATGCTGCCACGAGCCCCCACCGCGACGTCCCGGCGCCCGCGCCTCAGCCGGCGGCTGCGCCCTGCGTCTTGGCGGTCTCGCGGGCGCGCACCCGTTCCCGCTGCGGGACCACGACGTACTTCGGGTCGCGAGCCGAGGCGAGCCCGGCCTCGAACACGCCGAACCGGGTGATCGCCGAGGCGACGACGAGAGTGGCACCGGACACCGCGGACACCGCCCGGGAGCGGCTTCCGAGCGCCGCGAGCACCGCGGCGCCCGCGGTCATCCGGGCCGAGAGCTTCATCAGCCGGCCGGAGCGACCTTGCTCGTAGGGCTCGGCCAGCATGCCGAGGCGTCGCTTGAGCAGCTCCGAGGCGGTCAGCTCCAGCGCCGCCCCCGCGACCGCCATCCGGCGCGCCGGGCCGGCCTGCGCGACCGGGACGGCGAGGAGACCCAGCCCGCCCGCCGCGCCGGCTCCGGAGCCGGCGAACACGAACGGCAGCTCGCGGTGCGCCTCGTGCCACGCGGGCACTGCGGTGTTGGCGAACAGCGCCGCGGTGTAGGTCACCAGCGGGGGCCCGAAGGCCGCCGCCCCCACGCCGGCGAGCCGACCGAGCCACGGCAGCCTGCCGGTGAGGTGCGAGGCGAGCGCCGCCGAGGAGAACCCGCTGAACGGCGCCAGGATGAAGGAGCCCACGGACAGCGGGGAGGTGATCTTGAGGACGCGCAGCATGTTCAGGAACCGCTCGGGCCGGCCGAGGTCG
>JAICLD010000167.1 GCA_025927595.1 Nocardioidaceae bacterium | reverse complement strand
CAGCAGTCCGGCCCCTGCATCGACACCCTGGTGAGCGGCCGGGTGATCAACGTCGCCGACATCGCGCTCGAGGGCCGGTGGCCCGCCTACCAGCGGCGCGCCCAGGAGGTCGGGATCCAGGCGGTCACGACGATCCCGCTGGAGGCCCGGGACCGGCGGTGGGGGGTGCTCGACGTCTACCGAGCCGACCCGCTGCCGCTCAGCGCCGGCGAGCTCGCGGCCGTCACCACGCTCGGCCACCTGGCGACGTCGTACCTCGTGGTCGCCGACGACCGGGACACCGCCAGACGCGCGCAGCAGGAGCTGGCCGAGCGGGCGATGCGCGACGCCCTCACCGGGCTGCCGGTCCGGTGGGTCTTCCTCGAGCACCTGTCGCACGCGCTCGCCCGCCTGGCGCGTACGTCGCACCAGGTGGCGGTGCTCTTCCTCGACTTCGACGGGCTGAAGTACGTCAACGACACCTACGGCCACGCCGCCGGCGACCGGCTGATCCGCGCCGGGGTGGACCGGATGCGCGCGGCGCTGCGGCCCTCGGACCTGCTCGCCCGGATCGGCGGCGACGAGTTCGTGGTCCTGCTCGAGGACCTGCACCGTCCGCAGGACGCGACGGAGGTGGCGCAGCGGGTGCTGGACGCCCTCGCCGCGCCGTACCGGCCGGACGGGAACGTGGTCCGCCCCTCGGCCAGCATCGGGATCGCCACCACGGACGACCCGGCCACCCCCGGGGCGACGCTGATCGCGCACGCCGACTCCGCGATGTACCAGGCCAAGCGCTCGGGGCGGGGCGCCTTCGAGGTCTTCGACCCGGCCCGCTACGCCCACGAGCGCAGCGCCGCCTCGATGCAGGAGCGGCTCGGGCGTGAGCTCCAGCTGGGCCTGGACACCGGGCAGCTCGAGGTGCACTACCAGCCGATCGTGGACCTCGACGAGCCCGCGGACGACCGCGGCGCCAGGCGGCCCCACGGCATCGAGGCGCTGGTGCGCTGGCGGCACCCCGACCGCGGCCTGCTCAGCGCCGGCGCCTTCATCGACACCGCCGAGCGCAGCGGCCTGCTGCCGGCGCTCGGGTCCTGGGTGCTGCGGACGGCGTGCCGGCAGGTGGCCGCCTGGGACGCGGAGCTCGGCGCGGGGGCGCCGCGGCGCCTGTTCGTCAACGTCGCGCCGGTCGAGCTGCTCCAGCCGGGGCTGCCCGCGCTGGTGGCCCGTTGCCTCGGCGACGCCGGCCTGGACCCGCGACGGCTCACCGTGGAGATCACCGAGTCGGCGCTGGCGCGGGAGAGCGAGGTGGCGGCCACGTCCATCGAGGACCTGCTCGGGCTCGGCTGCCAGATCGCCATCGACGACTTCGGCACCGGCTACTCCTCGCTGAGCCGGCTCATCGACATCGACGCGACCACGGTCAAGATCGACAAGTCGTTCACGCACGGCCTGGGAGGGCGTCCGGGTGCGGTGGCGATCGTCTCCGCGGTCAAGGCCCTCGGGGACAGCCTCGGGCGCACCGTCATCGCCGAGGGCGTCGAGGACGAGGAGACCCTGCGGCAGCTCCGGAACCTCGGGATCACCTACGTGCAGGGCTTCCACCTGGGGGCCCCGATGACCCCTGAGGAGCTCCTGGCCACCGGCGCCCTGACCCGGCGAGCCGGGGCTGCCTCAGCCGGCTGACCGCCCGGCGACGGGTCGCAGCCCGTCCACGCCCAGGCGCACGACGCCGGCGTCCCAGTCGACCTCCCCGACGACGGACCAGGCGACGTACCCGGTGTGCCGGTGCAGGGCGCGGACGAGCAGCCGCACGAGGACCGGCCCCATCGACCCTCTGCCATATGAGATGGGTGTACGCAACGATCAGGGAGTCGAGCCGGTGCCGTAGGAGATCCCCGAGCACGGGTTCGTGGCCGCCGACCGGGCGCTACCGGTGACGCTGGCGGGCAGCGGTCCACCCGGCGGGTTGGCCTTCGCGTGCGGCGCACGCATCCGGTGGCTGGTGCCGAGCACCAGGCGCAGCCGGTCCCCGTGACCGGCCCGGATGGTGGCGCCGACGAACGCGGAGGCCAGGGCCCTGGCCCGGGCCGACCGCCCGGTGGGGTAGGTCACGACCGTGCGCTTCCGCGTGGCTGCGGTCCCTGCGTCGCGCGCGTGCACGCCTCGGGCGCGCAGCGCGTGCGCGGTGCGGGCGCCGACACCTGCCGCCCCGCTCGCGTCGACGACCGAGACCCGGGACCTCACCTTGGCGAGGGCCTGCGCCACCGTCATCGGCCGCGCCTTGACGTGGTCGCGACCCGCGGTGACGGGCTGGTCCGCCTTGAGCGCCGCCCACAGCCGGTCGACGTCGGGGTGCACCAGCGCCACGCGCGGGCCGTCGTAGCGCCACGGCGCGGTCAGGAACAGCACGTGGTCGGTGCTCATGTGCCGCAGGCTGACCGCGAAGGACAGGAGCTTCCGCGCGGAGCCGAGGTCGGAGTCGAAGGTGAGGTACCGGGTCGCGGCGCGCACCAGCGGCAGCAGGTGCGCGGGGGTCAGGCCCTCGGACCGGACCTTGGCGAAGACGCTGCCCAGGAAGGCCTGCTGGCGGCGGATCCGGCCGATGTCGGACCCGTCGCCGACGCCGTGGCGCAGCCGCACGTACTGCAGGGCCCGCTTGCCGGACACGACCTGACGGCCGGCGTGGAAGATCAGCCGCCCGCGGTCCGGGCGGTTCGGGTCCAGGTCCCCCTGGTAGACGGGGTTCGGCAGGCACGCCTGGACCCCGCCGACGATCTTCGTCATCGCGGCGAACCCGGAGAAGTCGGCGATCACGGTGTGGTCGATCCGCAGGTGCGTGAGCCTCTCGACGGTGTTCACGGTGCAGGCGGGGTTCCCCGCCTTGGTCTGGCCCACCGAGAACGCCTCGTTGAACATCACGTGGTGCTGCGGCGCCGACCACTTCCCATCGGGCAGCAGGCAGCGCGGGATGTCGACCAGGGCGTCACGCGGGATCGAGACGGACACGGCACGACGGCCGCCGTCGTAGACGTGCACGAGCAGCGCGGTGTCCGAGCGGCCGACCGCGGAGCCCCGTCCGCCCAGGGCGCCGTCTCGGCCGGCTCGGGTGTCGGACCCGATCAGCAGCAGGTTCTGCCCGGCCACCGACCTCGCGGGGCGGTGCTTGCTGATGCCGCGGGGGGCGAAGGTCTTGATGTGGCGGTCGAGCTGCACGTACGCGACGCCGACACCCGCGAGCACCAGCGCGACGACGAGCCCGAGCACGACGAGCGCGATCCGCAGCCCGCGGCGCCGCGGCCGGCGCGGGCCGGCGGTGGTCGCCCCGGCAGTGGTCGCCCCGGGGGCGGGTTCGTCGGGCACGCCGGGGCCTCTCGCCAGGTCGGTGGAGCACCCACGGTAGCAACGCGCTACGATCGGGGCAGAACCGACCGCTCGCGCGACCGCCCGTCCGGTGACGGGCGTCGCCGCCCGGTCGGTGACCCGGCCGTCAGCCGACGGTCGTCGGTCCCACCGGGGGCGGGTCGTCGGGGCCCGATGTCTGATCTCTCCCCGCACACCCGGGGGGGTCGAGCCGCGTCGACCGGTGATGACGCGGGGCCCGGGCTCGGCCCGGTCCACCGAGGTCACCGGGCGGACGTGCCACACCCCGGCCGCAGGGCCGCGAGCGGGACCCCCGCCGCGGTCGGCGTGCCGGGCCTGCCGAGGAGGAGTCCGTGGCCCGACGAGGCCAGCGCCACACCGGCGTCCGCCGCGCCACCCCGCGCGAGCAGCGCCGTGCCCGCGACGAGGAGGGCATCATCCCGGTGCTCGCCCGCGCCGTCCGCGAGGTCGAGACCGCCGTCCAGCGCGGCTCGGTGATGTCGTCGGTGCGCACGCGCTTCCAGGTGGTCGCCCTGCTCGTGCGCGAGGAGCGGGCCCGGGTCAAGGCCGACGACGGTCTCTCCGAGGGCCGCCGCGCCGAGCAGCTCAAGCGGCTCGACGGGGTGGCGACGATCCTCGCGAAGACCGCGGCCCGCGACACCTCGCTGCTGGCGCTGCTCGCCGAGGACTCGGTCGTCTCGGACTCCGCACGGGCGCTCAAGGTCGAGATGCTCCGCGCCGGAGGGGTGGAGCCGGCCCCGGAGGACCTGGTCCGCGAGCCCGCGCCGGCCGTCCCCGAGCGCCGGGTGGTCCCGCAGTCGGTGGTGGCCCGCCAGCTCGCGAACCCGTTCCTGGTCCCCGACTTCTCCGCCGTGCGACCGAGCCGCTCCCACGCCCGCCGGCTCGCCAACTGGGAGCTGCTCGGCCCGCTGTTCCGGTCCTTCGAGCAGGCCGGCGGCGGAGCCCCCGCCTGCATGGACCTGCCCGAGCCGGCATCGCTGTCCGCGCCCGGCGGGCGGCGGCTGATGCCGCACCAGGCCCGGCTGGTCGCCGCGGCGGCCGCGGGCCACCGGACGTTCCTGCTCGCCGACGAGCCCGGCCTGGGCAAGACCGCGCAGGCGCTCCTGGCCGCGCAGGCGGCGGGCGCCTACCCGCTGCTCGTCGTCGTGCCCAACGTCGTGAAGACGAACTGGGCGCGCGAGGCGGAGCTGTGGACGCCCCAGCACCGGGCCACGGTCGTGCACGGGAACGGCGAGACCGTCGACGGGTTCGCCGACATCGTCGTCGTCAACTACGAGGTGCTGGACCGACACGTCGGCTGGCTCGGGGACCTCGGGTTCCGGGGCATGGTCGTGGACGAGGCGCACTTCATCAAGAACAAGTCCTCCCAGCGCTCGCAGCACGTGCTGGAGCTCTCCGAGCGGGTCCGGGCCCGGACCGTGCGCCCGCTGCTCATGGCGCTGACCGGCACCCCGCTGATCAACGACATCGAGGACTTCCGGGCGATCTGGCAGTTCCTGGGCTGGATCGACGACAAGAAGCCGCTCGCCGAGCTGATGGACGCCCTCGAGGAGACCGGCCTCGTGCCCGGCGACCCCGGCTTCTACGCCGCCGCGCGCGGCCGCGTCATCGACATGGGCATCGTGCGCCGGCGCAAGGTCGACGTGGCCGCCGACATCCCGGCCCGCCGCGTCGCCGACCTCCCGGTGGAGCTCGACGACGAGGCCGGCCGCTCGATCCGGCAGGCCGAGCGGGACCTGGCCCGCCGTCTCGTGGCGCGCTACGAGAGCGCGCTGGCCACCCGCACGTCGGGCCGCGTGGTGGAGGGCATCGACCACGACCTGGTACGACGTGTGGCGGCGTGGGAGCGCGAGGACACCAGCACCGGCACGTCGGAGGAGAACGTCTTCACGATGATGCGGCGGATCGGCCAGGCCAAGGCCGGGCTGGCCGCCGACTACGCCGCGCAGCTGGCGCGCAGCGTCGGCAAGGTGGTCTTCTTCGCCAAGCACGTCGACGTCATGGACGTCGCCGAGGAGACGTTCGCCAAGCGCGGCCTGCGCTCCTCCTCGATCCGCGGCGACCAGACCCGCGCGGTCCGGCAGCGCAACATCGACGCGTTCCTCGAGGACCCCGAGGTCGCGGTGGCCGTCTGCTCGCTGACGGCGGCCGGGGTCGGGCTCAACCTCCAAGTGGCCTCGAACCTCGTGCTCGCGGAGCTGTCGTGGACCGATGCCGAGCAGACCCAGGCGATCGACCGGATCCACCGGATCGGGCAGGCGGAGCCGGTCACCGCATGGCGGATCATCGCGGCGCAGACGATCGACACCCGGATCGCGGAGCTGATCGACAGCAAGGCCGGGCTCGCGGCCCGGGCCCTCGACGGCTCCGACGAGGAGGTCTCGTCCTCGGCTGACGTGCAGCTCGAGGCGCTGGTGGCGCTGCTGACGGACGCGCTGACGGCGGCGGCCTGACGGGCGCAGCGGGCACGCGCCGGTCGGGCGACCGTCAGGCGCCCTGGCCCAGCGCCTCGATCTCGCCGTCCGCGACCAGCCGTTCCAGCGCGGCGCTGCAGCCGGACTGCCAGTGGCCCTGCCGGTCCTGGTAGGAGACCACCGCCTCGCCGGCGCAGCCGCCGGCTCCGGTGTCGTGGTGCTCCTGGTGGTAGGAGCAGCCGCCGCGGGCGGCCTCCGAACCGGCCTCGTGCAGGTCGGCGTCGTACGGGTAGGACGTGTTCATCGCGTCTCCTCCGGTCGCTCCCAGCCCCCGTGCCCAGCGGGCCCCCGCCTAGACGCCGCCGGCCGTCACGATGGCGTCGGTGAGAAAGCCGGCGAGCAGCCCGACGAGGAGGCCGTAGGCGAGCAGGTCGCTGCGCCGGGCGCGCGCGGCGACGCCGACGAGCTGGGTGATGACGTAGACCAGCGAGCCGGCGGCCAGGGTCAGGAAGGCGATGCTGAGCAGGTCGCTGGTCAGGCCGTGGCCGATCAGCGTGCCGACGAAGGTCGGGCCACCGCCGATCGCGCCGAGCGAGAGCAGGAACGGCCAGCTCGGGCGGCGTACGTCGCCGGCGGCGTCGAGGTCTCCGGCGAGCGGCGCCACGATGCCGAAGCCCTCGGTCGCGTTGTGCAGGCCGAAGCCCACCACGAGCATGGTGGCCAGCGCGATCTCTCCGCCGGCGGCCGCCTGGCCGATGGCCAGTCCCTCGGCGAAGTTGTGGAGACCGATCCCGACGGCGATGAGCAGCGAGAGCCGCCGGGCCGCGGACCACCCGGCCGGCCCCCGCACGGCCGTCAGCTCCCCGACCGTGGTCGCGCCGGGACCGTGGCGACGCGGGGCGCCACCCGGTGACGGCACGCGGCGCGCCATCCAGCGCTCGTAGCCGACGAGCGAGAGCAGGCCCACCGACAGCCCGGCGGCGAAGACGAGGCCGTCCAGCAGCGCGGTGCCCAGGCCGCCGTCGCCCGCGTGCAGGGACGCCAGCGCCGCGTCGATGGGCTCCCACGCGGCCGAGAGCACGTCCCACACGAGGAACAGCAGGATCCCCACCGCGCAGGCGTTGAGGAACAGCTTGAGCGAGGGGACGGGACGGCGCAGCCGGCCGAGCGGCAGGCCCAGGACGATCGTCACCCCGGCGACGAACCCCAGCAGCAGGGTGCTCGGCAGGCTCACGCGGACTCCGCTCGGTCGGGTGGACGGGCTCAGGTGCGGGACGCCCCCAGGTTAGGTCGACCTAAGAACGTCTCGCAAACCGGGTCCACGCACGACCCGGAGCCGTCAGGAGGACTGCGGTGAGGTGTTGTCGGTGCCACCCAGCCTGGCCAGGAGCTCGTGGCACCGGTGAGCGCGGTCGGAGTCCTGCTGCATCACGTCGCGGAAGAACGACGCGATGTCGTCCTGTCCTGCGTTCTCGGCGTCACGGACGTACTGCCCGTAGTCGTGGCCCGCCTTGAGCGAGTGGTACTGCAGGGAGATGAGGTCGAAGGTGACGTCGTCGAAGCCGGTCTCGCCGGTAGCCATGGT
>JAICLD010000021.1 GCA_025927595.1 Nocardioidaceae bacterium | reverse complement strand
CTCGTGATGCGGTTCTACGACGTCGACGCGGGCCGGATCACGCTCGACGGCGTCGACATCGCCGACATGCGGCGCTCGGACCTGCGCGGGCGGACCGGCATGGTGCTCCAGGACACCTGGCTGTTCGAGGGGACCCTGCGGGAGAACATCGCCTACGGCCGGCCCGAGGCGAGCGAGGAGGAGATCCTCGAGGCGGCCCGGGCGACGTTCGTGGACCGGTTCGTGCACAACCTGCCCGACGGCTACGACACCGTCGTGGACGAGGAGGGCGGCAGCATCAGCGCGGGCGAGCGCCAGCTGGTGACGATCGCCCGGGCCTTCCTGGCGGACCCGGCGCTGCTGATCCTCGACGAGGCCACCAGCTCGGTCGACACCCGCACCGAGCTGCTCGTGCAGCACGCGATGGCCGCCCTGCGCTCGGACCGCACCAGCTTCGTGATCGCGCACCGGCTCTCCACGATCCGCGACGCCGACCTGATCCTCGTGATGGAGTCGGGCGCGATCGTCGAGCAGGGCACGCACGAGGAGCTGCTCGCCGCGGGCGGCGCCTACGCCGCGCTCTACCAGTCCCAGTTCGCCCAGGCACTGGTATGACCGGTCGGTCGCGGTCGCCGTCGGGCACCGGGCGAGCGCCTACACTGCGGCCGTGAGCCAGCGACCGGGTCAACGCACGCGTCCGACCCGGTGGGACCCCCTCACCATCGGCATCGACATCGGCGGCACCAAGGTCCTGGCCGGCGTGGTGGACCCGTTCGGCCGGGTCCTGGAGCGGGAGCGCCGGGTCACGCCGGGCCACGACCCCGTCGCGGTCGAGGACACGATCGTCGACCTGGTCTCGTCCTTCCCGTCGAAGTACGACGTGGCAGCGGTCGGCATCGGCGCGGCGGGGTTCGTCGACGCCTCGCGGTCGAGGGTGATGTTCGCCCCGCACCTGAACTGGCGTGACGAGCCGCTGCGGGACAAGGTCGCGCAGCGGCTGCGTCTCCCGGTCGTGGTCGACAACGACGCCAACGCCGCCGGGCACGCCGAGTCGAGGTTCGGGGCGGGCGCGGGGCACCGCATCGTCTTGTGCATCACCCTCGGGACCGGCATCGGCGGTGCGCTGGTGATCGACCAGCGGGTGTTCCGCGGCAGCAACGGCATGGCGGGGGAGTTCGGGCACATCCAGGTGGTGTCGGGCGGGCTCCGGTGCCCGTGCGGCAACCGGGGGTGCTGGGAGCAGTACGCGTCGGGGAACGCGCTGGTGCGCGACGCCCGTGAGCTGGTCGAGGCCGACTCGCCCATGGCCCATCGGCTGCGCCACATCGTCCAGGGGGACGCGAGCAGGCTGACCGGTCCCCAGGTGACGCGGGCCGCCGTGGACGGGGATGCCCTCGCCGTCCAGCTGCTGGGCGAGATCGGGACCTGGCTGGGGGTCGGCCTCGCCGGCATGGCCGCCGCCTTCGACCCCGACTGCATCGTCGTCGGAGGAGGGGTGTCGGCCGCCGGGGAGCTCCTGCTCGGCCCGACCCGGAGCGCCTTCTCGCGCCACCTGGTCGGCCGGGGTCACCGCCAGGAGCCGCTCATCCTCCAGGCCGCCCTCGGCAGCGACGCCAGCTTCGTCGGTGCCGCGGACATGGCCCGGTCCGCCGCCAGGCGGTCCCGGAGGATCCGCCGCCGCAGCCGGCCCCGCGAGCCGTTCTCCCTCCGGGTGCGACGCCCCTTCGTCGACGGCTGAGGCCCCCCGGAACGAGAGCGACCCGTGGGCGGTGCGGTTCGCAACCGCTCTCCGGTCGGATGGGTCCGGAGCGCCCACGGGTCGGGTGACTGCTGAGTATTACCAGCGCGCACTGCGAACAGCGGTGCTGGCCGGTGCGCTGCTAGCGAGCAGCCACCTCACGAATCCGTGAAGCATGCACTTGGCGGACCACCTCCTCTCTCGTGTGCGACCAAGGTACGTCCGCACCCCCGGGCGGACAAGGCGTTTCGTGGGCGGGTGCGAGAGTTCTCCGGTGCCCTCGTCCGCCTCGCCCCCGGAGCGCGCGTCGCGCGCCGCGCGGTGGGGCCGGCTGCTGACAGACGTCCGCCCGCTGCAGGTCTCCGCGGCGTACCGGCGGCTGTTCTTCGGCAACACCGTCGGCCAGCTCGGGCAGCAGATGACGAACGTCGCGGTGGCGATCCAGGTCTACTCGCTGACGCACTCCTCGTTCTACGTCGGCCTGGTGGGGATCTTCGCGCTCGTCCCGCTGGTCGTGCTCGGGCTGTACGGCGGCGCGGTGGCCGACGCGGTGGACCGCCGCACCCTGGCGCTGGGGTCCAGCGCCGGCCTCTGGGCGGTCTCGCTCGCCCTGGCGGTGCAGGCCTTCGCCGGCAACGGGTCGGTGTGGCTGCTCTACGGCCTCATCGCGGTGCAGTCCGGCTTCTACGCCGTCAACAACCCGGCGCGCAACGCGATGGTGCCGCGGCTGCTGGGCACCGAGCTGATCGCGCCGGCCGCCGCCCTCAACATGGCCTCCTCGAACCTGGGCCTGACGCTCGGGCCGATGCTGGGCGCGCTCGTCGTCGCCTGGCACGGGTTCGGGGCGGCGTACACGATCGACGTGCTGACCTTCGGGGCCGCCTACTACGGACTGGTCCGGCTCCCGCGGATGCCGCCGCAGCACGACAGCCCGCGCGCCGGTCTGCGCTCGGTCGTGGACGGCCTGGCCTTCCTGCGCCGCTCGCCGAACCTGCGGATGACGTTCGTGCTCGACCTGTGCGCGATGGTGCTGGCGCAGCCGCGGGCGCTGTTCCCGGCGCTGGCCTACCGCGTGTACGGCGGCGGGGCCGGCGTCGTGGGCCTGCTGCAGTCGGCGCCCGCGGCCGGCGCGGTGCTGGCGTTCGTGTTCTCCGGCTGGATCGGGCGGGTGCGGCTCCAGGGGGTGGCGATCGTGGTCGCGATCTGTGGCTACGGGCTCGCGGTCGGCGGCGTGGGGCTGACCCGCCTGCTCTGGGTCGGCGTGGTGTTCCTGGCGATGTCGGGGATGGCGGACATGGTCAGCGCGGCGTTCCGCTCGACGATCCTGCAGGTCGCGGCGCCGGACCAGCTGCGCGGGCGGCTCCAGGGCGTCTTCATCGTCGTGGTCGCCGGCGGCCCGCGGGCCGGGGACTTCGTGTCGGGGACGCTCGCCTCGGCGGTGGGGGAGCGTCCGGCGCTGGTGCTCGGCGGGCTGGCCTGCCTGGCCGGGGTGCTGGTCGCGGCCGGTGTGCAACGCCGGTTCCTGGGGTACGACGGGGCTGATCCCACCCCTTGAGGGCCAGATCACGTCTCGATACATGGTTGCTGAACGCAATCAACGGGTAACCTGGGAGCCGTCCGGGTCCGCCGGGCCCTCCATCCGCTCCCGCACGCACACGAGGCCGCACCGACGATGACGCAGACCGCACGCACCGCCCCCGGCAAGCACGCCGCCCGTCGCCGGGACCGGCGACGTGACCGCCGTACCGCTCCCGTGCCGACCGCGGCCCCGGCCGGCGGGATCCCCGCGGCGCAGTCGACCGCGGCCCCGGCCGGCGAGGCCGGATCGATGTCGCACCGCGAGATCCTCGAGGCGATGTCCGGGCTGCTGCTCGCGCTGTTCGTCGCGATGCTGTCCTCGACCGTCGTGTCCAACGCGCTGCCGCGGATCGTCGCGGACCTGCACGGCACCCAGTCGGGCTACACCTGGGTCGTGGTCGCGACCCTGCTGACGATGACGGCCTCCACGCCGGTCTGGGGCAAGCTCTCGGACCTGTTCAGCAAGAAGCTCCTCGTGCAGATGGCGCTGGTGATCTTCTCCGTCGGCTCCGCCGCAGCGGGCGTGGCCCCGAACATGGGGTCGCTGATCGCCGCGCGCGCCCTGCAGGGCCTCGGCGTCGGGGGCCTCACCGCGCTCGTCCAGGTCGTGATCGCCTCGATCGTGACTCCGCGCGAGCGGGGCCGCTACTCCGGCTACATCGGCGCGGTCTTCGCGCTCGCCACGGTCAGCGGTCCGCTCGTCGGCGGCGTCATCGTCGACACCCCGGGGCTCGGCTGGCGCTGGTGCTTCTTCGTCGGCCTGCCGGTCGCGGTGGCCGCCTTCGCGCTGCTGCAGAAGACGCTGCACGTCACGACGGTCCGGCGCGAGGCGCACATCGACTACCTCGGCGCGATCCTGATCGCCGGCGGCGTCTCGGTGCTGCTGGTCTGGGTGTCGCTGGCCGGCACGAACTTCGCGTGGGGCTCGCTGACCACCGTCTGGCTCGTCGGGCTCGGCGTGGCCATGCTGGTCGTGGCCGCGATCGTGGAGGTCCGGGCGGTCGAGCCGATCATCCCGCTGCGGCTGTTCCGCGACCGCACCACGAGCCTGGCGACCTTCGCCTCCGTGCTCATCGGCGTCGCGATGTTCGGCTCGACGGTCTACCTGTCGCAGTACTTCCAGCTCGCGCACGGCATGAGCCCCACCCGGGCGGGCCTGATGTCGGTCTGCATGGTCGGCGGCCTGCTCGTGTCCAGCATCGGCACCGGGCGGATCATCACCCGCACCGGCCGCTGGAAGCGCTACCTCGTCAGCGGCATGGTGCTGGTCATCGTCGGGCTCTCGCTGCTGAGCACCATCGGTGCGGACACCAACCTGCTGCGCGTGGGGATCTTCATGGCGGTGCTCGGGCTGGGGCTCGGCGCCACGATGCAGAACCTCGTGCTCGCCGTGCAGAACAACACCGCCCAGAAGGACATGGGCGCCGCCAGCTCGGTCGTCGCGTTCTTCCGCTCGATGGGCGGCTCGATCGGCGTCTCGGCGCTCGGTGCGGTGCTCAGCCACCAGGTCAGCGCCCACGTCATCGCCGGCCTGACCCGGATCGGCATCGACCCCCGGGCGGCCGGGCAGAGCAAGGGCGCCGTGCCCAACCTCGCCGAGCTGCCGGCGCCGGTGCGGGCGGTCTTCGAGTCCGCGTTCGGCGACGCCACGGGACGGATCTTCCTCGTCGCCGTGCCGTTCGCCGCGGTCGCGCTGATCGCGGTGCTGTTCATCCACGAGGTCCCGCTGCGCACCACGATCGAGCGGGCCGACGAGCTGGGTGGCACCGGCACCGGTCGCCCCGCGGCGCAGCGCCGGCCGGTCGGGGCGTCCCCGGCCCGCTGAGCCGCGGGGCGACCGCGCTCGTTTTGACAGCCCGACGCGGTGACGGTCCAATCGGAGCGTGCACATCGACTCTCGGGACCCGTGGTGGCGTCATGCCGTCTGCTACCAGGTGTACGTCCGCAGCTTCGCCGACTCCGACGGCGACGGGGTCGGTGACATCCGCGGGATCACCCAGCGGCTGCCCTACCTCGCCGACCTCGGCGTGGACGCCGTCTGGGTGACGCCGTTCTACCCCTCGCCGCAGCGGGACCACGGGTACGACGTGGCGGACTACCGCGACGTCGACCCGCTCTTCGGGACCCTCGCGGACGTCGACGCGCTGCTCTCGCGGGCCCACGAGCTGGACGTCAGGGTGATCGTCGACGTGGTGCCGAACCACACCTCTGCCGACCACCCCTGGTTCCAGGAGGCCCTGGCCGCGACGCCCGGCGACCCGGTCCGCGACCGGTACGTCTTCCGCGACGGGACCGGTCCCGACGGGCAGGAGCCCCCGAACAACTGGCCGTCGATCTTCGGCGGTCCCGCCTGGAGCCGGGTTGCGGACGGCCAGTGGTACCTGCACCTGTTCGACCCCGGCCAGCCCGACCTGAACTGGTGGAACGCCGACGTCGGCGACGAGTTCGCCTCGGTGCTCGCCTTCTGGCTCGACCGCGGGGTCGACGGCTTCCGGATCGACGTCGCGCACGGGCTGTTCAAGCCCGCCGACCTCCCGCCGCGGGAGGCCCACCACCGGCTGCCGGCGCCGATGTGGGACCAGCCCGAGGTGCACGAGGTGTACCGCCGCTGGCACAAGCTCCTCGAGCAGTACGACGGCGACCGGATGGCCGTGGGCGAGGCGTGGACCGCCTCGGCCGAGTCGATGGCCCGCTACATCCGCCCCGACGAGCTCCAGCAGACCTTCAACTTCGCGTGGCTCGAGGCGGACTGGTCGGCGGACGCCTTCCGTGCCGTCGTCGAGGACACCCTGGCCGCCGTCGGCCTGGTCGGCGCCAGCGCCACCTGGGTGCTGGCCAACCACGACGTGGTCCGCGAGGCCACGCGCTACGGCGGCGGGGCGACCGGCCTGGCCCGGGCCCGGGCGGCGGCGCTCACGATGATGGCGCTGCCCGGCTCGGCGTACCTCTACCAGGGCCAGGAGCTCGGCCTGGAGCAGGTCGAGGTCCCGGCCGAGGCGCGACAGGACCCGTCGTGGTTCCGGACCGGCGAGGTCGGCCGCGACGGCTGCCGGGTGCCCCTGCCGTGGTCGGGCACCTCGACGCCGTACGGGTTCGGGCCGGGGGAGGGGCAGCCGTGGCTGCCGATGCCCGAGGGCTGGGGAGACCTCACCGTCGAGGCGCAGTCGGGCGACCCGGCCTCCACGCTGTCGTTCTTCCGGGAGCTGCTGCGCACCCGGCGCGAGGTGACGCCCGGACTTCCCGACGCCGTCGAGGTGCTCGACGCCGAGCCGGACACGCTCGCGCTGCGCCGCGGCGACCTGGTCTGCGTCGTGAACTGCGGGAGCCGTCCCCGGCGGCTGCCTGCCGAGGCGGGAGCCATCGTGCTCAGCAGCGGAGCGGCCCCGACCCACGGCGAGCTGGCTCCCGACACCGCCGCCTGGTTCCGGCTCGCCTGAGCCGAGCGCCCGGACCGGCCGTCAGGCGAAGGCGGCGGGGTCCACCTGGACCCAGGTGTGCCGGGCGGTGCCGACCACGCGGCCGTCGGCGTCGTACAGCGTGCTCGCGGTCATGGACCGGCGGCCCTCCCGGCCGAGCAGCCGCCCCACCACCACGTGCGGCTCGCCGACGACCGGGTGCGCGTCGACGCGCGCAGCCATCCGGCCCAGCACGCAGGGCCGGCCCTCGAGGTCCTCCGACCAGCCGCCGACGCAGTCCAGCGCCGCCCACGTCGTCGCCGTGCCGCAGCGGTGGACGCCGTCGAGGAGGTCGCCGGACTCCGCCGTGCTCTCGTGCGGCACCCACACCGAGGCGACCAGGCCGGCCTCGACCGGCCCCGGGAAGATCCGCAGGCCGTCGCCGTCGGCGCGGTCGGGCCCGCACGCGAAGCACGTCGGGAACGGGTGGCCCCGCAGCCCCGCGTAGTCCGCCATCGCGGCGGCGGCCCGCTCCGGGGCCACCCCCTCCACGCTGCCGAGGTCGTCCTCGACGACCCGCGCCTCCGCCACCGTGGTGCCGGCGTGAAGCAGGTGCACCGTGTCGCGGTCGCCGACCGTCTCCATCGGGGTCTCCAGGGGCGGCGGCCGGCGCAGCGTCACCTCCACGGCGTGCCCGTCCGAACCGGGCACGTGCTCGGACAGCAGCCCGCAGACGAAGCCGCCGTTGCCGGAGCCGGCCGGCCCGTTGAACCGGGCCGGCACGTAGACCCCGCTGCTCACGACCGCACCCGCTCGTAGCGTGCGAGCGCCTCGGCCCGCTCCCGGGCGTGGTCGACGATCGGCTCGGGGTAGCCGGCCGGCGGTCCGTCGGGACGGGTCCACGGCTCGTGCACGTAGGCGCCGTCGAGCCCGGCGAGCTCGGGCACCCAGCGCCGGATGTAGACCCCGTCGGGGTCGTACCGGCGGCCCTGCGAGACCGGGTTGAACACGCGGAAGTACGGCGCCGGGTCGGTGCCGCTGCCCGCGACCCACTGCCAGCCGTGCATGTTCGAGGCGAGGTCGCCGTCGACCAGCCAGTGCATGAAGTGCCGGGCGCCGTGCTGCCACTCCACGTGCAGGTCCTTGACCAGGAAGCTGGCCACGATCATCCGGACCCGGTTGTGCATCCAGCCGAGGGCGCGCAGCTGCCGCATCCCGGCGTCCACGACGGGGAAGCCGGTGCGGCCCTCCTGCCAGGCCTGGAGCCGCCGGCCCGGCTCGTCGTACTCCATCGCGGCGAGCTCGGGGCGCAGGTACTCCCGCGCGCTGTCCGGCCGCCGGAACAGCACGTCGGCGTAGAACTCGCGGAAGGCGAGCTCGCGCCGGTAGGCCGCCGGGCCGTCGCCGCTGCGCCGGCCGAGCTCGGCCAGCATCGTGCGGGGGTGGATCTCGCCCCACTTCAGGTGCACCGACATGCGGCTGGTGGAGTCCAGGTCCGGGCGGTCGCGGGCGGCGGCGTAGTCGCCCAGATCCTCCTCGACGTACGTCGTCCATCGTCGCGCCGCGGCCCGCTCACCGGCCTCCGGGAGCTCCAGCCCGTCCGGCGGCTCGGCCTCGGGGAGACCGCCGGCGCCCCCCGAAGGGAGCCAGGTCGCGCCCGTGGGCGGGTCGACGGGGTCGCGCCAGCCGTGCTCCAGCCAGGCCCGGTGGAACGGCGTGAACACCTGGTAGGGCCGCCCGGCGCCGCTGAGGACGCGGCCGGGCGCGACCGCGTAGGGCGAGCCGGTCCGCACCAGCTCCACGCCGGCGTCGGCCAGGGCCCGCTCGACGTCGAGGTCGCGGCGGTGCCCGTGGGGGCCGTAGTCGGCGGCGACGTGGACCCGCCCGGCGCCGACCTCCTGGGCGGCCCGGACCACCTCCCGGACCGGGTCGCCGCGCACCACCGAGAGCCTGCCGCCGCCCAGCGAGGCGTCCAGCGCGGCCAGCGACCGGGACAGGTAGGCCCGCCGCGACGGGCCGGCCGGCCCCCACAGCGCCGGGTCCACGACGAACAGCGCCCGCACGCCGTCCGGACCGGAGGCGCAGGCGTCGAGCAGGGCCGGGTTGTCCCCGAGACGCAGGTCCCGCCGGAACCACATCACCGCTGTCTGGCTCAC
This sequence comes from Nocardioidaceae bacterium, assembly GCA_025927595.1. GTDB lineage: Bacteria > Actinomycetota > Actinomycetes > Propionibacteriales > Nocardioidaceae > Nocardioides_B. The sequence continues at coordinate 13,276 of JAICLD010000021.1, read as the reverse complement.
CCGGCCCACTGTGCCAGCCGCCGCGGACAGGCCACAGGGCGGCGGGCGGCCGGTGGGACACAATGGCCGGGTGAGCGACCTGATCGACACCACCGAGATGTACCTGCGGACCATCTACGAGCTGGTGGAGGAAGGCATCGTGCCGCTGCGTGCCCGGATCGCCGAGCGGCTGCACCAGAGCGGTCCCACGGTCAGCCAGACCGTGGCCCGGATGGAGCGCGACGGCCTGCTCACCGTCGAGGGGGACCGGCACCTGGAGCTGACCGAGCAGGGCGAGCGGCTCGCGGTGCGGGTGATGCGCAAGCACCGGCTGGCCGAGCGGCTGCTGGTCGACGTCATCGGCCTGGACTGGGAGCTGGTCCACGCCGAGGCCTGCCGCTGGGAGCACGTGATGTCGGAGACCGTCGAGCGCCGGCTGCTGGAGCTCCTGGACCACCCGACCTCCTCGCCCTACGGCAACCCGATCCCGGGGCTCCCCGAGCTCGGGGAGGCGCCCGGCGCCGACGCGTCCCTGCCGGGCACGACCGAGACCCTGGACCAGGTCGCCGCGGAGGACGGCGGGGTCCGGGTGATGATCCGCCGGATCGGCGAGGAGATGCAGAAGGACGAGCTGGTGATGGCGGCGCTGCGGCGGGTCGGCGCCCTGCCCGGCAAGGTGGTCACCGTGGCGTCCGGCGCCGAGGGCGTGCTGGTCGGCAGCGGCGGCGAGACCGCCGAGATCGACCTCGACCTCGCGGCGCACCTGTTCGTCGACCGGCTGTAGCGCCGTCCGGGCCTCGCCACCCGAGCCGCGGTGCGGTAGAACGGGGCGAGGACAGGAGGCGCGCGTGTCGAAGCCCACGATCGTGGCGGTCGACGACGACCCCGACGTCTCGCGGGCGGTCGTGCGCGACCTGCGCAGTCGCTACGGCGCCGACTACCGCGTCATCGCGGCGAGCTCGGCGGCCCAGGCGCTCTCGCTGCTGGCCGAGCTGACGTTGCGGGACCGGTCGGTCGCCCTGGTCGCGTCCGACCAGCGGATGCCGGAGATGACCGGCATCGAGATGCTGGCAGAGGTGCGCCGGCAGTCGCCCGGCACGAAGCTGCTGCTGCTCACGGCGTACGCCGACACCGACGTCGCGATCCGCGCGATCAACGACATCGGGCTCGACTACTACATGTTCAAGCCGTGGGACCCGCCCGAGGAGCGGCTGTACCCCGTGGTCGACGACCTGCTCGGCGACTGGGTCAGCGAGAACCCGCACGAGACCGCCCAGGTCCGGGTGGTGGGGCACCGATGGTCCGACCGTGCGTACGAGGTGAAGATGTTCCTGGCGCGCAACCACGTGCCCTACCGCTGGCTCGACGTGGAGCGTGACGAGGAGGCCCTCCGGCTCATCGAGCTCGCGCAGGGTGGCCGCGAGGACCTCCCGCTGGTGCTCGTGCCGGACGGGGAGACGTTGGCCGCGCCGAGCGTCTTCGAGGTCGCGAACGCCCTCGGGCTGAGCACGCACGCGCAGCAGCCGCTGTACGACCTGTGCATCGTCGGGGCCGGCCCCGCCGGCCTCGCTGCGGCCGTGTACGGCGCGTCGGAGGGACTGAGCACCGTCGTCGTGGAGCGCGACGCCCCGGGCGGGCAGGCCGGCCAGAGCGCTTCGATCGAGAACTACCTCGGCTTCCCGAAGGGCCTGTCGGGGGCGGACCTGGCCCATCGCGCGGTGGCGCAGGCGGCCCGGTTCGGAGCGGAGACGGTGCTGGCCCGCGACGTCGCCGGCCTGGAGGAGCGCGGCCCGGTGCGGGTGGTCGTCCTCGAGGACGGCGGGGAGATCGAGGCGCGCGCGGTGCTCATCGCCACCGGCGTCTCCTACCGGCGGCTCGAGGCTCCGGGGGTCGAGGAGCTCGGCCTGCGTGGTGTCTACTACGGTGCCTCGGCCGGCGAGGCGCCGCAGTGCGAGGGTGAGGACGTCTACATCGTCGGCGCCGCGAACTCGGCCGGACAGGCCGCCCTGAACTTCGCGCGGTACGCCAAGCGCGTGGTGATGCTGGTGCGCTCCGCGCGGCTGGGGGACACCATGTCGGAGTACCTGGTCGAGCGCATCGCCGCCGACCCGACCATCACGGTCCGTCTGCACAGCGAGGTGGTCGCCGCGTCGGGGGAGGGCCACCTGGAGTCGCTCACGATCGCCGACCGCGAGTCCGGTGCCCGGGAGGAGGTGAGCAGCAGCTGGCTGTTCGTCTTCATCGGTGCGTCGCCGCGCACCGACTGGCTGGACGACAGGGTCGTCCGGGACGGCAAGGGGTTCCTCGTCACCGGCCAGGATCTGATGTCGTCCCCACAGGCGGGGCGGTGGCCGCTGGCGCGCGCGCCGTACACGCTGGAGACGAGCGTCCCCGGGCTGTTCGCGGCCGGTGACGTGCGGCTGGACTCCATGAAGCGGGTCGCATCGGCGGTCGGGGAGGGAGCCATGTCGGTCTACCTCGTGCACCGGTACCTGGCGACGCTCTGATGGACGTCTCCGAGCTCCGCGCGATCGCGCTGTTCGACGGGCTCACCGACCCGCAGCTCGGTGACCTGGTGGCGGCCGGGCGGGTCGAGGAGGTGCCGGCCGGTCAGGACCTGTTCCGGGAAGGCAGGCCGGCGGACGTCTGGTGGGTGCTTCTCGAGGGGGCGGTCAGCCTGGTCCGGCAGGTGGGCAGCGAGGAGACGGCGCTGGGCACGATGAGCACTCCCGGCCAGTGGGCCGGCGGCTTCGCGGCCTGGGACCCGCACGGCGTGTACTTCGCCACCGGGCGCTCCGCCGGACCCAGCCGGCTGCTCCGGTTGCCCGCCGAGCAGCTGCGCCGCCTGGCCGACGAGTGGTTCCCGTTCGGGGTGCACTTCATCCGGGGTCTGGTCGACACCGTCCGTCGCATCGAGTCGACGGCCCGGCAGCGCGAGGCGCTGGTGGCCCTCGGCACCCTTGCCGCCGGTCTCGCACACGAGCTCAACAACCCGGCTTCGGCCGCGACCCGCGCGGTGGACGCCCTCGAGGCCGCCTCCGACGACCTCTTCGGGTCGCTCGGGCGGTTGGCGGCCCAGTCGATCTCGGCCGACCAGTTCCTGCGGCTGGACGGCCTGCGCCGTGACCTTGCGCCGCCGTCCTCGGGCGCCGGGCCGCTGGAGGTGGCCGACCGGGAGGACCGGCTCTCCGACTGGCTGAGCGACCACCGGGTCGCCACGCCCTGGCTGACCGCGCCGGTGCTCGCCGCGGCGGGCGCCGACGTCGCCTGGTGCGAGCGCGCCGCCGAGGTGCTGGGTTCCGGCTCCCTGGCTCCGGGCGTGGAGTGGCTGGCCAGCTCGCTCACGATCGAGGCGCTGCTGTCGGAGGTGAAGGACTCCACCAGGCGGATCTCGGACCTGGTCGCGGCGGTCCGGTCGTACTCCCAGCTCGACCGGGGGTCGGTGCAGCAGACCGACGTCACGGAGGGGCTGGAGAGCACGCTGGTCATGCTGGCGCCCAAGCTCGAGGGCGGCGTCACCGTCGTGTGCGACTTCGGCGACGACGTGCCGACCATCCAGGCGATCCCCGGTGAGCTGAACCAGGTGTGGACGAACCTGATCGACAACGCGGTGGACGCGATGCAGGGGGTGGGCACGCTGCGGCTGTCCACACGGGTCGACGGGGCGGGCCGCGTGGTCGTCGAGGTGGCCGACACCGGCCCGGGCATGTCCGCCGAGGTCCAGGCGCACGCCCTCGAGCCCTTCTACACCACCAAGGACGTCGGCAAGGGCACCGGCCTGGGCCTGGACATCTCGCGCCGGATCGTCGTGGAGCGGCACTCGGGCGAGCTCACCATCGCGTCCGAGCCGGGCAGCACCGTGCTGCAGGTGACCCTTCCGGTGACCGGCCTGGGATCGCGGTGAGGAGCCCGACATGGCGGACATGAGACCCGACCCCGGCTCGGAGGACCCCGTGGGCAGGATCCGCCCCGACCTCCCACCGACCGGACCGGGCTGTGCCGACTGCGAGACGGCACAGCCGCAGGGCTGGTGGGTGCACCTGCGCCGCTGCGCCGAGTGCGGGCACGTCGGCTGCTGTGACAGCTCGCCCGGGCAGCACGCCAGTGGGCACGCGCGGGTCACCGGGCACCGGTCGGTCCGCAGCTTCGAGCCGGGTGAGGACTGGTTCTTCGACTACGGGACCGGGACGATGTTCTCGGGTCCCGAGCTGGCCGCACCCACGGCGCACCCGGTGGACCAGCCCGCTCCGGGGCCGGCCGGGCGGGTCCCCGCGGACTGGCGCGAGCACGTCCACGGGGGCTAGGCGCGTCCCGGGCGCACGTCGACGGCCCTCCTGAGCAGGCGGCACCGAGGGGTCGGCCGCTTCCCGCCCGGTCCCGGTTGCGGTACAACGAGGGCATGGTCGATCGGCCCTCCCGGCCCCGGCGCCGCCCGGCGCAGGGCGCCTACCGGGTGGTCGCCGCCGTCTACCTCGCGGGCCTCGTCGCCTGGCTGGTGCTCGGGACGCTGCCCACGCTGGCCGGGCCAGGCGGGCCCTGGCACGACGGCGTGGTCGCGCTGGCCGGTGGTGACGGCCCGCTCGCGTCGTACGCCCGCCGGGTCGCCGACCCCGAGATGACGGCGGAGCCGGTCCTCGCCGTGGCCGCGGCCTACCTGTTCAGCCTGCTCAACCTGGCGCTCGGCGTCCTGCTCGCCGTCAAGCGGCCGCGCGACCTCGTGCCGAGGCTGCTGGCCCTGGCCTTCATGGGGACGGCCGCCACCTTCAACGGGCCCAGTCACGCGGTCTTCCACGTGCTGGGCGAGCCGCCCGTCATCCAGGCCTTCCACTTCGCGTTCCACGTCGTCTCCGGCACGGCGTACCTGCTCGCGGTCCTGCTCTTCCCCGGTGGCCGGCTGCCGCTGGCCGGAGGCGCCGGGCCCCGCACCCGGCGGGTGCTGGCGGCGGCCCTGACCGCCGCGGTCGTCGTGGTCTGCTGGCGCAGCAGCTTCATCGCCCACCCGCCGTTCTTCGTGGTGTTCTTCGGCGTGCTCGTCCCCGTCGCGGGGATCGTCGCGCAGTCCCTGCACCTGCGGGAGTCACGGGAGCTCCGCAGCGACGACCAGTCGCGGCTGCTGCGGGCCGCGCTGGTGCCGGCCCTGGCCGTCGCGCTGGCCTGGGTCGCCGGGCACGCGGCCGCCCTGCTCGGCATCGGCGGTGACACCGGCCTGCGGCTGGCGGCCGCCGTCGACGAGGTCTTCCCCGCGGTGTTCGCGGTGGTTCCCGTGGTGCTGTTCGTGGCGATCGTGCGCCACCACCTGTGGGACATCGACGTGGTCGTGAGCCGGGCGCTGCTGGTCGCCAGCCTGCTGGCCCTCGTCAGCCTCCTGTACGTCGTCGTGGTGGCTGGCACCGGCCTGCTCCTGCGTGGCAGCGGCTGGACGGTGCTGGTGCCGATGGTCGTGGTCGCCTGCGTCGCCGAGCCGCTGCGGGAGCGCTGCCAGGCGCTGTGCAACCGGCTGGTGTTCGGGCAGCGGCTGTCCCCGCGCGAGGCGGTCCGGTCCCTCGTGGACCGCTTCGCCGGCATCGGGGACGTCGACGAGCTCAGCGAGCTCACCCGCGTGGTCGTGGACGGCACCCGGGCGTCGCGCGCCGAGATCTGGCTGGTCACCCCCGACGCGCTCGTGCTGCTCGCGCGGCACCCGCAGGAGCCGGGCGGCGCCTCCCGGCTCCCGCTGCCGGCGCCGACCGCGGAGGCGTGCGGCGAGCTGCTCCGCCCGGCCGGGTCGTGGCCGGTGACCCACGAGGGTGCGCTGCTCGCCGTCATCGCGATCTCGACCCCGCGTGGGACGTCGGTCACCCGCACCGAGGCCCGGCTGCTCGACGACCTGTCCCACCACGCCGGGCTGCTCGTCCGCAACGCGCAGCTGACGGTCGACCTCGAGCACGAGCTGGAGGTGGTCTCGGCGCGGGCCGCCGAGCTCGCGGCGTCCCGGGCGGCCGTCGTCCTGGCCCAGGACCAGCAGCGCCGCCGCCTCGAGCGGGACATCCACGACGGCGCCCAGCAGCAGCTCGTCGCGCTCCTGATCATGCTCCGCGGTCGGCTCCGGCGGCCCGGCGCCGGTGTGGCGGACCTGCGCGCGGTGCTCGAGGACACCCGCCGCACGCTCGCCGGGCTGTCCGCCGGCGACGCCCCGCAGGTCCTCGTCGAGTCGGGGCTCGTCGCCGCGCTCGAGGCCGCCGCGTCCGCCGTGCGCAGGGTCGGCCCCGCGGTCGAGGTGTCGGCGGCCGGGCCGTGGCCGAGCAGCCCGGAGGCGGACACCGCCGTCTACTTCTGCTGCCTCGAGGCGCTCCAGAACGCGGTCAAGCACGCCGGTGCCCGGCACGTCCGCGTCCGGCTGGCCTCGGACGCCGACCGCCTGGTCTTCACGGTGACCGACGACGGCGCCGGGTTCGACGCCGGGATCGACGCCGGGATCGCCGCCGGGTCGCGCGGGTCGGACGCCGGGAGCGACGCGGCCGGGTCGGGCCTCCGCCACCTGGGGGAGCGGCTGGTCCCGCTCGGCGGCCGGGTGGAGGTGGAGTCCGCGCCGGGGTCCGGTACCACCGTGCGAGGGGAGCTGCCCGCCCCCGCCGGCTCGGCTCGCGAGGCGGCGGCCGGCTCGCTGGCGGGAGCACCGGCGCCGTGACCGGCCCTCCCACCGGCCCTCCCACCGGCCCTCCCACCGGCCGGACCCACGTCGAGCTGGTCCGGCTCGCGGTCGTCACCGCCGCCCGCGCGGTCCTCGTCGCGGTGGTCGGCGGTGCCGCGCTCCTGGTCGCGGGCTCCGCGCGCTCCGGCGGCTCCACGGCCGTCCGGGAGGGGTGGTGGCTCGGCGCGACGGTGCTGGTCGCGGCGGCGGTGATGGCCTCGCGCGGGCCGGTCGAGCGCCTCGCGGACCTGGTCGCCTACGGCCGGGACGGCGACCCGTACTCGGCGCTGTCCGCGTTCGTCCAACGGGTGGCCGACACGGTGGCCGTCGAGGAGGTGCTGCCGAGGGTGGCCCAGACCGTGACGCAGGCGACCCACGGCTCCGCGGGCGAGGTCCGGCTCCGGCTCACCGGCGGCGCCGAGCTCCGGGAGGCCTGGCCGAGCGCGCCGGTGCCCGGACCCGGACCGGCCACCATGGTGCACGTGCCTCTGCAGCGCCGAGGCGAGGACGTCGGGTCCCTCGGGGTCGCGACGGAGGCGGTGGAGACCGACGCGCACACGCGCGCGGTGCTGGACCGGCTGGCGGGCGCGGCCGGGCTGGCCCTGGCCAACGTCCGCCTCACCTTCGACCTGCGGCACCGGATCGCGGAGTCCCGCGACCTGGGGGAGCGACTGGCCCGGTCGCGCGCGCGCCTGGTGGCCGTCGCCGCCGAGCAGACCGCCCGGTTCTCCCGGCTCGTCGACGACCACGTGCAGAGCCGGCTCCGGGCGGCCGAGGCGGCCCTGGACCGGGCCGGCAGCGGGGACGCGGCCGCGCTGGAGGGTGCGGCGGCGGAGGCGGCGTCCGCGCTGGAGGCGCTGCGCGAGATCGCGCACGGCGTGTTCCCCCCGACGCTGGCCGACAACGGGCTCCGGGTCGCGCTGGAGACCTGGGCCGCACGGCACGACGGCCGGGTCCGCGTCACCCACCGCGGCCGCGACGTCCGGGCCCCGGAGCCGGTCGAGACGGCCGGCTACCTCTGCGCGGTGCAGCTCCTCGAGGAGTGCCTGGACGCGGGGGGCTCCGCCGAGGTCGCGCTGGAGCGGCGCGAGCGCACGCTGGACGTCGTGGTGTCCTGCGACCGCGCGCCCACCCCCGGGACCGTGCAGCTGGTCGAGGACCGCGTCGACGCGACCGGCGGCTCCGTGCACCGCCGGCCGGGCGACGACCCGACCCGCGCAGGGCACGTGCTTGCCATCGGGTGGGAGGTCCCGTCGCCGTGACCGTCCGGCTGGTGCTCGGTGAGGACAACGCGCTGCTGCGCGAGGGGATGCGCGGCCTGCTGTCGTCCGTGCCGGACATCGACGTGGTCGGGAGCTGCGTCGACCTCCCCGAGGTCCTGGCCGGGATCGACGAGCTCGTCCCGGACGTGGTCCTCACCGACATCCGGATGCCGCCGACCTGGACCGACGAGGGCGTCCAGGTGGCGCGGCACTGCCGCGCGCACCATCCCTCGACCGGAGTGATCCTGCTCAGCCAGTACGTCGACCCCGGCTACGTCCGCTCGCTGCTCGAGAGCGGCTCCGCCGGACGCGGCTACCTGCTCAAGGAGCGGGTCTCCGACGTCGACGAGGTGGTCGCGGCGGTCACGGCCGTGGCGGCCGGCGGCTCGGTGGTCGACCCGCAGGTGATCGAGCAGCTGGTCCGGGCCGGTGTGAGCCGCGGCAACGCCGCCGTCGGCCGGCTGAGCCCGCGGGAGCTCGAGGTGCTGGCGGAGATGTCGCGCGGCCGGAACAACGCGGCGATCGCCGCGTCGCTGTTCATCGGCCAACGGGCGGTCGAGAAGCACATCAACTCGATCTTCGCCAAGCTGGGCGTGGGGATGGGCGACGAGTCGCACCCGCGCGTGCGGGCGGTGCTGCTCTACCTGTCGGGCAGCGTCTCGTGAGCCCGGCGTCGGCCGTGCCGTCCAGGGGGACCGCGGCGAGGCCGCGGCAGCGGGTCCTGCTCGTCGACGACCACCGCGCGTTCCGGGTGGCGGTCCGGTCCCTGCTGGACGCGGAGCCCGCCTACCTGGTCGTGGCCGAGGCGGACGCCGGGGAGCAGGGAGTGGACCTGGCGCTCCGGCTGCGCCCCGACCTCGTCCTGATGGACGTCCGGCTGCCCGGCATCGACGGCCTCGAGGCCACCCGCCGGATCCTCGCGCGGGCCCCGTCCACGACGGTGGTCCTGCTGTCCAGCGCCCGGCGCGGGGACCTCCCCGCCGACCTGCTGGACTGCGGAGCGGTGGGGTTCCTGCAGAAGGAGTCCGTGGACGCGCCGGCCCTCGCGCGGCTGACCGGCGCGTCCTGACGTGCCGCTGCCCGGTGGCCGAATGGGCCACCGGGCAGTCGGCTCCGGCACGTCGGCGGGGTCAGCCGAGGTTCACCCGGGCGGCCAGCGGCGCCGTGTTGACGTACTGCTGGGAGGTCACCGGGTGGGCGATCGACCCGGTGCCGTGGTGGGCGGTGACCAGCACGTTCGTGGAGACCGCAGCGCCGGTGAACGCCCCCGAGGTGAACGCCCCGGACAGCGAGTAGGGCTGGTTGCTCGCCGCCCGCCGCAGCGTCACGTTCCCGTTGGAGGGGTTCAGCCCCGAGGACGTGGGCCAGTTCACCGTGATCGACCCCGTCTGGACGATCGAGCCGGCGCTCGAGCGGCCGTTCAGCACAGCGGTCACCGTGCCCGTGCCGGCCTGGGCGCCGTTGAGGCCGGAGCAGCCGCTCAGCGTGCCGGTGAGGACGGTGTGCTCCTTCTTGGTGTGGTTGCGGACCAGGCCCGGGCTCCAGGTGATCGACCCGGTGACCCCGGTGCACGACTCGACCGAGGAGAAGCCCCGCTCGGGCTGGGCCTGGCTGGCCTGGGCCGCGCCGGCGCCGGTCAGGGAGGCTCCGAGGAGCGCTCCGCCGGTGACGGTGAGGAAGGCGGCGCGGGTGGCGAGCTTGCCGGTGGTCCTGGTGGTGAACATGGTGTGTCCCTTCGGTCTGCGAGGCTGTCTCGCTGGTGGCTGTCGGTGTGTCCCGACATCGAGAACGATCCCGAATCGCGGTGCCCGGCCCCAGGGTGCTGACCCCCCAACTGGCGGGGTGGTGCCAGCACCACCGACGGTCACCGAAGTGGTACAGACGCCCCTGTCGAGAGACGGCCCGGAGGAGCACGCTGGGACCGGGCCGCGGGTCCTCGTCCCCGGCCGCGACCGAACGGGGGTGCGGGTCATGGTGCGACGATGGCTGGCGTGGACGGCGGCCGTGGGGGTCGCGTCGGGGTCGGTGCTGACCGCCTCCACGCTCCTCGCGGCGCCGGCCGAGCGCGACGCCGTACCCGGCTCGGGCATCGACCGGGAGCAGGTGGCCGAGACGCTGCTGGCCCACCACCGGGACCGCTTCGCGACGCCGGCCCTCACCCGGGCGCTGGACATCGCCGTGGGACGACGGTCGAGTCCCGGCAGGTCGCTGGTCGGTGAGGACGAGCGCCCGGCCGCCAAGGGCACGGCGCCGTCGCTGCCGCGCGCGCACCTGCGGAACGTCCGGGTGAACGCCCCTGCCGCGGACCGCCACCAGGTCGACCAGACGACGCAGAGCGAGACGTCGGTCGCGGTCGCCGGATCCCGGGTCGCGGTCGCGTTCAACGACAGCCAGCAGGCGCTGTTCGCCCTCACCGACGGCTTCGACCTCAGCGGCTACGGCTACTCCCGCGACGGGGGGAGGACGTTCACCGACGGCGGGACGCTGCCCAACCCCACGGCGTACGTCAACCTCGGCGACCCGTGGCTCGGCGCCGACCGGGCCGGGCGGATGTACTACTCGACGCTGACGCTCGGCGGCGCGGTCGGCAACCTCGAGGTCGCGGTGGGCCGCTCGGACGACGGCGGCAGGACCTGGTCGACGCCGACGTTCGCCTCCCCGCACGACGAGTCGCAGTTCTACCTCGGCGACAAGGACGCCCTCGCGGTCGGCCGGGACCCGGTCGCCGCCGGCCGCGACAACGTGTACGTCGCGTGGGACGACTTCGTCGAGGGCCCCTCCGGGTCGGCGTCCACCGGGCTGCCCGTCGCTCGGTCCACCGACCACGGCCGGACCTGGACGCTGCACGACGTCGACCGGCTCACGTCCGACGTCGACTCCTGCAGCTTCGCGCAGTACATCGGCGCGCAGCCGGTCGTCGACCCCGCCGACGGGACGCTGTACGTCGCTGCGGAGAAGGCGAGCGTCGACGACCCCCGGTGCGAGGGCGGCACCGAGCGCCTGAGCATCGTGGTGGCCCGGTCCACCGACGCCGGCACGACGTTCTCCCGGCCCCGGACCGTCGCGTCGGTCACCGCGGCCTCCCCGACGGGGGCGCTCGAGCTGGGCCCCGGGCAGGTGGTGCGGACGGTCGAGTTCCCCACGATGGCCGTGCACGACGGAGACCTGTGGGTGGCCTGGAACGACGGTCGCTCCGGACGCTCCCACCTCCGGCTCGCCCGGTCCGGCGACGGCGGCCGGACTTGGAGCGACCGCGCGGTGACCCGCGGCAGCGGCGACGAGATCCAGCCGGCGCTGTCGGCGGACCGCCGTGGGCTGCACCTGGCGTACTACCAGCGCAACCCCGACGACACCCTCGACACCGTGCTCGCCGACTCCTGGGACGGCGTGCGGTTCCGCCCCGTGCGTGTCACCACGCGGTCGTTCCCCGGGGTGCAGACGGTGCCCCAGTTCGACCCGCAGATCGCGTTCGGCTACATGGGCGACTACATCGCGAACGTGTCCGCGGGCGGTCACCTCTACCTCGCCTGGGGGGACAACCGGGACCGGGTCCGGAACTTCATGCACCCACAGGGGCGCCACGACCCCGACGTCTTCCTCGCCAGGCGCTGACGCCGTGACGACCGCGCCGGCCCCGGGCGAGCGTCCCGGGAGCGCGGTCGTCGTGGGCGCCGGGATGGCGGGGCTGCTCGCCGCCCGCACCCTGGCCGACCACGTCGCCGAGGTGGTCGTGGTCGAGCGGGACGAGCTCGCGCCGGGGAGCCGTCCACGCCGAGGGGTCCCGCAGGGACGGCACGCGCACCTCCTGCTCGGACGGGGACGCGAGGTCATCGAGGGTCTGCTGCCGGGCTTCACCGGCGAGGTCGTGCGCCGCGGGGGCGTGCTGGCGGACGTGCCGGGGGACGGCCGCATCCTCCTCGGCGGTGGCCTCCTGCTCCGCTACCGCAGCGGCTTCGACGTCGTCTTCGCCAGCCGGCCGCTGCTGGAGCAGGTGGTCCGGGAGCGGGTCGGGTCCTGGCCCGGCGTACGCCTGCAGGACCGCACCGACGCGGTGGGTCTGGTCGCCTCGGCCGGGCGGGTCACCGGGCTGCGGACCCGACGCCGCGAGGACGGTCACGAGGAGGTCCTCGCCGCGGACCTCGTCGTGAACGCCGCGGGCAGGTCGCCGAGCGCCGTGGGCTGGCTCGCGGACCTCGGGTACCCGGTCCCGCGGCAGGAGTCGGTCGGGATCGACCTGACCTACGTGACCCGGACCTACCGCCGCCGGCCGGCCGACCTCGACGGCGGGTCGTTCCTGCTGGTCTCGCCGGAGCCGCCGGACCTGCGGGGGGCCACCGTCCTGGTGCGCGAGGGCGGGCTCTGGATCGTCGCGCTGACCGGTCTCCTCGGTGAGCGGCCGCCAGAGGACGCCGACGGGTTCCGTCGCTTCGCGGAGTCGCTGCCGGTGCGCGACCTCGCCGACCTGCTCGACGGTGCGGAGCCGGTCGGTGAGCCCTCGCTCGCGCACTTCTCCGGCAGCACGCGGCGCCGGTTCGAGGAGCTGCGGGACGTGCCGGAGGGCTACCTCGTCTGCGGGGACGCGATCAGCAGCTTCAACCCCGTGTACGGGCAGGGGATGACGGTCGCCGCCGAGGAGTCCCTGCTCCTCGGACGCGAGCTCGAGCGCGGGCTGCCGGGGTTGCCGCGGCGGTTCTACCGGGCCGCCGCGAAGGTGGTCGACGTGCCATGGACGATGGCCGTGACCAGCGACCTGCGGCACCCCGGGGTCCGCGGCCGGCGTGGCGTGGGTACCCGGGTCCTCAACGCGTACGTCGTCCGGCTGGTCCGCGGGGCCCGGCACGACCGGGTGCTCGCGGACGCGTTCGTCCGGACCAACAACCTCGTGGCCTCGCCCCTGTCGCTGCTGCGGCCGAGCGTGGCGTCACGGGTGGTCCTGGCGGGTCTGCCGCGCCGTCCCGGACGGTGGCGGTCGCGCCGCTGACTGGTCTGGCGGTGTCGGTGGCGGCCTGGCGGGCGCGACCCCTGCGTCGTACGTTGCCTGCATGCGCATCGGCATCCTGGGCAGCGGCGTCGTGGGCCAGGCGCTCGCACGTGGCCTGCCGCGGCACGGCCACGACGTTCGCATCGGGACCCGCAAGGAGACGGTCGATGATCTCCCCGTCGGCAGTCCCGCAGAGGTCGTGGAGGGCGCCGACCTGGTCTTCCTCTCGGTGGCCGGCACGGTCGCGGTCGAGGTGGCCGAGGGCGTGCGCGAGCAGCTCCGCGGCAAGGTGCTGGTCGACACCACCAACCCGCTCGACTTCTCCTCCGGCGGCCCCGGGCTCTTCGTGGGACACAGCGACTCCCTGGGCGAGCAGGTGCAGCG
>JAICLD010000226.1 GCA_025927595.1 Nocardioidaceae bacterium | reverse complement strand
GAGCTGGGTGAGCGACCCGCTGCCGAGGTCCAGCCGGTACGACGCGAGGGGCCGGGTCACCGACGACATGCCGAGGAAGACCTCGTCGTCCCCGGCCTCGCCGTTGAGCGCGACCACCCCGCCGCCGGGCACGTCGACCGGCCCGAGCACCGAGCCGTCGAGGGCGTGCCGGGTCAGCTGCGGGACGGCGTCGACCAGGCGCACGGCGAGCAGCTCCGCGCCGACGGCGGCGACGTGCTCCAGCGGCCACCCGGACTCGGGGACGACGTCGACCGGCACGGGATCGGCCGCGGCGAGGTCGACCCGGACCACCTTGCGGCGCGGGGCCTCGTGGTCGGTGAGCAGGTAGAGCCACGAGCCGTCCGTGCGCAGGAACCCGAAGCCGGCGTACGCCTCGTCGACCAGCCGCACGGGGTGGCCGATCGTGCTCGCGCCGGCGTCGGTGTGGACGGGGTAGACCCAGAGCCGGTTGCGCTCGGAGGTGCCCTCGTGGAGCTCCACCACGAGCCACCGGCCGTCGTGGGACAGGTGCGGGGTGATCAGCAGCCGTGGGTCGTCGGGCAGCTCGAGCACGAGCTCGTCGGTGTCCTGGGACTCCCCGACGTGGTGCCGCATCAGCCGGCCGCCGGGCAGCGCGTCCGGCTCGGTGCCGTCCCCGGCCCCCGAGGTCGCGAAGTGCAGGTACAGGTACGAGCTGTGGTCGGGGAGCCAGGTCACCTCGCTGAACTTCACACCGGTGACGACGTCGTCGACCGGTGAGCCGCCGGCGAGCACGAGGAGCCGGACCGAGGTCCAGTCGCTGCCGGCGTCGCTGACCTGGTAGGCCAGCCACCGGCCGTCACGGCTGGCCTCGAGGCCGGCGAGCGAGGCGGTGCCGTCCTCGGAGAACGTGTTGGGGTCCAGCAGCAGGGTGCTGCGGTGGTGCAGCTCCTCGAGGCTGTCACCGACGTACCAGAGGTCCTGCTGGTGGGAGCCGTCGTTGCGGCTGGCGACGTAGCGGCCGCCGACCTTGCGTGGCGTCCCGGCCCGCGGCCGGGAGACGACGGCGTCCATCGTCCGCCCGAACCAGTCCCGGGACGGCAGCGCGTCCAGGTACGCGCGGGACCAGCGGTTCTGCTCGGCCACCCACGCGGCGGTCTCCGGCGAGTCCGGGTCCTCCAGCCAGCGGTAGGGGTCCGCGACCCGGTGGCCGTGCAGCTCCTCGACGGTGTCGTCGCGGCGGGTGTGCGGGACCCGGCCGGTCACCGCTCCCACTCGGTGCGGGGCCACTCGATCTTGGGGCAGGTGTCCATCACCATCGGGACGCCGGCGGCGCGCGTGCGCTCGAACGCGGCCTCGTCGATGACGCCGAGCTGGAACCACACGGACCCGGCACCGACCGCGACGGCCTGGTCCGCGAACTCGCCGGCGGCCTCGGAGCGGCGGAACACGTCGACGCAGTCGATCCCGAAGGGGACGTCGGCCAGCGTGGCGTAGCCCTGCTCGCCCAGCACGGTGGGGGCGCTCGGGTGGATCGGCACGATCTGCTTGCCCTGTCCCTGCAGGAACTCGGCGATCCGGAAAGCGGTGCGGTGCGGGTTGCCGGACAGGCCGACCACGGCCCAGGTCCGGGAGTCGGCGAGGACGGACCGGATGGTGTCAGGGTCCTGCCACGGGAGCGTCGTCATGCGCCGAGCGTACAGACGGCCCGCCCCCGGCCGACGCCCGCGGGCGGGGCTACCGGCCAGTAGGATCGGGTCGTGAGCGACTTCCCGATGTACGCGCTGTCCGAGGAGCACCGGGCCGTCCGGGAGGCGGTGCGGGCCCTCTGCGACGCGAAGGTCGCGCCGCACGCCGGGGAGGTCGACGAGACCGGGTCGTTCCCCCAGGCGTCGTACGACGCGCTCGCGGCCGCGGACTTCGCGGCCCCGCACATCCCGGAGGCCTACGGCGGTGCCGGAGCGGACGCACTCGCCACCTGTCTGGTGATCGAGGAGGTCGCCCGGGCCTGTGCCGCCTCGTCGCTCATCCCGGGCGTCAACAAGCTCGGGACGCTGCCGCTGCTGCTGTCCGGGTCCGAGGAGCTCAAGGCGCGGTACCTGCCCCCGGTCGCCGCCGGGCGGGCGATGTTCTCCTACTGCCTCTCCGAGCCGGAGGCGGGGTCGGACGCCGCGGCGATGCGGACCCGGGCGGTGCGGGACGGAGACGCCTACGTCCTCGACGGCGTGAAGCGGTGGATCACGAACGCCGGCGTCTCGCAGTACTACACGGTCTTCGCCGTCACCGACCCCGACCGCCGCGCCGGGATCTCCGCGTTCGTCGTGGACAGGGACGACGACGGCGTCTCGTTCGGGGCACCCGAGCGGAAGCTCGGGATCAAGGGGTCGCCGACCCGAGAGGTCTACCTGGACCGGGTCCGTGTCCCGGCCGACCGGATGATCGGCGCGGAGCACACCGGCTACGCGACCGCGCTGCGCACCCTCGACCACACCCGCGTGACCATCGCGGCCCAGGCCGTCGGGATCGCCCAGGGCGCGCTCGACTTCGCGCTCGCCTACGCCCGGGAGCGCCGGCAGTTCGGTCGCCCGATCGCGGACTTCCAGGGCCTGCAGTTCATGCTCGCCGACATGGGCATGAAGGTGGAGGCCGCGCGCCAGCTGACGTACGCCGCCGCCGGCCGCTCCGAGCGCGACGACCCGGACCTGGCCTTCTTCGGCGCTGCGGCCAAGTGCTTCGCCTCCGACACGGCCATGCAGGTGACCACCGACGCGGTGCAGGTGCTCGGGGGCTACGGCTACACCCACGACTACCCCGTCGAGCGGATGATGCGCGACGCCAAGATCACCCAGATCTACGAGGGCACGAACCAGGTGCAGCGGATCGTGATGGCGCGTCAGCTGCTGGCCGGGGTGCAGTCCCGGGTCTGACCCCCCGTGCGGGCGCCGGCGTGGCCCGGGGCGACTGGTTGAACGCTTGAGCGTCCGGGCATCATGACGCGGTGGCGGGGGTACCCCCACGGCTGGCGGGATGTCCGTCGCAGCGATCGGATCACGGAGGCAGTCATGAGTGTGGCGAAGCTGGCGGCGCGGGCCCTGGTCGGAGGGCTGTTCATCGGCCACGGGACCCAGAAGCTCAAGGGCTGGTTCGGCGGCCCGGGCCTGGAGGGCACCCAGGCGATGATGCAGTCGCTGAACATGCACCCGCCGCGACGCAACGCGCTGGCCGCAGGCGTCACCGAGACGGCCGGAGGCGCCCTGCTGGCCGCCGGCCTGGCGACCCCGCTGGCGAGCGCCGCGCTGATCGGCGTGATGACCACGGCGATCCGCAAGGTGCACCTGCCGAACGGCCCGTGGGCGGCGAACGGTGGCTGGGAGTACAACGCGGTGCTGATCGCAGCGTGCACCATGCTCGCCGAGCAGGGGCCCGGCGCCGCGTCACTGGACCGGCTGCTGGGCACCGAGCGGACCGGCTTCGGCTGGGGCCTCGGCGCGCTCGCCCTCGGGGTGGCCGCGTCGGCGGCGACCGTGGAGGCCGGCCGCCGGGCGGCGCCCGTCACGCCCGCGTCCCCCAGCGGCACCGACGGCGGCACCGACGGCGGCACCGACGGCGGCGGGTCGCCGTACCCGGACACCGCCGGGGACCCGGTCACCGAGGACTGACACGCCGGGTCTCGGCGCTGGGGCGACGTGGGAGACCGGGGGGATGGCGCGCACGGTCGGGGTCGAGGAGGAGCTGCTGCTCGTCGACCCCGGGACCGGCCGGCCCACCCCGGTGTCCCGGGACGCCGTCCGCGCCAACCAGCGGGCCGCCGAGGTCGACCACGAGCTGTTCCTGCAGCAGATCGAGACCTCGACCGAGCCCTGCCGGGACGCCGAGACGCTCCTGACCGGCATCCGCGCCGGGCGCCGGGCGGTCGGGGAGGCCGCCGCGGCGGCGGGAGCACGCGCCGTCGCCGTTCCGGTGCCGGTCCTGCCCGGGGACGACCAGGTCGTCACGCCTGAGGACCGCTACCTCGGCATCCGCCGGGAGTACGGCGAGCTGGCCCGCCAGGCCCTCGTGTGCGCGATGCACGTGCACGTCGAGGTCGGCGACGAGGACGAGGCCGTCGCGGTCGTGGACGGCATCCGGCCCTGGCTGCCGGTCCTGCTGGCACTGAGCGCGAACTCGCCGTTCTGGCAGGGCCGCGACACCCGGCACGCCAGCTGGCGCTCCCATGTCTGGGGGCGGTGGCCGACCGCGGGCCCGCGCGAGCCCTTCGGCGACATCGCCACCTACCGCGCGGTGACCGAGCGCCTCACCGGCTGGGGCGCCTCCCTGGACCCCGGCATGCTCTACTTCGACGTCCGGCTCTCGCCGCGGTACCCGACCGTCGAGGTCCGCGTCGCCGACGTCTGCACCGACGTCGAGGACGCGCTGCTCGTGGCACTGCTGGCCAGGGCGCTCGTCGAGACGGTCGCCTCCGGCGCCGTCGAGACCCCCGGCGCCGCCGGCGTCCCGGAGGGGCCCGGGGAGGTCGCGTGGCGCACCGACCTGCTTCGCGCCGCCGGCTGGCGCGCCTCCCGCTTCGGGCTCGCCGGCGACCTGGTGCACCCGGTCCACGGCGGCCTGGTGCCGGCGCGCACCGCCGTCGAGGCGACGCTGAGGCTCGTGCGCCCGGCGCTGGAGGAGGCCGGCGACCTCGAGCGGGTCACCGGGTCCTTCGAGCGGCTGATGGCGGTCGGCGGCGGTGCGACCCGTCAGCGCCGGGTCCGCGAGACCACCGGCGACCTGGCCGGCGTGGTGGCCGACCTCGCGCGGCGTACCGAGGAGTCGTGGGGCTGAGCCGGCGCGGCGGGTCGCGGCTCAGCGCCGCCCGCCGAACCGGCGTCGCCAGTCCTCGGCGCGCCGGCGCTGCTCCGGGGTGGGCCGGGCGACCACCTGGAGCCGGGCCCGGAACCGCTGCCCGTCGAGCCGCGTGGTGGTCGAGACGACACAGACGTGACCCGCGTGCCACACGACCTCCCCGCTCACGTAGTAGGCCCCCGATGCGCCGGGGGACATGTCGTAGACCACGGTGT
>JAICLD010000066.1 GCA_025927595.1 Nocardioidaceae bacterium | reverse complement strand
GGCTACCAGGTGGGCAACTTCCCGCCGCTGTGGACCGAGTGGAACGGCAAGTACCGCGACACCGTCCGCGACTACTGGCGGGGCGAGCCGGGCACGCTCGGCGACTTCGCCTCCCGCCTCTCCGGCTCCTCCGACCTCTACGAGCACTCCGGCCGCAAGCCGATCGCATCGGTGAACTTCGTCACGGCGCACGACGGGTTCACGATCCGCGACCTCGTCTCCTACAACGAGAAGCACAACGAGGCCAACGGGGAGGGGAACAACGACGGCGAGAGCCACAACCGGTCCTGGAACTGTGGCGCGGAGGGGCCGACCGACGACCCGGCCGTGCTCGCCCTGCGCGCCCGGCAGCAGCGCAACTTCCTGGTGACGCTGCTGCTGTCCCAGGGGGTGCCGATGATGCTGCACGGCGACGAGATCGGCCGCACCCAGCGCGGCAACAACAACGTGTACTGCCAGGACAACGAGCTGTCCTGGATGAACTGGCAGCTCGACGAGTGGCAGAGCGACCTGCTCGCCTTCGCCAAGCGGGTGGTCGCGCTGCGCAACAACCACCCGGTGTTCCGGCGGCGGCGCTTCTTCGCCGGGGAGGTCACTCGGGGCAGCGGGGACGTCGCCGACATCGAGTGGTTCACCCCCGACGGCAAGGCCAAGGAGGACTGGGGGAACGCCGGCGACAAGGCGATGATGGTCTTCCTCAACGGCGACGGGATCCCGGAGCCCGGCCCGCGCGGTGAGTCCGTGGTCGACGACTCGTTCCTGGTGGCCTTCAACGCCAGCGAGCACACCCTTCCGTTCACGATCCCCGACGAGGTGTACGGCGAGGGCTGGCTGGTCGCCCTCGACACGCACGACGACGAGGCCGGCAGCGTGTCGTTCTTCGACGACGCGCGGCCGATGATCCCGGGCCTGGAGTTCCAGGTCGCCGACCGGTCCGTCGTCGTGCTCCGTCGGCCCCGCTGACGCCCGCCGGCGCCGGGAGTCCGCTTCGGTGACCTGCGTAGGCTCCGTGGCATGGCCGGCCGCTGGAGCCCCGCGGACCTGCCGTCCTTGGCGGGCACCACCGCCGTCGTCACCGGCGGCAACTCGGGGATCGGCTACCACACCGCCCTGGAGCTGGCCCGGCACGGCGCCGAGGTGACGCTGGCCGTGCGCACGGCGGACAAGGGTGAGCGCGCGGCCGGGCGGATCCGTGCCGAGGTGCCCGGCGCCCGGCTGCACGTGGCGCCGCTGGACCTGGGCTCGCTGGAGTCGGTGCGCCGGCTGGCCGAGACGTGGCGCGGAGCGTTGGACCTGCTGGTGGACAACGCGGGCCTGATGATGCCGCCCTCCTACCGGCAGACCCGTGACGGCTTCGAGCTGCAGTTCGGCACCAACCACCTGGGGCACTTCGCGCTCACCGGCCGGCTGCTGCCGGCGCTGCTCGCCGCGCCCTCGCCGAGGGTCGTCGTGGTGTCCTCGATCGCGCACCGCCACGGCACCCCGAAGGTCGTCGACGGCAACCCGCCCGAGAGCTACCAGCCGCAGTCGACGTACGCCAACTCCAAGCTGGCGAACCTGCTGTTCGCCTTCGAGCTGCAGCGGCGCGCCCGGGCGGCCGGCACCGCGCTCGCCGTGACCGCGGCCCACCCCGGCGTGTCCTCGACCAACCTGGTGACGAGCGACCAGGGGCTCGGGTCGATGCGCGGCGTGCGGCTCCTGGCGCCTCTGGTCGTGCCGCTCGTCTTCCAGTCCCCGGCCCGCGGCGCGGAGCCGTCGCTGTACGCCGCGACCGTCGCCGAGCCCGGCTCCTACACCGGCCCGCGCGGGCTGCGGGAGACCCGCGGGCACGCCGGCCCCGCACGCCCCAGCCCGGTCGCCCTCGACGAGGACCTCGCCGCGCGGCTGTGGCGGGTCAGCGAGGACCTGACCGGGGTGCGCTACGCGTGGCCGGACGGCCGGGGCCAGGCCCGCCGGCGGTTTCCCGGGCGTGCCTAGAGTGACGGGCATGACCCGACCCACGACCCTGGGTTCCCTCCGCGACGCCGGCTACCGGCCACGCTCGGTGAAGACCGAGATCCGTGAGAACCTGCTCGCCCGTCTCCGCGCCGGAGCGACCGCCTTCCCCGGCATCGTCGGCTTCGACGACACCGTGCTTCCGCAGCTCGAGAGCGCGCTGCTCGCCGGCCACGACCTGGTGCTGCTCGGCGAGCGGGGCCAGGGCAAGACCCGCCTGATGCGGACCGTGTCCACCCTGCTCGACGAGTGGAGCCCGGTCGTCGAGGGCTGCGAGATCAACGACGAGCCGATGGCCCCGGTGTGCAGCCGCTGCCTCCGGCTCGCCGCGGAGCTCGGGGACGACCTTCCGGTCGTCTGGCGGCACCGCGACGACCGGTACGTCGAGAAGCTGGCCACCCCGGACACGAGCGTCGGCGACCTCGTCGGCGACGTCGACCCGGTCAAGGTCGCCGAGGGCCGGACCCTGGGCGACCCCGAGACCGTCCACTACGGCCTGCTGCCCCGCACGAACCGCGGCGTCTTCGGCATCAACGAGCTGCCCGACCTCGCCGAGCGGATCCAGGTGGCGATGTTCAACGTGCTGGAGGAGCGCGACATCCAGGTCCGCGGCTACTCGCTGCGGCTGCCCGTCGACGTACTCCTGGTGGCCAGCGCCAACCCCGAGGACTACACCAACCGGGGCCGGATCATCACCCCGCTCAAGGACCGGTTCGGCGCCGAGATCCGCACGCACTACCCGCACGAGGTCGCCGAGGAGGTCGCGCTGGTGCGGCAGGAGGCGGTCCTGGTCGCGGACGTGCCCGAGCACCTGGTCGAGGTGGTCGCCCGGCTCACCCGCGGCCTGCGCGAGTCCCCGGCGGTCGACCAGCGGTCGGGCGTCAGCGCGCGGTTCGCGATCGCCGCGACGGAGGGGGTGGCGGCCTCGGCGCTGCGGCGCGGGGCCCGGGTCGGGGAGGCGCTCGCCGTGGCACGGGTCTGCGACGTCCCGACGGTCGTCCCGACGCTGCTGGGCAAGGTCGAGTTCGAGATGGGGGAGGAGGGTCGGGAGGCCGAGGTCGTCCAGCACCTGCTGCGCGTCGCGGTCGCCGAGACCTTCCGGGACCGGCTGGCTGGCCTGGACCTGTCCGGGTTCACCGACCTGTTCGCCGAGGGGGCGACGGTCGAGACCGGCGAGCTGGTGCCGGCCGAGGCGCTGCTCGAGCAGGTCGGCACCGTCCCGGGCCTGTCCAAGGTGCTGGACCGGCTCGGGCACGGCGACGACGCCACCCCGGGCGAGGTCGCGGCCGCCGTCGAGCTCGTTCTCGAGGGACTTCACCTGACCCGCCGCATCGACAAGGAGTCGGTGGCCGGACGCGCGGTCTACGGGGCCTGAGGTGTCCCGGTTCCGGTACGGGCCGTGGGCCGACGGGCCTGACCCGCTGGCGCCCCCGTACGACGTCCGGGCGGCCCTCGACGCCGTGGGCCGCGACGTCCTCGCCGGCGGGTCGCTGCGCGAGGCGCTCTCGGAGCTGCTGAGGCGGGGGGTCGACGGCCACCGGGGCCTCGACGACCTGGCCGCCAAGGTGCGCCGGATGCGCAACGCCGCCCGGCGCCGCGGCGATCTCGGCGGCACCCTGGACCAGGTCCGGGCCGCCCTCGACCAGGCCCTGGCCGAGGAGCGGGACACGCTCGCGGGCGAGGACGGCGACGACGCCCGGTGGGCCGAGCTGGAGCTCGCCACGGTCCCGGACGACACCGCCGGTGCCGTCAGGGCGCTGGCGCCCTACGACTGGCACTCCCCGGAGGCTCGGGCGACGTACGAGTCGATCCGGGAGATGCTGCGCAACGAGGTGCTCGACGCTCAGATCGCCGGGCTGCGGCAGGCGCTGGAGTCCCCGGACCCCGAGGCGATGCAGGCCGTCAAGGACATGCTCGCCGACCTCAACGGCCTGCTCGCCGCTCATGCCCGCGGCGAGGACACCGAGGACAGGTTCCGCGAGTTCATGGAGCGCCACGGCGACCTCTTCCCCGAGAACCCGGAGTCGGTCGACGAGCTGATCGACGCCCTGGCCCGGCGCCAGGCCGCGGCGGACCGGATGATGGCCTCGCTCTCGCCGGAGCAACGCGAGCAGCTGGCGCAGCTGATGAGCGACGCCCTGTCCGACCCGGACCTGGCCTCGCAGATGGCGCAGCTGTCCGACAACCTCCGGGCGCTGCGGCCGGGCCTGGAGCGCGGGCCGGTGTCCATGCGCGGCGGTGAGCCGCTGGGCTACAGCGAGGCGGTCGAGGCGGTCGCGGAGCTGGCCGACCTCGAGGCGCTCGAGCAGTCGCTCGCGCAGGGACACCCCGGCGCGACCCTCGACGACGTCGACGTGGAGACGCTCGAGCAGCACCTGGGTGCGTCGGCGGCGTCGGACTTCCGGGCCCTGCGCGAGCTGGAGCGCGAGCTCGAGCGGCAGGGGTTCGTGTCCCGGGACGACGACGGGCTGCGGCTGACCCCGCGCGCCGTACGCCGGCTGGGGGAGACCGCGCTGAAGCGGGTGTTCTCGCAGATGGAGGCCTCCGGGACCGGTGACCACGACGACCGGCGGACCGGCTCGGCGGACGAGCTCACGGGCACGACCCGGCAGTGGGTGTTCGGCGACGAGCTGCCGATCGACGCGGTACGCACGCTGTCGAACGCCCTGCGCCGTGGCGCAGGCATCCCGGGGCGGCTGCTCGTCGAGGACTTCGAGGTCGTCGAGACCGAGCGGCGGACGACGGCGGCGGTCGCGGTCTGCGTGGACCTGTCCTTCTCGATGGTGATGGAGGGCCGCTGGGGGCCGATGAAGCAGACGGCACTCGCCCTCTCGCACCTCGTCGAGACCCGGTTCCGCCAGGACGCCCTGCAGATCATCGGCTTCGACCGGACCGCCCGGCGGCTCTCGCCGGTGCAGCTGGCGGGCGTCGAGCCCGAGTGGGTGCAGGGGACGAACCTGCAGCACGCCCTGGTCATCGCCGGTCGGCACCTGCGCCGGCACCCGGACGCCGAGCCGGTGGTGCTCGTCGTGACCGACGGCGAGCCGACCGCGCACATCGCGCCCGACGGCATGCCGGTGTTCAGCTGGCCGACGACGCACGAGACGCTGAACGCGACGGTCGGCCAGGTCGACGAGCTGAGCCGCTACGGCGCGGCGATCAACTTCTTCATGCTCGGCGAGGACCCGGGGCTGGCACGCTTCGTCGACGCGATGGCCCGCCGGGCCGGCGGCCGGGTGTTCACCCCCGACCTGTCCCGGCTCGGGGAGTACGTCGTCGCCGACTACCTCCGGGCCCGCCGCGGCCGCCGCTGACCCGGCGCGTCTGGTTGCCCCCAACCCGCTGACCCGGCGCGTCTGGTTGCCCCCAACCCGCTGACCCGGCGCGTCTGGCGTGCCGAGGGTGGCTGACCCGGCGCGTCTGGCGATGCTCAGTACGTCGATCGGCGACCGATCGACCGACGGGCCCGCGCGATGCCCTGGACGAGTAGACGGTCGACGTCCTGCGTCGCGCCGTAGACGTTGGCCCGACCCACCCCTTCGACGTCCCACCCGAACCGCCGGTCCAGATCCTCTCGACGGGCACGGTCGGCGGCACCGTCCGGGTGGAACGCCTCTCCGTCGTACTCGCAGCCGTAGCGCAGCTCGCGCACGCCGAGGTCGATCCGGTACACCTCCTGCCCATGCGCGGTGATCGAGATCTGCGGTTCCGGCCTCGGCAGCGCAGGAATGTCGAGCCACCGCAGGCGGAGCGTCGACTCGCCCGGGGACTCCGCCCGCGGGTCGGCCAAGGGTGCGAGAGCACGGAGCTGCACGACTCCACGCATGCCCTTGAACCGTGCAGTGCCGTCGACGAGCTCGTCGAGCTCGAAGGTGCCGTGCCTGAGCAGGGCGTCCAGGGCGCCGATGGCGATGTCACGGTGCGCCAGCCGACCGAGGTCCCATGCCGTGCGCAGCGGCGTGGTGACGAGGAGGTCGTCCGCCTCGACCACGTCGGCGGGGTGGAGGGTGCGTTCGCCGCTCTCGCAGATGCCGTTGCGGAACCGGTCGTGCCCGGAGGGTCGGAAGAACGAGGGCAGGGGTTCCTGTTCATGGTCACCGGGACGGGAGACACCGGTCCAGAACCAGCACGCCGTCCAGTCGGTCACCACGCAGTGCTCGGGCGTCAACAGCCGCAGCGCGCGGGCGCGCAGGAGCCGGCTGTCGGGTTGCCCGCTGGCGACGTAGGCGCCCTTGACGAGTCGACGCACCAGCCCCTCACGCTCGAGGACACGGACCTGATGACGGCTGATGCCCGCATCCTGCGCCTGTCGCAGCGTGAACGGCAGGTGCAACGGCAGCGGGAAGGTGTCGTCCAGGATCGCCTGCTGCGCCACGTTCGACCACGCCGTCACGCCGCACAGGGTGCCGCAGTCCGGCCGTCCCGTGCGCAGCGTTGTCCACAGGTCCGCCAGACGCGCCGGGTCAGCGCCCCTGCGCCCGCCAGACGCGCCGGGTCAGCGCCCCTGCGCTCGCCAGACGCGCCGGGTCAGTGCCCCTGCGCCCGCCAGACGCGCCGGGTCAGCGGAGGGTGCGGGCGAACAGGTCGAGCAGCCGGTCCCAGTGCCGCTCGGTCGCTGCCTCGTCGTAGACGGCGGTGTCGGCCATCGTGAACCCGTGCCGGGCCCCGTCGTACTGCTCGCAGACGTGGGTCACCCCGGCTCGGGTCAGCGTCTCGTCCAGCAGGCGCTGCTGCTCCGCGGGCATCCCGGGGTCGCCGTCGGCGCTGGCGACGTAGACCTCGGCGCGGACCCGGTCCAGGAGCAGGTGCGGGCTGTCCTCGGCGTCGGTGGCCAGCCGCGCCGGGTGGAAGGCCGCCGCCGCCGCGACCTGCTCCGGGCGCAGGGCGGCGGTGCGCAGTGCGAGCGCCCCGCCCATGCAGTAGCCGACGACCCCGACGGGACCGTCCGCGACCCGGTCGTGGGCGGCCAGCCAGTCGAGGTAGGCGCCGGCATCGCTCATGGCCCGGGCCGGGGTCAGCGCGCGCATCCACGGCATCAGGACCTGGAACAACCGGCCGCGGGCGTCGGGGTCCTTGAGCTCGGAGGTGTCCAGCAGCGGCGCCCGCCCCTGCCGGTAGAAGAGGTTCGGGACCAGGACGACGTACCCCTCGTCGGCGATCCGCCGGGCCATCTCCTCCAGGCGGGGCCGGGGGCCGAACGCGTCCATGAAGATCAGCACAGCGGGGACGCGCTCCTCACCCTCGGGGGCCGCGAGGTAGGCGTCGGCGGTCCCGTCGGGGGTGGGTACGTCGACGGGGGAGGTGCGAGGAGCCATGCCGGCAGTGTGCCAGGCGGGACGAGGGCCCCCTGCGCGGAGGTCTGGTCGCCCTTCGGCGGTCAGGGAGCAGTCAGGTCGCGGCGGTACCGTCGAGGGGTGACCTCGTTCGTCGACCAGCTGCTGCACGTGCCGGGGCCGGCGGTCCTCGCGGTGGTGGCGGCTCTGGTCTTCGGCGAGGCGGCGGTCTTCCTCGGCTTCGTGCTGCCCGGCGAGACCGCGGTGCTGCTCGCCGGGTTCCTGGCCTCCACCGGCCGGGTCCCCGTCGTCGCCCTCGGCGTGGTGGTCGTCGTGGCTGCCGTCGCGGGAGACTCCGTGGGCTACGAGGTGGGGCGCCGGTTCGGGCCGCGCCTGCTGCGCACCCGGATCCTGAGGCGGCACCAGGGCCGGGTGGAGGGCGCCCGGGCGTTCCTCGACGGGCGGGGCGGCTCGGCGGTCCTCATCGGCCGGTTCACGGCGTTCCTGCGGGCGGTCACGCCGGGCCTCGCCGGGCTCAGTGGCATGCGCTACCGCCGGTTCCTGGCCTGGAACGCCGCCGGAGGGCTGCTGTGGGGCGTCGGCTGCGTCGTCGCCGGCTACCTCGCCGGCAGCTCCTACGAGCAGGTGGCCCGTTACCTCGGTCAGGGCGGTGCGGTCGCCGCGGCGCTCCTCGTGGTGGCCGCGCTGGTGGCCTGGCGGGTCGCCCGCCGCCGACGGCTACGCGAGCCGGCGGCGCCGGAGCGCGCCGGCGCGGACGACGCGGCTCCCTCCTCCTCGGCCGCCTGAGCGGCGCCGGGGCCGGCGGCCGGCGGTCAGGCCGCCCGGTGCTCGACGGGGACGACCTCGTCCGGCCGCGGCGGCGGCGGCGGCGTCCCCTCACCGAACGGGCTGCCACCGAGCGCCTCGCGGCCGTGCGGGGTCGTCCACCCCGACAGGTCGGGGCCCTTGGGCACGATCCGGGTCGGGTTGATGTCGGCGTGCACCACGTAGTAGTGCCGCTTGATGTGCTCGAAGTCGATCGTGTCGCCGAACCCGGGGGTCTGGTACAGGTCCCGCGCGTAGCCCCACAGCGCCGGCATCTCGACCAGCTTGTTCCGGTTGCACTTGAAGTGCCCGTGGTAGACGGGGTCGAACCGCACCAGCGTGGTGAACAGCCGCACGTCGGCCTCCGTGACGTGGTCGCCCACGAGGTAGCGCCGTTCCGTCAGCCGCTCCTCGAGGCGGTCGAGGGCGGCGAACAGCCGGTCGTAGGCCTGCTCGTACGACGCCTGCCGGCCGGCGAAGCCGCAGCGGTAGACGCCGTTGTTGACGTCCTCGTAGACGAAGGCGCTCACCTCGTCGATCTCGTCGCGCCACGGCTCGGGGTAGAGGTCGGGCGCGCCGTCGCGGTGGTGCTCGCGCCACTCCAGCGACAGGTCGAGGGTGATCTGCGGGAAGTCGTTCGTGACGACCCGTCCGCTCGGCACGTCGACGACCGCGGGCACGGTGATCCCCTTGGAGTAGTCGGGGTAGCGGGCCAGGAAGGCCTCCTGGAGCCGCTCGTAGCCGAGGACCGGGTCGCGCCCGCCGGGGTCGAGGTCGAAGGTCCAGCTCCGCTCGTCGTGCGTCGGGCCGCACACCCCCATCCCGAGGACGTCCTCGAGACCGAGCAGCCGGCGCACGATGATCGCCCGGTTCGCCCACGGGCAGGCACGCGAGACCACGAGCCGGTAGCGCCCCGGCTCCACCGGCCAGGCCCGGCGCCCCGAGGGGTCGGTGCCGTCGGCGGTGATCCGGTCCTCGATGTAGGCGGTGTCGCGCTCGAAGTCGTCCTCGACGTAGCTGCCCTCGGCCATCGTTCCTCCTCCAGGTGGACGCGAGCCGTGCGCTCGCATCAGCGGTACCTCCACGCGGCGGTGTGAAACCCGCTCAGCCGGCGCCGTCGAGCAGCTCGGCGAACGGGGTCGGCGACGCGAACGGGTCGACGGGCCCGGAGGCGACGCGCTCGTGCACCGCGTCGGCGAGCTCGCGGGCGGCGCGGTCGACGCGGGTCGACAGCGCGGACGCGCCGCCGGTGCCGAAGTCCTCCGACGCGGCGAAGACGGCGGTCGGCACCACGGCGGCGCGCAGGTGCGCGAACAGCGGCCGCAGCGCGAACTCCAGGGCCAGCGAGTGCCGCGCGGTGCCGGCGGTGGCCGCGACCAGCACCGGCTTGCCCTCGAGCGTGCCCTCCTCGAGCAGGTCGACGAAGGTCTTGAACAGCCCGCTGTACGACGCGCTGAAGATCGGCGTGACCGCGATCAGGGCGTCGGCGTCGCGGACCGTCCCGATCGCCTCGGCGAGCGGGCCCGAGGCGAACCCGGTGAGCAGGTGGTCGGTGACGGCGTGCGCGAGGTCGCGCAGCTCGACGACCTCGACGCGGACCTCCTCGCCGTGGCGCCGCAGCGTGCGGACCGTGGCGGCGGCCAGCTGGTCGCCGAGGAGCCGGGTCGACGACGGCAGGCTCAGGCCGGCCGTCACGACCGCGACCGCGCGCTGCCGGGTCATGCGGCCCCCTCATGAGCCCGCCGAGGGGTCACCTCCCCGCGACGGGTCGCGGCGACGAGGGACGCGTGCGTGGGCGGGTCGTCGGGAACGTGCGCCGGCCGGCGGGCGGCCGTCTCCCGGCGCAGGACCGGCACGACCTCCTCACCGAGGAGGTCCAGCTGCTCGAGCACGGTCCTCAGCGGCAGTCCGGCGTGGTCCATGAGGAACAGCTGGCGCTGGTAGTCCCCGACGTACTCCCGGAAGCCGAGGGTCCGCTCGATGACCTGCTGCGGGCTGCCGACCGTCAGCGGCGTCTGCGAGGTGAAGTCCTCCAGCGACGGGCCGTGCCCGTAGACCGGCGCGTTGTCGAAGTACGGCCGGAACTCGTTCACCGCGTCCTGGCTGTTCCTGCGCATGAAGACCTGTCCGCCGAGGCCGACGATGGCCTGGTCCGCCGAGCCGTGGCCGTAGTGCTCGAACCGGCGCCGGTAGAGGCCGACCATCTCAGCTGTGTGCGAGGGGGGCCAGAAGATGTGGTTCGCGAAGAAGCCGTCGCCGTAGTAGGCGGCCTGCTCGGCGATCTCGGGGGACCGGATCGACCCGTGCCACACGAACGGCGGGACCCCGTCCAGCGGACGCGGCGTCGCGGTGAAGCCCTGCAGGGGCGTGCGGAACCTCCCCTCCCAGCTCACGACGTCCTCACGCCACAGCCGGTGCAGCAGGTGGTAGCTCTCGATGGCCAGCGGGATGCCGTCACGGATGTCCTTGCCGAACCACGGGTAGACCGGTCCGGTGTTGCCACGGCCCATCATCAGGTCCACCCGGCCGTCGGACAGGTGCTGCAGCGTCGCGTAGTCCTCGGCGATCCGGACCGGGTCGGTGGTCGTGATCAGCGTCGTGGCGGTCGACAGCAGCAGCGTCGAGGTCTGCGCGGCGATGTAGGCCAGCGTCGTGGTGGGAGCCGACGGCACGAACGGGGGGTTGTGGTGCTCGCCGGTCGCGAAGACGTCGAGCCCGACCTCCTCGGCCTTCTTGGCGATCTCGACCGTCGCCCTGATCCGCTCGTGCTCGGTGGGCGTCCTGCCGGTGGTCGGGTCGGGGGTGACGTCCCCGACCGTGAAGATGCCGAACTGCATGCGGGCTCCTGGTGTTCGTTCAAGATTCAACGACTACCGGGTGAAGCCGGAGCACGGCAGGGTTATTCCTGCCGTGCTCCGTCGTCGAGCCGGTCCGGTGGGACCCTCAGCGGCAGCGCGGCACCCCCGACGGGCAGCGCTGGACCACCTCGAACGTGCGCCTCGCCGTGCGGCCGGCGTACTGGCCGGTCGCCGTGACGGTCTTGGTCCCCCAGGAGACGTCGACGTCGAAGCTCCGGGTCCAGCCGCCACGGGGTCCTGCGTGGGCGCCCCGCGGCGAGAGCCGTCGGCCCTGGTAGGTGACGGTGAGCCGCTCTCCGGCGGCCAGGCCGGTGACGGTGACCCGCTGGTCGTCCGAGGCCCGGACCCGATGCCGGGCCAGCCGCATGCCGAGAGGCCGGTTCGCGACCACCCGCACCGTGGCGGTGCCGGTGCGGTCCCGCTCCGAGCCGGTGACGGAGACGGTCGCCCTGCCCTCGTGGGTGCCGGTCGGGATGGTGACCGAGCGGTCCACCCGCCCGTCCCGGGTGGCGTGTCCGGTGCCGACCAGCGTGCCGGAGATGCGGACGGCGTACGCCTCGTGGCCGTCGAGACCGGCGGCCCTCACGGTGACCCTGCGGCCGCGTAGCCGGAGACCGCCCCCGGCCGCCACGCGCAGCCGCTGCGCCTCGCGCCGCACGGTCACGCCGGCGCGCGCGGTGGTGGTTCCGTTGTCGTTCGTGGCCTCCAGGACGTACGTCGTCGTCCCGAGGCGGGTCGGCCGGACCGTCAGCGTGCCGTGCGCGGGTCGCGCGCCCGCCCAGCCTCCGGACGCCGTCACGCGCGTGGCGCCGTCGACCGTCCACGACAGGGTCGTGGACCGGCCGCGACGGACGGCGTGGGTCGCCGCGCGCAGGCGGACCGTCGGCGCGGCGCTGCTCGCGACGGGGCCCGTCGGCTCCGACAGGTCCGAGACGGGCCCGTAGCCGACCTTGGTGGCGGTCACCTCGACGGTCACCGCCCGGTCCTGCTCGGCCGCGGTCAGCCGAAGGGTGCGGGAGCCGGCCCCGGGGATGGCGGTCCCGTCCGCGAACCACCGGTAGCCGTAGGCGTCCGGGGACGGGTCGACGGTGCCCTCGGTGGCGGTGAGCACCTGACCGACCTTGGCGGTCCCCACCACGGCGGCGTCGGGACCCGTCGAGAAGGCGGCCCTCGCCACGGCATCGGTCGTCGTGCTCGAGGTCGCGGGGTCGAAGTGGTCCCTGCTGAACGACGCCGTCACCGTCAGGTGCTGCCCGACGTCCGCGGCACCGGGCGTGTAGGTGCTTCCGGACCCGACGACGTCCGAGCCGCGCCGCCACTCCAGGGCCACGTCGGCGTCGGCGGGCTCGAAGCCCGTCACCGAGGCACTGAGCGGGGAGCCGACCACGGCGGTCCCGGCGATGGTCGGGGTGGTGGTGGCGATGACCCCGCCCTCGACGGGTCCGACCGGGTCCGAGTCGACCTGCTCGTCGACGTACCCGTCGCGGTGGGCGGTGACGCGGTAGGAGACCGTCGCGCCGGCGTCGGCGTTGGTCGGCGTGTACGTCGTCGCGGTGGCGCCGTCGACCGGGGACCCGTCTCGCAGCCACTGGCCCGTCAGCGTCGCTGACGGCGTGGTCTCCAGCGTCGACGCGGTGGTGAGCGTCTGGCCGACCACCGGCGTGCCCTGGACCGAGACGGACCCGGAGACGTCGAGCCGGCCGGTGGCCACGGCACCGCTCGCCGCGGAGACGGCGGGCGCGGAGGCGTAGCCCTGCTTCGTCGCCGTCACCGTGACGGTGATCGCCTTGCCGAGGTCCGCGGGGCCCGGGGTGTACGTCGCCTGGTCGGCGCCCACGTCCGAGCCGCCGGCCCGCCACCGGTAGGAGACCGAGTCCGGGGTGGCGTTGTAGGGGCTGCTGGTCGCGGTCAGGGGCGAGCCGACCCGGGGAGTGCCCGTGACGACCGGGGCGGCGTCGGGCAGCAGGGTCCGCACGATCGCGACCACGTGGGACTCACCGGCGGACACGGCGGTGACGGTGTCCGCGTCGAGGCCCTCGGGGAGGCTGGTCTGCCCCTGGCCGTCCTCGCCCCAGCCGACGACCTTGCCGTCGGAGGTCAGCGCGAAGGAGTCGTTGTAGCCGGCGGTGACGGCCACGACCACCTTGTCGTCGAGGCTCGCCGGCACGACCCCCTCGCCGGTGCTCGGGTCGCCGCCCCAGGCGGTCACCTTGCCGTCGGAGGTCAGCGCGAGGGTCTGGTAGAGACCGGCGGCGACGGCGGTGACGGTCCTGCCGGCGAGGCTGTCCGGCGGCGTCGACCCGCCGTAGGGGCTGTAGCCCCAGCCCGTGAGCTGACCGTCGGCGGTGACGGCGAAGGAGTTGTAGGCGCCGGCGGCGATGGCCGTGACGGTCCTACCGGCGAGGTCGGCCGGGACGTTGGTGGCTCCGGTGTCGCCGTAGCCCCACGCGGTGATCGTGCCGTCGGAGGTGAGCGCCAGGCTGTGGTAGCCGCCGGCGGCGATGGCGACGACGGTCCTGCCGTCGAGGCTG
>JAICLD010000117.1 GCA_025927595.1 Nocardioidaceae bacterium | reverse complement strand
GGGACCATCGAGCGCACCGCGACCCAGCCCTCCCGATGCAGCGGCGAGACCGTGGGGCTCTCCAGGCCCGGCGTGAGCGCCACGGCCTCCTCGACCCGGTCGGCCGGGATGTCGTAGTCCATCATCAGGTAGGAGCGCGCGACCAGCACGCCCTCGACGCGGCGCCGGAAGACCTCGAAGCCCGGCGGGGGCTCCGCACCACCGCGGGTGACCAGCACCGCCTCCGACTCGAGGATCGGCTCGCCGAAGACCTCCAGACCGGCGTTGCGCAGCGTGCTGCCGGTCTCGACGACGTCGGCGATCACGTCGGCGACGCCGAGCTGCACGCTGGTCTCCACCGCGCCGTCGAGCCGGGTCACCACGGCCTCGACGCCGTGAAGCTCCAGGTGCCGGCGGACCACACCCGCGTACGACGTCGCGATCCGCTTCCCGGCCAGGTCCCGGACGCTCGACGCCGTACCGGGCGGGGCGGCGAAGTGGAAGCGGGAACGGCCGAACCCGAGGGGAAGCACCTCCTCGGCCTTCGCGCCGGAGTCGAGCAGCAGGTCGCGACCGGTGATGCCGACGTCGAGGGTGCCCTCCCCGACGTACAGCGCGATGTCGCGGGGCCGCAGGTAGAAGAACTCGACGCCGTTCTCGGTGTCGGTCAGCGAGAGCCGCTTGAGGTCGCTGCGCTGGCGGTAGCCGGCCTCGCGGAGGATGTCGGTGGCCGCCTGGGACAGCGAGCCCTTGTTCGGGACGGCGAGCCGCAGCAGCTTGTCGGGCACGTGGGACCTCTCGTGACTGTTCTGTGGGCTCACAGGTGGGCGTAGACGTCGTCGAGGGACAGGCCGCAGCGCAGCATCATCACCTGGACGTGGTACAGCAGCTGGCTGAGCTCCTCGGCGGCGCGCTCGGGTGCCTCGTGCTCGGCGGCCATCCAGGACTCCGCGGCCTCCTCGACCAGCTTCTTGCCGATCGCGTGGATGCCGGCGTCGAGCTCCCGGACGGTCCCCGAGCCCTCGGGGCGGGTGCGCGCCTTCTCACTGAGCTCCGTCCAGAGCTCGTCGAACGTCTTCATCGCCTGGCTTCCGTGGGACTGTCGTCGGGGCGGCGGCCGGGGCCGTCGCGGCCGGCCCAGCCTACGGCGTGCGCGGGACTCAGTCCCCGTCGGTCTCGTAGCCGCGCCGGATCCGGCGCAGCGTCAGGGCGGTGACGAGGGCGGCGGACGCGGCCTCGTAGCCCTTGTCCTCCACGGACCCGGGCAGCCCGGCGCGGGCGAGTGCCTGCTCCTCGGTGTCGCAGGTGAGCAGCCCGAAGCCGACGGGCACGCCGGTGCTCACCGCGACCCGGGACAGCCCGTCGGTGGCCGCCGAGCAGACGTAGTCGAAGTGCGGGGTGCCGCCGCGGATCACGACACCGAGCGCCACGACGGCCTCGTAGCCGCGCTCGGCCAGCGCCCCGGCCACGACCGGCAGCTCGAAGGAGCCGGGGACCCGCACCACGCTCGGGGCCTCGACGCGGTGGTCGGCGAGGGCCCGACGGGCGCCGGCGACCAGCCCGTCCATCACCTGCTCGTGCCAGCGGGCGGCGACGACGGCGACCCGCAGGTCGTGGCAGTCGACCGGCTGCAGCTGCGGGGAGCCCTCTCCGCTCATCGGCCCGCTCCTTCCGTCGTCGCGTCGCCGGCCCCGGGCTGGGCGTCCGGCAGCCCGGGGAGATGGTGCCCCATCCGGTCCCGCTTGGTCAGCAGGTAGCCGAGGTTGTGGTCGTTGGGACGGGTCCGCAGCGGCACCCGCTCGGCCACCTCGACGCCGTACGCCTCGAGGTCGGTGACCTTGCCGGGGTTGTTGGTCAGCAGCCGCACCGACCGGACCCCGAGGTCGCGCAGGACCTGGGTCGCGGTGCCGTAGTGGCGGGCGTCGGCGGGCAGCCCCAGGTCGAGGTTCGCGTCGACGGTGTCCCGGCCGCCGTCCTGGAGCTGGTAGGCCTGGAGCTTCGCGACCAGGCCGATGCCGCGGCCCTCGTGCCCGCGGAGGTACACCACGACGCCGCGGCCCTCCGCCACGATCCGGTCCAGCGCCTCGTCGAGCTGCGGTCCGCAGTCGCAGCGCGAGGACCCGAACACGTCGCCGGTCAGGCACTCCGAGTGCACCCGGGTCAGCACCGGCTCGTCGCCGGCAAGGTCGCCGTGCACGAGGGCGACGTGCTCGGTGTCGTCCGGTCCGCCGACCGTCATCCGGTACCCGAACGCGGTGAAGTCGCCGTGGGCGGTCGGCAGCCGGGTCTCGGCCACCCGCCGCACGTGGGTCTCGTGCCGCCGCCGGTGGTGGATGAGCTGCTCGATCGAGATCATCGCCAGGCCGTGCTCGTCGGCGAACTCGCGCAGCTGCGCGCCGCGCTTCATCGTGCCGTCGTCGTTGACCAGCTCCGAGATCACGCCGGCGGGCTCCAGCCCGGCCAGCCGGGCGAGGTCGACCGACGCCTCCGTGTGCCCGGGGCGCACCAGCACCCCGCCGTCGGAGTAGCGGAGCGGGAACACGTGCCCGGGCTGCACGACCTCGAAGGCCTCCGTGGCGGAGTCGACGAGCGTGCGGACCGTGTGGGACCGGTCCGCGGCCGAGATGCCGGTCGTCACGCCGTCGCGGGCGTCGACCGAGACCGTGTACGCCGTCCGCATCCGCTCCCGGTTGTGAGGCGTCATCAACGGGATGCCGAGGCGGTCGAGGACCGCTGCGGTCACCGGGGCGCACACCACGCCCGAGCTGTAGCGGATCGTGAACGCCATCAGCTCCGGCGTCGACCGGCTCGCCGCAAACACCAGGTCGCCCTCGTTCTCCCGGTCCTCGTCGTCGACGACGACCACGGGACGGCCCGCGGCGATGTCCGCGACGGCCCGTTCCACCGTGTCCAGCCGCACGGCCGCGGCGCTCACGAGAGCGCCCGCTCGCGCTCGGCCGGCTGCTCGACCCGGCCGGCCCGAAGCCAGACCGCGAAGCCCCACAGCACCAGGGCGCCGTAGACCACGAACAGGATCGCGCTCGGGTAGAGGTGGGAGTGCCACAGCAGCGGCACCCCGACCGCGTCGACGGCGATCCAGGCCAGCCAGAAGTCGGTCCACCCGCGGGCCATGGCGTAGGTCGCGACCATGGAGCCGACGAAGATCCAGGCGTCGCACCAGTAGTACCAGCGCGCTGCGGGGTAGCCGGCGCCGATCAGGCTGAAGACCCACTGCAGCAGCAGGACGGCGGCCACCCACACGACCAGGTAGGCCGCGCGCTCCCGGCCGGTCGCCCACCGCGGCGTGATCGCCGGCCGGTCGCCGTCCGCGCCCCGGGACCGTCTGACCTCCAGCCAGCGGTACCAGCCGTAGACGCTCGTGACCACGAAGAACACCTGCCGGCCGGCCTGTCCCAGCAGGGGTGCCTGCGCGGCGGCGGTCGTGGTGGCCGCGACGAACACCGTGAACAGCAGGACGTTGCCGACGATGCCGACCGGCCAGGCCCACACCCGTCGGCGGAGCCCGCCGACGGCCGAGGCGAACCCGAAGCCGTTGCCGAGGATCTCCCGCCAGGTGATCGGGTGACCGGCGATCGTGAGGTGGGCGTCGTAGAGCGTGGCGGCGAGGCTCACGAGGGGTCTCCCGTCGGCCCGGCAGGGCCGGCAGGGCCGGCAGCCCCGGCGGGCGCGGAGGGCCGGTGGTCGAGCAGCCGCTCGACGTACTTCGCGACGACGTCGACCTCGAGGTTGACCGGGTCCCCCGGCTGCCTGGAGCCCAGCGTGGTGCGGGCCAGGGTCTCGGGGATCAGGGACACCGTGAAGCTGTCGTCACCGACCTCGACGACCGTCAGTGACACCCCGTCCACGGCGACGGAGCCCTTCGGCACCAGGTAGCGGGACAGCTCCGCGGGCAGCGACACCTCGACGACCTCCCAGTGCTCGGAGGCCCGGCGGCGTACGACGAACCCGGTGCCGTCCACGTGCCCCTGGACGATGTGCCCGCCCAGGCGGGTCGCCACGGTGACGGCCCGCTCGAGGTTCACCGGCGCCCCGGGCCCGAGGGCGCCGAGCGAGGTCTTGTCGAGCGTCTCCCGCATGACGTCGGCGGTGAAGGTGTCGCCGTCGCGTCGTGCGACCGTCAGGCAGCAGCCGTTGACCGCGACCGAGTCGCCGAGACCGGCGTCGGCCGTGACGAGCGGACCGCGGACGGTGAGGCGGACCGCGTCGCCCTGGTCCTCGAGGGCCGCAACGACGCCGAGCTCCTCGACGATGCCGGTGAACATCTCATGCATCCTTCCTGGGGCTCAGCGTGAGCCGGACGTTGGTGTCGGCACCGGTGCCGGTGCACGTGTCGCCGGGGCCGATGGTGGTGACGTCGAGGACGTCGAGGTGCCGGGCGTCGGCGAGGGTGCCGATCCCGAGGTCGCCGACGGCCGGGAGGCCGCGGCCGAGCAGCAGCGGGGCCACGTAGGCGACCACCTCGTCGACGACGCCCTCGGTGAGGAACGCCGCCGCCAGGGTCGGTCCGCCCTCGAGGAACACGTGCCGGACGCCGCGCGCGAACAGCCGCCCCAGGGCCTCGTGCGGGTCGCGGGTCGCCAGCACCAGCGTCGGTGCCGTCTCGTCGAGGACCCGGCGGCCGACGGGAAGCTCCCGCAGGCCCATCACCACCCGCAGCGGCTGCTGCTCCCGCGGGAGGTCGGCGTCGTCGCCGTCGCGCACGGTGAGCCGCGGGTCGTCGACCAGGACGGTGCCGGTGCCGGCCAGGACCGCGTCGCACGCGGCGCGCAGCCGGTGGGTGTCCCGCCGGGCCGCGGCGGAGCTGACCCACCGCGACGTCCCGTCCGCCGCCGCGCTGCGGCCGTCGAGGGTGGTGGCGAGCTTCCAGGTGACGAACGGCCGCCGCGCCTCGGCGGCGAAGGACCACCACCGGTTGAGCGTCCGGGCCTCCTCGGCGAGCAGCCCGCCCTCGACCTCGACGCCCGCCGCCCGCAGCGCCTCCGCCCCGCCCTGCGCGGTGGGCGTGGTGTCGGCCTGCGCGAAGACGACCCGGGCCACTCCCGCCCGCGCCAGTGCCCGGACACAGGGACCGGTGCGGCCGGTGTGGTTGCAGGGCTCGAGCGTCACGACGGCGGTCGCGCCAGGGGCGCGCTCCCCCGCCTGCGCCAGGGCGTCGGCCTCGGCGTGCGGCGAGCCGGCTCCGCGGTGGAACCCCTCCGCGAGCGTCGTGCCGTCGGCGGCCAGGAGCACGCAGCCGACCCGCGGGTTCGGGCCGAGCGGCACGCCGGCGGAGGCGGCCAGCTCGAGCGCGCGCCGCATCGCGGCAACCTCGCGGTCGCGCCCGGCCATCGCACTCGCCCTCTCGTCCGTGCTCGCGGACTCCGGGCGTCGAGAGAGCCAGGTGCCCGGCGCGTCAGGACGACGGCCGGCGACACCTGCGTGCGCTTCCCATCCGGACTGTCACCGTCGGTCCAGGAGTCCCACCTGGTCAACCGGCTGCTGGCCGCAGCCGGGTCGCGGACTTTCACCGCCGGTTCGGAGTTGCACCGACCCCAGAGCACGCGAGCTGTTCGCTCGGAGCCAGCCTGCCACACCCGGGGGCGCCGCGGTACGCCGGCCGGGAGCAGCCGTCGGCGGACGGTCAGCGGGCCGCGGCGGCGGCCTCCCGGAGCGCCGTGACCATCGCACCGGGGTCGTCGGCGCCGAAGACCGCGGAGCCGGCGACGAACGTGTCCGCGCCGGCCTCGGCACACCGCTCGACGGTGTCCATCGAGACGCCCCCGTCGACCTGCAGCCACAGGTCGAGGCCGTGCCGGTCGATCAGCGCGCGGGCGCGTCGGATCTTCGGCAGCATCACGTCGAGGAACGCCTGGCCACCGAAACCGGGCTCCACCGTCATCACCAGCAGCATGTCGAGCTCGGGGAGCAGGTCCTCGAACGGCTCGACGGGCGTGGCCGGCCGCAGCGCCATCCCGGCGCGGGCACCGCGGCCGCGCAGCTCCCGGGCCAGCCGGACCGGTGCCGCCGCGGCCTCGACGTGGAAGGTCACCGAGCCGGCCCCGGCCTCGGCGTACGCCGGCGCCCACCGGTCCGGCTCCTCGATCATCAGGTGGCAGTCCAGCGGGGTGCCCGCTCCCCGGACCAGCGCCTCGACGACCGGCAGCCCCACGGTCAGGTTGGGGACGAAGTGGTTGTCCATGACGTCGACGTGCAGCCAG
Source organism: Nocardioidaceae bacterium (assembly GCA_025927595.1). Classification (GTDB taxonomy): domain Bacteria; phylum Actinomycetota; class Actinomycetes; order Propionibacteriales; family Nocardioidaceae; genus Nocardioides_B. The sequence continues at coordinate 3,037 of JAICLD010000117.1, read as the reverse complement.
TCGGCCCCCTCGACGCGGCGGGCCTCGCCGGCGAGGTCGGTGAAGTCGGCGGACAGCAGGCTCGGCGAGATCCGGATCCCCATGGCCCGCGAGCCTATCGGCCGCTCCCGGGACCGGCTCAGCCGGTGATCCGCAGCACCACGTTGTCCACGCGGCCGTTGAACTGGTCGCTGGAGCCGGACGTGAGGTGTCCCCGGCTGGTCAGCTTGCCGCCGATCGTCAGCGGGGTCCGGGTCTGCCCCCACGTGATCGAGCCGAACCCCGCGTCGCTGGTGGCGCTGCGGGACCAGGTCCGGGCGACCGCACCGGAGGCGTCGAACTGCGACACCGTGATGGACAGCGTGGCGCCGGACCGGCTGCAGGTGGCGCGGTACCAGTGGCCGGCGTCGACCGTCATCGGAGCCACCACCCGGACGGCGCCCGCGGGCCCGGTCGAGCCGCGCAGCCGGCAGCCCGGCCGGCGGCCGTCCGCGTCGAGCTTCATCTGGGTGTGACCGTAGAGGCCGCGCTGCACCAGGTTGTCGCCGTCGTCGTGGCTGCCCGAGGAGTGCGTCGCCGAGTCCGCGGCGAGGACGAAGTCGGCGCCCCAGGAGAACGACCGGGAGCCGGGTGCCATCTGGTCGGTGCCGGAGGCGTTGACGACCGAGATCACCGCGCGCGGCCCGCCGGCGGAGGGGTCGAAGGCGGGCAGCCTGACCGCGGTCCCGGCACCGTCGCGGGACGCCACGCTGGTCACCTGGCCGGCACCGGCGGAGACCACCGAGGTGGTCACCGACGCGGTGCCGTCGTTGCCGAACCGCGTCTGCTTGGCCCCCAGCGCGTCCGACGGTGTCGAGAAGTCGAAGGCCACCAGCCGCTCGCCCGAGTCCGCAGAGGCGCTCCCGGCGCCCACCGCGGTCGCGACGCCGGCGAGGGCGAGCGCCCCCGCGGCCGCTCCCACCGCCCCCTTCGTGGTCCGGCCCTGCCACCTGCTGATCCTCATGCGCACTCCCTCTGGCCCGGTCGGTCCGCCGGCGGCGGTCCGTCCTCCGTGTCCGGTCAGGGGCGAATGATGCCCTACGGCTCAGCGACCTGGCGAGAGCAGGGCGAGGAACATCGCGTCGGTGCCGTGCACGTGCGGCCACAGCTGGACGCTTCCCGGCAACGGCCCGGCACTCTCCGGCACCGAGTCGAGCAGCTCGGCCGCCGGCACCAGGCGTACGTCGTCGCGCTCGGCGAGCACCGCCGAGACGACGCCCGCGGTCTCGGCCAGGACCGGCGAGCACGTCACGTAGGCCACCACCCCGCCGGGACGTGCGGCGTCCAGGGCCGACCGGAGCAGCGCCCGCTGGAGCGCGACGAGGTCCTCGACGTCCTCGGGGCGGCGCCGCCAGCGCGCCTCCGGGCGGCGCCGCAGCGCACCCAGCCCCGTGCAGGGCGCGTCGACGAGCACCCGGTCGAGCGACCCGTGGCGCCAGGGTGGGCGGGTGCCGTCGGCGGCGACCACGCCCAGCAGCCCGTCGGCGACGCGGGCGCAGGCCCGGACGACGAGCCGGGCGCGGTGCTCCTGCCGCTCGGCGGCCAGCAGCCGGGCACCGTCCTGGGACGCCAGGCCGGCGAGCAGGGCCGCCTTGCCGCCGGGGCCGGCGCACAGGTCGAGCCAGGTGGCGTCGGCGCCCTCGAGGGCGGCACGGGCCAGCGCGAGGGCGACGAGCTGGGAGCCCTCGTCCTGCACCCCGGCGCGCCCGTCCGCGACCGCGGGCACCTGGCCGGGGTCCCCTCCCGGCAGCTCGACGCCGTAGGGCGACCAGCGGCAGCGGACCCCGCCGGCCGCGACGAGCTCGTCCACCGTCCCGGCTCCCGGCCGGGCCGCGAGCGTCACCCTCGGCGCGTCGTTGTCCGCGGCGAGCAGGGCGTCGACGTCCTCGCCGGGCCGCGAGGCGGCGAGCGCCGTGGTGAGCAGCTCGACCACCCACCGGGGGTGCGAGCGGACGACCGAGGCGAACCCGACGGGGTCCGCGTCCGGGTCGGGCGCGACCCGGCGCAGCCAGCCGGGCAGGTCGTGGGCGGCGACCCTGCGGAGCACGGCGTTCACGAGCCCCGCCGGCCCGTGGCCCACGCGGGCCCGCACCAGGTCGACCGTCGTGGACACGGCCGCGTGCGTGGGCACCCGCATCGACAGCAGCTGGTGGCAGCCCAGCCGCAGCGCGTCCAGCACCGGCGGGTCGAGCCGCTCCAGGGGCCGGTCGAGGACGACGGCCAGCACGGCGTCGTAGCTGCCGCGCAGCCGGACGGTCCCGGCGACCAGCTCCGTGGTGAAGGCGGCGTCGCGGCCGTCGAGGTCGCGGGCGCGCAGCGCCGGCGGCAGCGCGAGGTTGGTGTAGGCACCGTGGTCCCGCACGGCGTCGAGCACGTCGAGCGCGGCCGCGCGGGCGGGGTCCCCCGGCCCGCCGGCCCGCGGCCCGGTGGAGCGGCGGCGGGCCGGTCCCCGCCGGTGGGGGGAGCTCATCCCAGCCGGGTCCCGGCCCCGGGACGGGCGCCGCGGGCCCACGCGTCCGCCGGCATCGGGCGCCTGCCCACCGGCTGCACGTCGCCGAGCCGCACCGGGACCGTCGCGGTCCCCACGTGCACCGCGGACCGGCCGACCGCGAGCTCCCCGGGGGCCAGCGGCCCGTGCGAGCCGTCCGGGACGACCGGGCCGAGCTTGAGGCGGTCCCCGTCGTGGGTCGTCCAGGCCCCGGGTGCCGGGGTGCAGGCGCGGACCCGGCGGTCCACGGCGCCGGCGGGCTCGGTCCAGTCGACGTGGCCGTCCGCCACGGTCAGCTTCGGGGCCAGCGTGACGCCCTCGGCCGGCTGCTCGCGCGCCTCCAGCGTGCCGTCCTCGATCCCGTCGAGCGTCTGCACGAGCAGCCGGGCGCCGCCCTCGGCGAGCCGCGCCAGCAGGTCCCCCGCGGTGTCGCGGGGCCGGACCGCCTCGGTCATCACCCCGTACGTCGGACCGGCGTCCAGCTCCTCGACGATCCGGAACGTCGTGGCGCCGGTGACCTGCTCGCCCGCC
>JAICLD010000112.1 GCA_025927595.1 Nocardioidaceae bacterium | reverse complement strand
GGGAACATCGGCCACTTCGACAACGAGATCGACATGGCCGGCCTGGAGTCCTACCCGGGGGTCAGCCGCACCAACGTCAAGCCGCAGGTCGACGTCTGGACCTTCCCCGAGGGCCACTCGGTGATCGTGCTCTCCGAGGGCCGGCTGATGAACCTCGGCAACGCGACCGGCCACCCGTCGTTCGTGATGTCGAACTCCTTCACCAACCAGGTCCTGGCGCAGATCGAGCTGTTCACGAAGACCGACGAGTACCCGGTCGGCGTCTACGTGCTGCCCAAGCACCTCGACGAGGAGGTCGCCCGGCTTCACCTCGCGGCGCTGGGCGTCTCGCTGACCGAGCTGACCCCGAGCCAGGCGGCGTACCTGGGCGTGGACGTGAGCGGGCCCTACAAGTCCGACCACTACCGCTACTGACCGGCCCTCGGTCCGAGCGGCAGGCACGGCTGTGGCGGTCAACGTGGAGACGGTCTCCTCCGGACGGGGCAGGGTGCTCGTCGTCGACGACGACGCGGCGCTCGCGGAGATGCTCACGATCGTGCTCCGCAACGAGGGCTTCGACTCGCGGGTCTGCGCCACGGGCGACCGCGCCCTGGCGCAGTTCCGTGAGTACCGTCCCGACGTGGTGCTGCTCGACCTGATGCTCCCCGGCAAGGACGGCATCGACGTCTGCAAGGAGATCCGGGCCGAGTCCGGGACCCCGATCGTGATGCTCACCGCCAAGAGCGACACCGTCGACGTGGTCCTCGGGCTCGAGTCCGGGGCCGACGACTACGTCGTCAAGCCGTTCAAGCCCAAGGAGCTCATCGCCCGGATCCGGGCCCGGGTCCGGCGGTTCGAGGACCCGGCCCCGGAGGCGCTCACCATCGGTGACCTGGCCATCGACGTCGCGGGGCACAGCGTCACCCGCGACGGCCGGGAGATCGGGCTGACCCCCCTCGAGTTCGACCTGCTGCTCTGCCTGGCCCGCAAGCCGTGGCAGGTCTTCACCCGTGAGGTGCTGCTGGAGCAGGTGTGGGGGTACCGGCACGCCGCCGACACCCGCCTGGTCAACGTGCACGTGCAGCGGCTGCGGTCCAAGGTCGAGCACGACCCCGAGCGGCCGGAGATCGTCGTGACCGTCCGTGGCGTCGGCTACAAGGCCGGCACGGCGCACTAGTGTCCGGGCGCTGGGTGACCCGGTCCGCGGGAGCGGCACGACACGCCCTGGCCCGCGGCGTCACCGTGTGGCGGCGCTCGATCCAGGCCCGCGTCGTGATCAGCACCCTGCTGCTGTCCGCGCTGGTCGTCGCGCTCGTCGGGTGGGTGCTGCTGCGGCAGGTGACCAACGGCCTGGTGGAGGCCAAGACCCGGTCCTCGGTGGCCGAGTCGAGCCGCGCCACCGCGGAGGCGCAGCGCCGGCTCTCGGCCGCCAACGGCAACGACTTCGACGCCGGCACCCAGCTCACCCAGCTGGTCTCGACCCTGGTCTCCCGCGGCGCCGTGCAGGGCTACGAGATCGTGCTGCGCGGCCCGATCGCGGGGTCGAGCCCCGCCCTTCCGGCGGGCGCGGGCACGAGCAGCACGCCGGGCGTGCTCCAGACGAGCATCCCCGGCCGGCTGCGGCGTGCGGTCGAGTCCAGCACCGGTGACGACACGTCGTACACCTACACGACGATCCGCTACGCGGCTGAAGCCGACCGCCCGGCCGTGCCGGGTGTGGTCACCGGCTCCCAGGTGACGCTGCCGGCCGACGGCGGGACCTACACGCTCTACTACCTGTTCCCGATGAGCGAGCAGGAGCGGACGGTGTCGCTGGTGCGCCGGGCGCTGGTGACCGGCGGCGTGCTGCTGCTGCTCCTGGTCGGCGGCCTGACCTGGCTGGTGACCCGGCAGGTCGTGACGCCGGTCCGGCTCGCGCGCCGTACGGCGGAGCGGCTGGCGTCCGGCCGGCTCGAGGAGCGGATGCAGGTCAGCGGCGACGACGACATCGCCCGGCTGGGCACCTCGTTCAACCAGATGGCGGCCAGCCTCCAGCAGCAGATCCGGCAGCTCGAGGAGCTGTCCCGGGTGCAGCGCCGGTTCGTCTCCGACGTGTCCCACGAGCTGCGGACCCCGCTGACCACGGTCCGGATGGCCGGCGACGTGCTGCACGACGCCCGGGCCCGGTTCGACCCGCCGACGGCCCGCGCCGCCGAGCTGCTCCAGAAGGAGCTCGACCGCTTCGAGCTGCTGCTCTCCGACCTCCTGGAGATCAGCCGCTTCGACGCGGGAGCCGCCGTCCTCGACCTCGAGGACGTCGACGTCGTGGACCTCGCCCGACGGGTGGTCGAGTCCAGCCGGCCGCTCGCGGACCACCGCGGCACGCGCGTGGTGGTCCGCGCCGAGGTGAAGCCGTGCATCGCGGAGGTCGACCCGCGCCGGGTCGAGCGGATCGTGCGCAACCTCGTGCAGAACGCCATCGACTACGCCGGCAGCGACGACGTCGAGGTTCTGGTGGCCTCGAACGAGACGGCCACCGCCCTGGCCGTCCGCGACCACGGCGTGGGGCTGGGACCGGGAGAGGCGGCGATGGTCTTCAACCGGTTCTGGCGGGCCGACCCGGCGCGGGCCCGCACCAGCGGCGGGACCGGGCTGGGGCTGTCCATCTCGCTGGAGGACGCCCACCTGCACGGCGGCTGGCTGCAGGCCTGGGGCGAGCCCGGTCGCGGCGCGCAGTTCCGGCTCACGCTGCCCCGCTACGCCGGGGACCCGCTCGGTGCCAGCCCGCTGCCGCTGGTGCCCGCCGACGCGACCGGACCCGCAGCTCCCGGCGCGGGCGCGCCGGCGCCGGTCACGCCGTCGCGGGCGAGGACGCCGTGAGCCGCCGCCTGCCGGTCCTGCTGGCGGTGCTGCTGGCGCTCGTGGTCGACCTGGCCGCCACGGGCTGCGTCAGCCTGCCCCGCTCCGGGGACGTGCGCACGGCCGCCACGTCCGACAGCGCCGAGAACGACGCGCTGATCGACTACGCCCCGGCGGGCCCGGTGCCCGGGGCGGACCCGACGTCGCTGGTCGAGAGCTTCCTGACCGCGATGACGGCGACTCCGCTGAACACCTACGTCGCCCGCGAGTACCTCACCGCCGCGAGCAGCCGGAGCTGGGTGCCCGAGCGGGGCACCGTGGCCTTCGGCAGCCACCAGCTCGTGGCCACCGGCGCCCGCGTCGGCGTGCGGCTGCGCGACGTCGTCGAGCTCGACAGCCGCGGGACCTGGCGCGGCGACCCGACCCACGGCCTCGGTCACGACTACCGGCTGCACCTGGTCAAGGAGCACGGGCAGTGGCGGATCAGCGACCCGCCCAACCGACTGCTCATCCCGCGCCCCCACTTCGACACCCAGTACCAGCAGCTGCTGCTGTACTTCTTCGACCAGACGGCCCAGGTGCTCGTGCCCGAGCCGGTCTACGTCCCGCGGGGACGCCAGGCGCCCACGCTGCTGGTCACGGCGCTGCTCAAGGGCCCCGAGCCCTCGCTCGCGCGGGTCGAGCGGACGTTCGTGCCGCCGCGCACGTCGCTGGACGGGATCTCGGTGCCGGTGACCCGCGGCGGCACCGTCGAGGTGCCGTTGAGCAGCGGGGTGCTCGACGTCGACGACCGGCAGCTGCGGCACCTGTTCGCGCAGCTGGCCTGGACGCTGGGCCAGCTCCCGGGCGTGCAGCGGCTGCGGGTGACGGTGGCCGGCACCCCGGTGGAGCTGCCGGGTGAGCGTGGCGACCACGCCGTGGACGCCTGGTCCTCCTACGACCCGGCGGTCGGCTATGCCGCCACGGACCTGTTCGGCCTCCGCCACGGCCTCGTGGTCTCGGTGGCCGACGGCCGCGAGCAGCGGGTCAGCGGACCGTTCGGGACGCTGCGGGCCGGGCTGCGCTCGATCGCCGTCGACCTGCTCGGCCAGCGCATCGCCGGGGTCTCAGACGACGGCCGCCGCGTCCTCGTGGCCGACCGGGACGGCACCCCGGGCCACCGGGCCTCCCGCGCCGACATCGACACCGTCTACCGGGGCACGGACGTGCTGCGTCCGTCGTACGACGTCGAGGGGCAGCTGTGGCTCGCCGACCGCACGGCGGAGGGTGCCCGATGGACGGTGCTCCACGGCGGCCGGGCCCGGCCGGTCACCGCGCCGGGCCTGGCCGGCGCCGACGTCCGCGGCTTCGTGCTGTCCCGCGACGGCACCCGGCTGGTGGCCCGCGTGGGCGGGGGGGACGGCCAGCGGCTGTTCGTGGCCCGGGTCGAGCGGGACCAGGAGGGCCGCGTGCAGCGGCTCACCCGGGCCCGGCCGCTCGCGCTCGACGCCCCCGGTGGTGCCGACGCGGTCGACGGCAGCGTCCGCGACGTCGCCTGGGGGAGCCCGGCCACGCTCGCCGTGCTGGTGCGCCCGGCGGCGGCCACCTCGCAGGTCGAGGTCGTCACCGTGGACGGCTCCGCGGTCTCCCCGCTCAGCAGCGAGCTCGGGCCGCTCCAGGCACGGGGGGTGCGGGTGGTGTCGTCCCCGTCGCGGAGCACGCCGCTGTGGGTGCAGACGGTCGGCTCGGGGGGTCGGCTCCTGCTCGGCTTCTCCCGGCGCGGCGGCTGGCACAGCAGCGGCATCGCTCCCGGGCTGCTCGCGCCGACCTACGTCGGCTGAGCCCACCGGATCGCGTCCACCAGGGGCGCGGACGCCGGGTCGTCCACCGCCGCATCGGCCGGCGGCTCTGCGATCGGAGCCCGGCGCGAGCATGTCGCGTGCGCACCGCCGCCCTCGGACTCACCGACGCCGCGCGTGATCTCCTGCTGGGCGGCGCCTGCGCCGGCTGCGCCCGGCCCGGTCGGGTCCTGTGCGACGGCTGCGAGGCGTCGCTGCCGCGCCGGGGTCGGCTGTCCTGGCCGAGCCCGTCGCCGGCCGGCCTGGCCGCGCCGTACGCGGCAGGGGACTACGACGGGCTGCTCAAGGTGCTCGTCAACGCGCACAAGGAGCGCGGCGCCCTGGCGCTCGCGACGCCGCTCGGCCGGGTGCTCGCCGACGTGGTGGCCGGACTCCCCGGACCGCCGGCAGCGCCGCGCACGCCGGTCCTGCTCGTGCCGGTGCCCTCCCGCACCGCCGTGGTCCGCCGTCGTGGCCACGACCCGATGCTCCGGGTCGCTCGCGCCGCCGCCGGGGTGCTGCGCGGACGGGGGTCCGACGCCCGCGTCGCCCGGCTGCTGGTGCCCGCCGGCCGGGTGCGGGACCAGGCGGGGCTCGACGCCGTCGGCCGGGCGGCGAACCTGGCCGGCACGATGCGGTGCCGCCGCGGCGGCGGCGTGCGGCCGGGGGAGCGGGTGGTCGTCGTCGACGACGTGCTCACGACCGGGTCCACCGCGCGCGAGGCGCAGCGCGCGCTCGAGGACGGCGGCGTCCCGGTCGAGGCGGTCGCGACCGTGGCCGCGACCGTGCGCCGGCTCCGCGCGGCGACCGGGTCGTGAGCGGGTCGCCTACCGTTCCTAGGATCGGGCGTCTACGGTCGGTGCATGGAGTCCGTCCGGGTCCGTGGTTGCGCCGGAGGAGTGCCCTGCGGTGGAGACGGCGGTCCGAGGACCGTCCGCCCCCGCCGCCGGCCGCGACACCGGCTAGCCGATGCCAGTCGCAGGCGAAGCGGTCCACGTAAGACGTCGCGCGGGGGGACACCCCTCGAGCGGACCCCGGCGTCGGGGCCACGCCCCGGCGCGGAGGAGCGTCGATCACGGTGCGGCTTAGAGGTAAGTCCTGCCTCCCGCTCGCTGCCGGATGCGGCGTCGCGGGGGAGAAGGCCGGTAGTGGCAGAGAAGCTGCGGAAGCCTCGGCAGGCGGTTGTGGGGTCGAAGACCAGGTCGGCCGGACGGGCTCCAGCCCCGGCAGCCCCGACGGCTCAGGAAGCACCGCGCGGCAGCGCCCAGCACGTCAGCGAACACAGTCACCGCACACCGGGAGGTCGTCGATGGACATCGTGCTCAACAGCCGGCACTGCGAGCTGAAGGACAGCTTCCGCGCCCACGCAGAGGAGAAGCTCGCCCGATTGGAGAAGCACGACCATCGCGTGATCCGCGTCGAGGTCGAGGTGGAGAAGGAGCGCAACCCGCGGCAGGCCGACCGCAGCGTCCGGGTGCAGCTGACCGCGTTCACCAAGGGCCCGGTCGTCCGGGCCGAGGCCTGCGCCGAGGACAAGCTGGCGGCGCTCGACCAGGCGCTGGACCGGATGGCGGCCCAGATGCGCCGCGCGGCCGACCGCAAGCGGGTGCACCGCGGTCGGCACACCCCGGTCTCGGTGGGCCGTGCGCTCGCCGCGGCCGAGGCGATGTCGGCGGACGGCGCCGCGGTGGACGGCGAGGACGCCGACGCCGAGCGCCGGGTCGGCCCGATCGCGGTGGTCGGGGACGGGCCGCTGGTGGTCCGCGAGAAGACCCACCGGGCGACGCCGATGACGCTCGACCAGGCGCTCTACGAGATGGAGCTGGTCGGCCACGACTTCTTCCTGTTCGTCGACAAGGAGAGCGAGCGGCCCTCCGTGGTGTACCGCCGCCGCGGCTACGACTACGGCGTGATCGCCCTCGACGTCGACTGATCCCCACCCGATGACGGCGACGCGAGCGCGTCCGGTCGTGTCCGGGGACGCGAAAGGCGTTCGCAGCGACCCGCTCCCGTGCCATGATCGTCCCGTGGCCGACTCAGAGCAGCGCCCCAGGACGAGCGGTGAGCCCATCCGGGTCGCCGTGGTCGACGACCAGGAGCTCTTCCGTCGCGGGCTGACGATGCTCCTCGGCGTCGAGGACGACATCGAGGTGGTCGGAGAGGCAGGCGACGGCGTCGCCGGCACCGAGCTCGCCGCGACCACGGTGCCCGACGTCATCCTCATGGACGTGCGGATGCCCAAGCGCTCCGGCATCGAGGCGTGCGTGGCCATCAAGGACGTCGCACCGACCGCCCGGATCATCATGCTGACGGTCAGCGACGAGGAGGCCGACCTCTACGACGCCGTCAAGAACGGCGCGTCGGGGTACCTGCTCAAGGACTCCTCGATCGACGAGGTGGCCCAGGCGATCCGGGTGGTCGCCGACGGGCAGTCGCTGATCAGCCCCTCGATGGCGATCAAGCTGCTCGACGAGTTCAAGCAGATGTCGCGCTCGGACCGGCAGCAGGTCCCGACACCGCGGCTCACCGAGCGCGAGCTCGAGGTGCTCCGGCTCGTCGCCCAGGGGCTGAACAACCGGGAGATCGCCAAGCGGCTGTTCATCAGCGAGAACACCGTCAAGAACCACGTCCGGAACATCTTGGAGAAGCTCCAGCTGCACTCCCGCATGGAGGCCGTGATGTACGCCGTGCGCGAGAAGCTGCTCGACATCCCCAACGTCTAGGCTCGCGAGGGGTCGAGCCGGGGCGGCAGCGTCGGTGCCGGTTGGCAGGATGGGCGCCATGCCGCGCCGCCCCGTCACCGCGCTGTCGCGCTCGCAGGCCCGACGGGTCGCGCTGGCGGCGCAGGGGTTCCGCGACCCCCGGCACACCGTGGCGACGATGCGCACCTTCACCCGCACGCTGGCGCGGACTGCGGTCCTGCAGATCGACTCGGTGAACGTCCTGCAGCGCGCGCACTTCATGCCGCTGTTCTCCCGGATGGGTCCCTACGACACCGAGCTGCTGCGCCGGGCGTCCGAGCGCCCGCCGCGCCGGGTCGTGGAGTACTGGGCGCACGTCGCCGCGTTCATGCCGGTGGAGCTGTGGCCGCACATGCGGCACCGGATGCAGGCCTACCGCGTCGAGGGGCACGAGTGGGTGGGGCTCCCGGAGCGCCGGGAGCTGGTGGCCTCGCTGCTGGCCGAGATCGCCGAACGGGGCGCCTCGACGGCCCGCGAGCTCGACGACGGGCTGCCGCGGTCACGGGAGCACTGGGGCTGGAACTGGTCGGAGACCAAGAGGGTGCTGGAATATCTCTTCCTGGCCGGGGAGCTGGCCGTCGCGGGGCGCACACCGCAGTTCGAGCGGCGCTACGACCTCCCGGAGCGGGTGCTGCCCCGTGGGCTGCTGGACGCCCCGGTCCCCAGCGTGGAGGAGGCGTCGCGGGAGCTGCTGCGCCGGGCCGCGGTCGCCCACGGCGTGGGCACCGCCCACGACCTGCGCGACTACTTCCGGATGCGCCCCGAGCTCGCGAGGCCGGCGCTCGCCACGCTCGTGGCGGACGGCGAGCTGCTGCCGGTCCGCGTCGAGGGCTGGGACCGCCCCGCCTACCTGCACCGGGAGGCACGGCTGCCCCGGAGCGTGGACGCGCGCGCGCTGCTGTCGCCGTTCGACCCCGTGGTGTGGGAGCGCGCCCGCACGGAGCGACTCTTCGACTTCCGCTACCGCATCGAGATCTACGTGCCTGCTCCCAAGCGGGTGCACGGGTACTACGTGCTGCCGTTCCTGCTCGGAGACCGGGTCGTCGGGCGGGTCGACCTCCGGGCCGACCGCAGGACCCGCACGCTGCACGTCCTGGGGTCGTTCGCCGAGCCGGGCGCGCCGTCGGGGACCGCGGTGGAGCTGGCCGAGGAGCTGCGCGCGCTGGCCGGCTGGCTCGACCTCGACGCGACCGTCGTACGACGCCACGGGGACCTCGCTCCCGCGCTGGAGCTCGCCGTCACGGCCCAGGACGGCTGAGGGCGACCGCGGGCGACGCCACGGTGGAGCCGTGCCACCGCCGATCCCGGCAGCGCCGGAGCCGGATCCCCTGCCCGGTCCCCGTCACCACGATGACGGCCGGCAGCGACGCGAATCGGCGGCGACCGACGCGAGGCTCTCGAAGCCGGTTACGATGACGGATGGGGTCGCAGCCCCACCAGCGCGCCCCGGTCCCGACGGGGAGCCGCCGGGACCTCACCGCCTGCACACAGGAGTCGACGCTCGTGCCTGCCATCCTCGACAGAATCCTTCGCATCGGCGAGGGCAAGATCATCCGTCAGCTGGAGGCGATCGCCAAGGCCGTCAACGTCATCGAGGACGACTTCGTGGCGATGACGGACGAGGAGCTGCGCGGGCAGACCGTCGAGTTCAGGCGCCGGCTCGCCGAGGGCGAGACCCTCGACGACCTGATGCCGGAGGCCTTCGCGACCGTGCGGGAGGCCGCCAAGCGGGTCCTGGGGCAGCGCCACTTCGACGTCCAGCTGATGGGCGGCGCGGCGCTGCACCTCGGCAACATCGCCGAGATGAAGACCGGTGAGGGCAAGACGCTCGTCTCCACGCTCCCGGCGTACCTCAACGCACTGTCCGGTGACGGGGTCCACGTGGTCACCGTGAACGACTACCTGGCGCGCTACCACGCCGAGTGGATGGGCCGGCTGCACCACTTCCTGGGGCTCACCGTCGGCGTGATCCTCCCGGAGATGACCCCGGAGCAGCGCCGCGAGGCCTATGCCGCCGACATCACCTACGGCACGAACAACGAGCTCGGCTTCGACTACCTGCGCGACAACATGGCGAACTCGCTGGAGGAGTGCGTCCAGCGCGGGCACAGCTTCGCGATCGTGGACGAGGTCGACTCGATCCTCATCGACGAGGACCGCACGCCGCTGATCATCAGCGGGCCGGCCGAGGAGAACCAGCGCT
>JAICLD010000283.1 GCA_025927595.1 Nocardioidaceae bacterium | reverse complement strand
GGCGCGAGCACCTGGCTGGCGACGACCATCGGGACGAGGAGGGCCACGAGGGGCAGCTTGGGCGCGTTGTACTCCACGACGGCGATCAGGACGCTGGCCGCCGCGACGAGCAGGGCCGGGACGAGACCCGACTCCCGCAGCCGGCGGATGCCGCGGCTCCAGCCCCGTCCGAGCCGGCGCGTGGTTCCGTCGCGCCGTGCCAGCGCCGTCGCCCCTGTCCGCTGTGGTGCCCGGGCGGCCGGGGCGGCCGGGGCGGCCTCGCGTGTCTGCATGGTCCCCAGACGATAGTGGTCCGAGGCGCCGCCCTCAGCCGGTTCGCCCACGCGAGCGGAACCGCGGCTGGCAGCGCGGGCACCAGAACAGGTTCCGGCCGGCCAGGACCTGGGTCCGCACGGTGGCACCGCACACGAAGCAGGCCCCACCCTGCCGTCGGTAGACGTAGACCGGGCTCCCGTGGGTGTCGACGTCACGCAGCCGGTCCGCCCTCCCGGGGACCCCGGTGGCGTGCACGGTGTCGATGCGGCCGCGCGCGACGCCGTCGGCCATCAGCGCCACCAGGTCGGCCCACAGCTCCTCGAAGACGGACCTGCGCAGCGAGCGCCCGGGCCGCATCGGGTCCAGGCGGTGCCGGAACAGCACCTCTGCGCGGTACACGTTCCCGACCCCGGCCAGCACGGACTGGTCCATGAGCAGGGCCGCGACGGGGACCCGGCTCCCGGCCACCCGCGCCCAGGCGCGGGTCCAGTCCGCGTCCGGGCGCAGCGGGTCGGGGCCGAGCCGGTCGAGCAGCTGCCGCTGCTCGGCCGCGGTCATCAGCTCGCAGGCGGTCGCACCGCGCAGGTCGCCGTACGACGGGGGGCGACCGTCGGAGCCGTCGGCGACGAGCCGCAGCCGGATCTGCCCGACGGGCGGCGGGGCGGCACCCGCGGTGACCAGGAGCTTGCCGTAGAGCCCGAGGTGCACGTGCACGCACCGCTCCTGCTCGAAGTCCACGAAGAGGTGCTTGCCGTAGGACTCGGCCCGCTCGAGGCGGGTGCCGTCGAGCAGCGCGGCGGCGTCGGCGAACCGTCCCTGGGGGCTGCTGACGGCGACGACCCGGTCGCCGAAGGTGCCGTCGAGGGCGCGCGCGAGCCGCAGGAGGGTGTGCCCCTCAGGCATCGCCGGGCCGGTCGCCGTGCTGCAGCGCCGAGTCGGGCAGAGGCGGCAGGTTGCCGGTCTTCTCGTAGTCCGCCAGCATCGCGATCCGCCGGGCGTGCCGGTCCTCCTCGGAGAAGGGCGTGGTGAGGAACACCTCGACGAACCGGACCATGTCGCTAAGCGCGTGCATCCGACCGCCGACCGAGACGACGTTCGCGTCGTTGTGCCGGCGGGCGAGGACAGCGGTCTCCTCGCTCCAGACGAGCGCGGCGCGCACGCCGCGGACCTTGTTGGCCGCGATCGCCTCGCCGTTGCCGGACCCTCCGATCACCACGCCGAGGGCGTCCACGCCGTCCTGGGCGTCCGCGACGACGCCGTCGGCCGCCCGCAGGCAGAACACCGGGTAGTCGTCGTCGGCGTCGAGCACGAACGGGCCGTGGTCGACGACCTCGTAGCCCCGGTCCGCGAGCCAGCCGAGCAGGTGCTCCTTGAGCTCGAGGCCGGCGTGGTCGGATCCGAGGTGGACGCGCATGGGACGCAGTCTCTCAGACCCGCTCGCGCAGGAACGCGGCGATGTCGTCGAGCGCCTCCGCCGCGGCGTCGAACAGCGCGGGGTGCCGCCAGAAGCCGTGCACCATGCCGCGGTAGGAGCGCACCTCGACCGGCACGCCGGCGTCCGCCAGTCGCCGGGCGAGGTCGAGGTCCTCCTCGACCAGCACGTCGTGCTCGGCGACCTGGACGAGGGTCGGCGGGCAGGCGTCGAGCCGGGTCGAGTGGGCGGGCGCCAGGTCGGGGTCGGTGAGGTCCTCGGGACCGTGGGCGTACTGCCGCCAGTACCAGGCGGCCTCGTCCCGGCTCAGCCCCCCGTCGGTCCAGGCGTACGACGCAGCCGCCGTCGCCGGGTCCAGGAAGGGGTACACCAGCACGGTCGCCGCCAGGGCGCCGGGGTTGCGCAGGGCGGCGACCAGGGCCAGGCTGCCGCCGGCGCTGTCCCCGACGGCGACGACGCGCGCGCGGTCCAGACCCAGCGAGGGAGCCCGGTCCAGCAGCCAGTGCAGCGCCGCGTCCGCGTCGTCCGGCGCCGCGGGGAAGCGGTGCTCGGGCGGGCGCCGGTAGTCGACGGCCAGC
>JAICLD010000229.1 GCA_025927595.1 Nocardioidaceae bacterium | reverse complement strand
CGCGGAGGAGCAGATCTTCCGCATCGACCACTTCCTGGGCAAGGAGGCCGCCCAGAACATCCTGGCGTTCCGGTTCGCCAACGGCCTGTTCGAGCCGATCTGGAACCGCAACTTCATCGACCACGTGCAGATCGACGTCCCGGAGACCCTCGGCCTGGAGATGCGGACCCAGTTCTACGAGTCCACGGGCGCGTTCCGCGACATGGTGGTCACCCACCTCATGCAGGTCTTGGCGTTCATGGCGATGGAGCCGCCGACCGCCCTGGCGCCGGACCCGATCGGCGAGGAGAAGCTCAAGGTGTTCCGGTCGATGCGGCCGCTGGACCCCAACAACGTGGTCCGCGGCCAGTACATCGGCTACCGGGACCTCCCCGAGGTCTCCGACGACTCCGACACCGAGACGTTCATCGCCCTCAAGGTGGAGATCGACAACTGGCGCTGGGCAGGGGTGCCGTTCTTCCTGCGGACCGGCAAGAAGCTCGCCGAGGGCGCCCGGATCATCTCGATCGCGTTCAAGGAGCCGCCGCGGACGATGTTCCCCGCGGGCTCCGGCGTGGGGGCCGCGGGGCCGGACCACCTGACCTTCGACCTCGCCGACCAGTCCCGGATGTCGCTGTCCTTCTACGGCAAGCGCCCCGGCCCGGGGATGAAGCTCGAGAAGCTGTCGATGCAGTTCGCCACCCACGAGACCGGCCGGTCGGCCGCGGTGCTCGAGGCGTACGAGCGGCTCATCCACGACGCGATGCGGGGCGACCACACGCTCTTCACGACCGCCGACGGGATCGAGGAGCTGTGGGACAAGGCGTCCCAGCTCGTCGACAGCCCGCCGCCGGTGCGCAGCTACGCCCCCGGCAGCTGGGGTCCCAACGCGATCCACCAGCTGATCGCCCCGCACGCGTGGCGGCTGCCGTTCGAGCGGGCCTGGCGCCGGCCGAACACGTTCGCGGAGTGACCGGGGCCGGCAGGCCGGGCTCAGCCGAGGTCCTCGAGGTCCCCGCCGCGCAGGTCGTCCCCGAGGTCCCGCGTGACGTCGTCGTCGGCCGGCTCGTCGGTACGGCGCCCGGTCATCCCCTTGGCCGCGAAGGCGACCAGGCCGACGCCGCCGGCCACGACGAGGACCGCGGGCACCAGCCAGCGGACGTCGGAGGCGTCCACCAGGCCGGCGGCCCGCAGGGCCCAGGACCCGGCGATGCCGAGGAAGACCAGGCCGACGACCAGGTAGCTGACGTTGAGCGGGTGGGTGGCGCGGTCCTGGCTCATCGGGGGCTCCTCACGTCGATGTGACCGGCGAACAGGTGGGTGTCGAGGGTGAACAGGCCGGATCCGGACCCGACGGTGCGGTCCGCGGTGGAGTCGATGCCGCCCGTGGTCCGCCCCGGCAGGTCGATCTGCCCGGGGCCGCTGATCTCGGCGCCGACGTCGGTGCGCAGGCCGTGCGGGAGGACGACGACCAGCTCGCCGGCGCCCGCCCGGACGTCGAGGCTGCGGCCGTCGAGGGCGCCGGGGTCGCGCAGGCGGCTGAGGTCGACGACGACCCGACCGTTGGAGATCTCGTAGGACTGCGGGACGTCGACGGCGTGCAGCGGGACGGCCCGCAGCCGCTCGCCGTTGGGCTGGTCCAGCCCCCCGACGGCGTGGACCACCGAGGTGACGGCCAGGGCGAGCGCGGCCAGCAGGCCGAGCAGCACCAGCCCCCCGGCGCGGCCGACGACCGAACCCACCACGAGCATCAGGCCGACGACCGCCAGCGCGAGGGCCGGGTAGGCCGAGGCGACGACGTCTCCGCCGGCGACGTCGTACAGGCCGAGGCCGCCGAGGGCCAGCGCGACGAGCGCCAGCGTGAAGCCGAACAGCAGCGGGCCGCGGCGGGTCCGCCCCGGGCGCTGCGGCGGGGGCGGCACCTGTCCGGCCGGCGTCCACGGCGGGGGCGGCGGGCCGGGGGGGAACGGGGAGGGCTCGGTGGGCGGGACGCCCGGCTGCACCTGCTGCACCGGCGCGCCTGCCCTGGGCCGGTCGTGGTCGCGCAGCACGACGACCGCGAGCACGACGGCCCCCACGACCACGACCGGCCACGGGAAGCCGATGCCGCCCATGCCGTCGCCGAGCAGCAGCAGCAGGGCCACCACGCCCGCGGCGACGAGGAGCGCGTTGCGGGTCCCGGCCGTCAGCGGGATGTTCCCCTCCTCGCGGCCGTCCTCGGGCACCAGCGCCCACGCGGCGCCGTACGCCACGAAGCCCGCGCCCCCGAAGAAGCACATGACCACGAGGACGACGCGGACGATGGTGGGGTCGATGTCGAGGTACCGCCCGAGGCCGCCGGCGACACCGGCCACCTTGCGGTCGGTGAGGCTGCGGCGCAGCGGCCCGCGACGACCCGCGAACGGGCCCCGCGCGGACGTGGGTGGGAACGGTGGCTGCTCGTCGGCGAGCGTGTGCTGCGGTGTCTCGGTCATGTCCACGATCCTGCGGTCGCCGGGCGCCGGGCACCATCGGGGACCACCCTGATCCTGCGCCGCTCACCCCGGGTCCCGGCCGGGGTCGGCTCAGGGTCGGCCCAGGGTCGGCACTCATGCGCCGGTCCCCGCCCGGTGAGACGATGGACGCGATGAGCACCTCGGCCCAGCCCCGGATGACCGGTCCCCGCACGGCGTACCGCAGCACCGACGACCGGTGGGTGGGTGGCGTCGCCGCGGGGCTCGCGCGGCACCTCGGCGTCGACGTGCTGCCGGTCCGGGTCGGCTTCCTGCTCGCCGCCGCTGTAGGCGGCTTCGGGCTCGCCGTCTACGCCGGGCTGTGGCTGGTGCTGCCGACCGACAGCCACCTCGAGGAGTCGGCGCCGGGCCTGGAGGCGGCGACCCGGTCGGGCCGTCGGCCGCGCCGCTCGCGCCGGGTGCGGGACATGGGTCCCCTGGTCGCGGTCGCCGCCGTCGCGCTCGGCGTGGTCGTCCTCGCCCAGGGCGTGCTGGGCAGCTCGGTGCTGTTCTGGCCGATGCTGCTCGGTGTGGTCGGGCTGGCGGTGCTGTGGCGGCAGGCCGACGAGGCCCAGCGGGAACGGTGGCTCGACAGCTCCGGGCGCGTGGACTTCGTGCGGGCCGTCGTGGGCCGGGGCGGCGTCGCGTCGTACGCCCGGCTCGCCGCCGGAGTGGGGCTGCTGCTGGCCGCCCTGGCGCTGTTCGCCGTGCAGACCGGCCAGGCGGGGGTGGCCCGCGATGTGGTCGTCGCCGGGGTGCTCGGCGTCGCCGGGCTGGCCCTGGTGATCGGTCCGTGGCTGTTCCGGCTGGTCGGGGACCTCTCCGAGGAGCGGGCCGCGCGCGTGCGCTCGCAGGAGCGGGCCGACCTGGCCGCGCACCTGCACGACTCCGTGCTGCAGACCCTCGCGCTGATCCAGCGGCACGCCGAGGACGGACGGACCGTGGCGACGCTGGCCCGGGCGCAGGAACGGGACCTGCGGTCCTGGCTGTACGGCGACGAGCCGGCCGCCGAGACGTCCGTCGCCGGAGCGCTCAAGGCGGCCGCCGCCGAGGTCGAGGACGCCCACGGCGTCCCGGTCGAGGTGGTCGTGGTCGCCGACGCCCCGGTCACCGAGGGGGTGCGGCCGCTGCTGCTCGCGGCCCGCGAGGCCATGGCGAACGCCGCCCGCCACTCCGGCGCGCCCCGTGTGGACGTCTACGCCGAGTGCGGCGACCGGGTCGTCGAGGTCTTCGTCCGCGACCGCGGCCGTGGCTTCGACCCGGCCGGCGTGCCCGAGGACCGGCTCGGTGTCCGCCGCAGCATCGAGGACCGCGTGCGCCGGCACGGCGGCACCGCGACCGTGCGGACGGCCCCCGGGGAGGGCACCGAGGTGCGGCTGTCCACGGCGCTGTCGTCGGCGCTGTCGTCGTCCCCCGTCCCGGCGACCACCCCGGCGGTCGGCACCACCGGCACGGGGGAGGACCGATGAGCGCCCGCACCGTCGTCGTCGTCGACGACCACGCGATGTTCCGCACCGGCGTGAAGGCGGAGCTGTCCGCCCAGCCCGGGCGCGTCTCGGTGCTCGGGGAGGCGGCCGACGTGGACGAGGCGGTCCGGGTCGTGACCGCGCTGCGGCCCGAGGTGGTGCTGCTCGACGTTCACCTGCCCGGTGGGGGCGGAGCCGAGGTGATGCGGAGGATCGGGTCCCGACGCCCCGCGACCCCGGGTCTCTCGGACACGCGGTTCCTCGCGCTCTCGGTCTCCGACGCCGCGGAGGACGTGATCGGGACGATCCGCGCGGGCGCGCGCGGCTACGTCACCAAGACGATCACCGGACCGGAGCTGGTCGCGGCGATCGAGCGGGTGGCGACCGGCGACGCGGTGTTCTCACCGCGGCTGGCCGGCTTCGTGCTCGACGCGTTCGCCGGGACGATCGAGGTGGCCCAGGTCGACGAGGACCTGGACCGGCTCACCGAGCGGGAGCGCGAGGTGATGCGGCTGATCGCCCGCGGCTACGCCTACAAGGAGGTCGCCCGGGAGCTGTTCATCTCGGTGAAGACCGTCGAGACGCACGTCTCCAGCGTGCTGCGCAAGCTCCAGCTGTCCTCTCGCCACGAGCTGACCCGGTGGGCGTCGGACCGGCGGCTGCTCTGAGCCGGCCGGTCGCGGCGGTGGTCGCCGTGCTGCTGCTGGCGGGCTGCTCGTCGCCGGCGGGTCCCGCACGGTCGTCCCGCGCCGCGACGAGCCCCGCGACGAGTCCCGCGACGAGTCCCGCGACGAGTCCCGCGACGAGTCCCGCGACGAGTCCCGCGACGAGCCCGGCCACGACGGCGCCACCGGCGACGGTCCGCCCCCGGCCCACTCCCACTCCCACGCCGTCGCCACGACCGCGTCCGCGACTCGACACCTGGCGGGTCGGG
>JAICLD010000155.1 GCA_025927595.1 Nocardioidaceae bacterium | reverse complement strand
CAAGAAGTTCGACGTCCTTGTGTGCACGACGATCGTCGAGACCGGCCTGGACATCAGCAACGCCAACACCTTGATCCTGGAGCGGGCCGAGACGTTCGGCCTCTCCCAGCTGCACCAGCTGCGCGGGCGGGTCGGTCGGGGCCGTGAGCGGGCGTACGGCTACTTCCTCTACCCGCCGGACAAGCCGCTGACCGAGACCGCCCACGAGCGGCTCGCCACGCTCGCCCAGCACTCCGACCTCGGCGGCGGGATGGCGATCGCGATGAAGGACCTCGAGATCCGCGGTGCCGGGAACCTGCTCGGCGGCGAGCAGTCCGGGCACATCGCCGACGTCGGGTTCGACCTCTACGTGCGCCTGGTCGGCGAGGCGGTCAGCGAGTTCCGCGGCGACGGCGCCGCCGAGCAGCCGGAGATGCGGATCGAGCTGCCGGTCGACGCCCACCTGCCGCACGAGTACGTCCCGAGCGAGCGGCTGCGCCTGGAGATGTACAAGCGGCTGGCGGAGGTGCGCGGCGACGAGGACGTCGCGCTGATCCGCGAGGAGCTCCTCGACCGGTACGGCGAGCCGCCCGCCGCCGTGGCCAGCCTCCTGGAGGTGGCCCGGTTCCGGGGCCGGGCCCGCCAGGCCGGCCTGACGGACGTGACCGTCGCCGGCAAGTACGTCAGGTTCGCCCCCGTCGACCTGGCCGAGTCCACGACGGTACGGCTGAGCCGGCTCTACCCCGGGAGCATCGTCAAGGCCGCCCTGCGTACGATGCTCGTGCCCCGCCCGACGACCGCCGTCGTGGGCGGGCGGCCGCTCCGCGACGAGGAGCTGCTGACCTGGGCCCGTGGCGTCATCGACACGGTCATCGACCGCGTGCCGGCCGGCGCGCCGAGCTGAACGAGACAGGAGTCCCCGTCGTGACCCGATCCCGCACGCAGCGCAGGTCGACCCGGCTGGCCCGGCTGACCCGGCTGACCCGGCTGACCCGGCTGATGGTGGCCGGCGCCACGTGCCTGGCGCTGTCGGCGTGCGGCACCCACCCCGGTGCGGCCGCGGTCGTGGGCTCGCAGCGGATCAGCAGCGGCGACGTGGACTCGTTCGCCCGCGCCCTGTGCTTCGACCCCACCGCGTCCGCGAACGGGCAGGTGGCCCAGGCGGTGTCCAGCCGGACCGTGCGCGAGAGCGCGCTGCGCAACCTCGTGGAGGCGTCGCTGTCCCGCCAGTTCGGCCGCGCCCAGGGCGTCGAGCCGGACCAGGAGCAGGTCTCCGCGTTCCTGTCCTCCAACGAGGCCGCGCTGAACAAGGTCCCGGCGGACCGCCGGGCCGTGCTCGTGCAGCGGCTGCGGGAGCTGGTCGAGGGACAGCTGACGCTGGTCGCCGTCGGGCGCCAGGAGCTGCGCCGGCAGGGCGTCTCGTCGATCACCGACCAGAAGGCGTACGACGCCGGCGCCAAGGCGCGCGACGCGTGGGTCCGCAAGCACCTCGACGTCAGCGTCGACCCGCGCTACGGGTCGTACGCGAAGGGCCAGATCGAGCCGGCCGGCGGCTCGCTCTCCGTGCCGGTGTCCGCGCACGCGACCGCGGCGACGCAGTCGCTGAAGGGCGGCCAGCCCTCCAGCAGCTGGGTGGCCTCGCTGCCGGCCAGCCAGAAGTGCAGCTGAGCGCGTGCCGCTGACGGTCCTCGTCACCAGCCCGCGGGTCGCCCCCGCACTGCTGACCTGGACCGCGTGGACCACGGTGGCCTCGGCCCCTCGGCGGCTCGCCACGTGCACCGACGATCCCCTGGCCCGAGCCGTCGAGGAGGCCGGGCACCGGGTCGAGCAGGTCGGCCTCCCGGAGGCGCCCCTCGGGTCGCCGGAGTGGGCGGCGGCGGTCACCGGGTCCGGCCCTGACGCTGTGTGGCTCGCCTCCCGGAGCGAGGCCGAGGAGCTGACCTCGGCGCTCGGCGGTGGAGGGGACGGCGTGCGTCTCCTGCACGGCTCGTACGACGTCGAGGGGGCCCGGCTGCTCGACCTCGTCGAGGTCATGGACCGGCTGCGCGCCGAGTGCCCGTGGGACCGGGGGCAGACGCACCGGTCGCTGGCGCCGTACCTGCTCGAGGAGGCCTACGAGACCCTGGAGGCCATCGAGTCCGGCGACCTGGTGCACCTGCGAGAGGAGCTCGGCGACCTGCTGCTGCAGGTCTGCTTCCACGCCCGGGTCGCGGCCGAGCGCGGCCCGGAGGGCTTCACGATCGACGACGTCGCCGCCGGCATCGTCGACAAGCTCGTCCACCGGCACCCCCACGTCTTCGCCGGGCTCGAGGTCGCCGACGCCGCGGAGGTCGACCGGAACTGGGAGGCGCTGAAGGCCGCGGAGAAGGGTCGGACGTCGGTGCTCGAGGGGGTCCCGCTCGCGCTCCCCGCGCTGGCGCTCGCGGACAAGGTCGTCGGCCGAGCCGCGCGCGTGGGCGTCTCCCCGGCCGAACCGGACGGGTCGCCGGGGGACCGGCTGCTGGCGCTGGTCGTCGCCGCCCGCGCCGAAGGGTGGGACGCCGAGCAGGCGCTGCGCGAGGCCGTCCACCGGCTCGCTGACGCGGTCCGCGCCGCCGAGCGCTGAGGGGTCGAGCTCGCCCCTCGCGACCCAGGCTCCGTTTTCGTCCATCTGGACGACAACGACGCCGCTTTCGCCGGGCTCCGCGTTCGACATCGTCCAGGTGGACGACATCAGGCTCGATGCCCAGCCGCATGCGTCTGTCAGGCAGGCTCCCGCGTTCCGCGCGGTGCGGCCGGTTCGCCGCACCCCGTTGGTGGGATCCGACACGATGGCGTCATGAAGCGCATCGGGTTCCTGTCGTTCGGCCACTGGACGCCGTCGCCGCACTCGCAGACACGCTCGGCCTCGGACGCCCTGCTGCAGTCGATCGACCTCGCCGTCGCGGCAGAGGAGCTGGGTGCCGACGGCGCCTACTTCCGCGTGCACCACTTCGCCCGCCAGCTGTCGAGCCCGTTCCCGCTGCTGGCGGCCGTCGGGGCCCGGACCAGCCGGATCGAGATCGGCACCGGCGTCATCGACATGCGCTACGAGAACCCGCTGTACATGGCCGAGGACGCCGGCTCCGCCGACCTGATCGCGGGCGGCCGGCTCCAGCTGGGCATCAGCCGCGGGTCCCCGGAGCAGGTCGTCGACGGCTTCCGCTACTTCGGTCACGAGCCCGAGGGCGGCTCCGACCACGCCGCCATGGCCCGCGAGCACACCGCGGTGTTCCTCCAGGTGATCACCGGCGACGGGTTCGCCGAACCGAGCCCCCGGCCGATGTTCCCCAACCCGCCGGGACTGCTGCGCATCGAGCCGCACTCACCCGGGCTGCGCGAGCGGATCTGGTGGGGAGCCGGGTCCCGGCGGACCGCGGAGTGGGCCGCCGAGCAGGGCATGAACCTGATGAGCTCGACGCTGCTCACCGAGGACACCGGCGTGCCGTTCCACCGGCTGCAGGCCGAGCAGATCCAACGGTTCCGCGACGCGTGGACGGCCGCAGGTCACGACCGTGACCCTCGGGTCTCGGTCAGCCGGAGCGTCTTCCCACTCCTCAGCGACCTGGACCGGGCCTACTTCGGTCAGGAGACCCGCAGCCAGGACCAGGTCGGGTACCTCGAGGGAGGTGCCGCGCGGTTCGGCAAGACGTACGCCGGTGAGCCCGACCAGCTGGTCGAACAGCTGGCCGAGGACGAGGCCGTCGCGGCCGCCGACACGCTCCTGCTCACCGTCCCCAACCAGCTCGGCGTCGAGTACAACGCGCACGTCATCGAGGCGCTGCTGCGCCACGTCGCGCCCGGGCTCGGCTGGCGCTGAGCGCGCCTCCCGGTCAGGTGAGGTTCGACAGTCCCGCTGCGACCGCGAAGCCGAGGACGGTGACCAGCCCGGCTCGGTTGCCCGCCTTCGCCTTCGCCTCGGGGACCATCGAGTCGACCAGCATCACCAGCAACGCGCCGGCGGCGAAGCCGTCGATGCCGGCCTTGACGTGGCCCCCCACCGACTGGGCGAGTGCGTAGCCACCCAGGGTGGCGAGGGCGCACACCACGGTCACGACCGCCCACAGGGTCAGGACGTCGCGCCGCGACTTGCCGGCGCTGCGCATGTCGCTGGCCGACCCGATCGCCTCGGGCAGGTTCGAGATGAAGATGGCCACGAGCAGGGCCACGCTGATGCCCTTGCCGGTGGCCAGGCCGATCCCGAGGACGGCCTGCTCGGGGATCCCGTCCAGGAGAGATCCCAGCGCCAACGGCAGGCCCGCGGACCCCCCACCCGAGCGGCCACCGATGCTGCTGACGGCCCGGTCGGCGAGGAAGAAGGCTAAGGCGCCCGAGGCGAGCCCCACGGCGACGGAGACCGGGCCACCGAGCCGGAGCCCTTCCTCGGCGAGCTCGAAGGCGACACTCGATATCAGGGCGCCCGCACCGAAGGCCATGACCCCGCCGATCAGGCCCGAGCGCCAGTCCCGCAGCAGGGCAAGGCTGGCGCCGATGGTCAGCGAGACGGCGGCGACCACGCCCCAGATGAATGCAGGAAGCACCGGGCGAGCGTACGCGGGGCCCGGCGCAGCCATCGCGGTGCCACGACATGACCCGCCCCGTACGGTCGACACACCGTCGTCGGTGACCGTCGGTGGCTGTCGGTAGGGTCGCCGCGTCGCCCTGGTCGGCGGCGACGTCGACGACGGGAGGCCGGGTGACGCTGCGGGTGCACCGCTCCGAGCGCGCGGACGTGCTGGTGCAGGGGCTCGCCACGGTGCTGCGCGACGCCCCGGCCGACCCGTTCACCCCCGAGGTGGTCGCGGTGCCGACCAGGGGCGTCGAGCGGTGGATCACCCAGACGCTGTCCGCGACGCTGGGCACCGGCGAGGGCGGTGACCCGTCCACGGACGGGGTGTGCGCCAACGTGCTGTTCCCCTCGCCGGGCCGGCTGGTCGGCGAGGCCCTCGCCGCGGGCACCGGCGTCGACCCGCGCGACGACCCCTGGGCGGAGCGCCGGCTCACCTGGGTCGTCCTCGAGGTCGTCGACGACTGCCGCACCGAGGAGTGGTGCGCCACCCTGGGCCGGCACCTCGGCCTGCTCGGCGACACCGGCTCCGCCGGCCGCCGCGCGGCAGTGGCCCAGAAGCTCGCCGGCCTCTTCTGCGGGTACGCCGCCCAGCGACCCGCCATGCTGCGGGACTGGGCCGCGGGCCGCGACACCGACGGGGCCGGCGGCACGCTGGAGCCCGACCTGGCGTGGCAGGCCGAGTTGTGGCGACGGGTGCGGGCGGCCGTGGGGACGGACAGCCCGGCCGAGCGGCTCGGCCCCGCGTGCCGGCGGCTGGTGGAGCGGCCCGGCGAGCTCGCCCTCCCCGAACGGCTGTCGCTGTTCGGCCCGACGCGGGTGACCACCGAGCAGCTGGAGGTCCTCCGTGCGCTGGCCGCTCACCGAGAGGTCCACCTGTGGCTGCCGCACTCCTCGCACCGGCTCTGGGACCGGATGCGGGACCACGTCGGCGACCCGGTGGCCACGGAGCCGCCGGGCCCCGTGCCCCCGCCACGCCGGTACGACGAGACCGCCGACCTGCCGGTGCACCCGCTGCTGCGCTCGTGCGCCCGCGACGCGCGGGAGATGCAGCTGCGGCTCGGCGCGGGCGAGGCGGGTGGTCGAGACGGCTACCTCCCACCTCCGGACCAGGGCGGCTCCGACACGCTGCTCGCGGCGCTGCAGCGCGACGTCCGTGAGGACCGCGAGCCCACGGCGGTCGCCCTCCGCCCCGGCGACCGGTCGGTGCAGGTGCACGCCTGCCACGGCCGCCAGCGCCAGGTGGAGGTGCTGCGCGAGCTGCTGGTGGGGATGCTGCAGGACGAACCGTCGCTGGAGCTGCGTGACGTGGTGGTGATGTGTCCCGACATCGAGACCTACGCACCGCTGGTCTCCGCCGCGTTCGACGACCTGGGTGCCCTGGAGGGCGCCGACCCCGGCTCACCGCTCGACCGGGGTCACGAGCATCCCGGGCACCGGCTGCGGGTGCGCCTGGCGGACCGCTCGCTGCGGCAGACCAACCCGGTCCTCACCGTCGTGGCCCGGCTCCTCGAGCTCGCCGACGCCCGACTCACCGCGTCGGAGGTGCTCGACCTCGCGGCCATGCCGCCGGTGCGTCGCCGGTTCGGGCTCGACGACGACGCCCTCGAGCTCGCCGGCGACTGGGTCCGCAGGTCCGGCGTGCGCTGGGGCCTCGACGCCGACGCCCGGGCGCCGTACCACCTCTCCTCGGTGCGCCAGAACACCTGGCGGGCCGGCCTCGACCGGATCCTGGTGGGCGCCGCCATGGACGAGGCCGGCCTGCGCACCCTCGGGCTGGCCCTCCCGCTCGACGACGTGGACAGCAACGACGTCGACCTCGCCGGGCGGCTCGCCGAGCTGCTCGACCGGCTGGCGCTCGCGGTCGCCGCGCTGCGCCGCGAGCAGCCGCTGACCGCGTGGGTCGAGGCGCTCGTCACGGCCGTGGGTGACCTCACCGACGTCGCACCGGCCGACGCGTGGCAGCTCACCGAGGCCCGGCGGCAGCTCGGCGACGCCCTCGTCGCGGCGGGCGCCCGCGGTGCCACGGTGCCGCTCGGACTCCCGGACCTGCGCTCGCTGCTGGCGCACCGGCTCCGCGGACGCCCCACGCGGGCCAACTTCCGCACCGGCCACCTCACGATGTGCACGATGCTCCCGATGCGCTCCGTGCCGCACCGCACCGTCGTGCTGCTGGGGCTCGACGACGGGGTGTTCCCTCGCGCGACGCGCCTTGACGGCGACGACGTGCTCGCCCGCACGCCCCTGGTCGGCGAGCGCGACCCGCGCGCGGAGGACCGTCAGCTCTTCCTCGACGCGGTCCTGGCGGCCGGCGAGCGGCTCGTCGTCCTCTACACCGGCGCCGACGAGCGGACCGGTGCGGTGCGGCCGCCCGCCGTACCGCTCGGGGAGCTGCTCGACGTCGTCGCACGGATGACCGGCGACGCCTCCTCCGTGCTGGTCCGGCACCCGCTCCAGCCCTTCGACGCCCGCAGCTTCGTGGCGGGGGCGCTCGGCGAGGCGGGGGTGCTCAGCTTCGACACGGCGTCGTACGCCGGGGCCGCGGCGATGCGCGGGCCGCGCGCGGCGCGTGGTCCGTTCCTGGACCGGCCGCTGCCCGAGCCGCCGCCGACCGACGTGGTGTCGCTGGAGGACCTGACCCGGTTCCTCGAGCACCCGGTTCGCGGCTTCCTGCGCCAGCGGCTCGGGCTGGCGACGCCCGGCGACCAGGAGGAGGGCGACGACGCGATCCCCGTCGAGGTGGGCCCGCTGGCGCTGTGGGCCGTCGGCGACCGGGTCCTGCGCGCCGGACTGGCGGGCGTCGGCCGTGACGACGCGGTCCGCGCGGAGCGGCTGCGTGGCGAGCTGCCCCCGGGCGCGCTCGGCGACGCCGTCGTCGCCCCGGTCGCCCACGAGGTGGAGGTTCTCGTGGACCGGACCGCCGGCCTGCGGGCCGGCGACGCGGACGCCGTCGACGTCTCCGTCGACCTGCCCGGTGGCGTGCGGGTGGCGGGCACGGTGCCGGGGGTGCACGACGAGCGGGTGGTGCGCGTGGAGTACTCCCGGCTCGGGGCGCGGCACCGGCTCCGGGCGTGGGTGCAGCTGCTCGCGCTCGTCGCGGCCCGACCCGGCCGGGAGTGGTGCGCGGCCACCGTGGGCCGGGGCCGCGACGCCGGCCGACCGGTGATGTCCGCGCTGACCGCACCCGCCGAGGAGGAGGCGCGCCGGCTGCTGGCCGCGCTCGT
>JAICLD010000136.1 GCA_025927595.1 Nocardioidaceae bacterium | reverse complement strand
TACGCCAACGGGGACAAGGAGGTCCTCTACTTCAAGGACTTCAACTCCGGGGCGATGATCCAGAACATCGTCGACAGGGCCAAGAAGATGGCGATCAAGGACCTGCTGGACAACGACCAGAAGGGCCTGCGGGTCACGCACATGCTCCAGGCGTGCGTCGACGAGTTCAAGGAGAACGAGGACCTCCCGAACACCACCAACCCCGACGACTGGGCCCGGATCTCCGGCAAGAAGGGCGAGCGGATCGTGTTCATCCGCACGCTCATCACCGGCAAGCAGGGCACCGAGCCGGGACGGTCCATCGACACCGTCTCCAACACGGGCCAGTACCTCTGAGCCCTCGGCGCGACACCCCCCGAGGAGAGCACATGTTCTGGCTGGTCACCGCAGGCGTCGTCGCGGCGCTGTCCGGGATCGCGTGGTGGACGAGCGGCAGGGCGAGGCCGGGCCCCGACATCCAGCGCGGCGTCGACCGCGGTGGCGCCGAGGGCAAGGCACGCTCGGCCTTCAACGGAGAGACCGGCCCCGGCCCCAGCTCACCCTGACCTACCCTGGAGCCATGCTGTTCTGGGTGGCCCTGGCCGTCGTCCTCGTCGTCTTCGTCGGTGCGTTCGCGTGGGGCGCCCGCGGCATCTCCGACCGCTGGCACGAGCCCGGCACCCAGCGGCTCACGCGCGACTCCCGCCGGCGACGCTGAGCGCTCCGTAGTCGCCGACGCCGCGGCGCGCGAGCCGCGCCAGCAGCGCCCGTGTGTCGGGCACGAAGAGCCAGTCCGGGTCGGCCAGGTGCCCGGCCAGCTCGGACAGCGGCATCCAGGCGCCCCAGACCACCTCGCCGTCGGCGTGGCGGATGACGCCGTCCCACCGCGTCTCGAAGCAGTGCTCGACGCAGCGCGTGGTGTCGTCCTCGTAGACCGACACGCCCAACGGTCGCAGCTCGGCGCCGGTGATCCCCAGCTCCTCGGCCAGCTCCCGTGCCGCGGCGGCCTCCGGCTCCTCGCCGAGGGTCAGCACGCCGCCCGCCGCCGCGTCGTGGTGGCTCGGTGCCCAGTCCTTGTCCGGGGACCGCCGGTGCACGTAGATCCGGCCCTGTCCGTCCCGGACCAGGACCGCCGTCGCCGCGTGCAGCAGGTTCTCGCGTCGTACGACGGACCGCTCGGCGGAGCCGACCACGGCGCCGGTGCGGTCGACGAGGGCGACGATCTCGGACACGCACGCCATGGTGCCGCAGGCGGACGCGTAGGCTCCGATCCATGAGCGTGCGGCGGGTCATGGGCACCGAGACCGAGTTCGGGATCTCGGTCGCGGGACAGCCGACGGCCAACCCGATGGTGGCGTCCTCGCAGGTCGTCAACGCCTACGCGAGCAGCACCCTGCGCGCCCGCCGCGCCCGCTGGGACTTCGAGGAGGAGTCCCCGCTGCGCGACGCACGGGGCTTCGACATGTCCAGGGAGGCGGCCGACCCCACCCAGCTGACCGACGAGGACCTCGGCCTGGCCAACGTGATCCTCACCAACGGCGCCCGGCTCTACGTGGACCACGCGCACCCGGAGTACTCCACGCCCGAGTGCACGAACCCGCGCGACGTCGTCATGTGGGACAAGGCGGGGGAGCAGATCGCGCTCGACGCGACCCGGTTCGCTGCCGCGATCCCGGGCGCGGCGCCGATCTCGCTCTACAAGAACAACACCGACAACAAGGGCGCGTCCTACGGCTCGCACGAGAACTACCTGATGCGCCGGTCGACGCCGTTCAGCGACATCGTCCGGCACCTGAGCCCGTTCTTCGTCAGTCGCCAGGTCGTCTGCGGCGCCGGGCGGGTCGGGATCGGCCAGGACGGCCGACGCGACGGCTTCCAGGTCAGCCAGCGCGCCGACTACTTCGAGGTCGAGGTCGGCCTCGAGACGACGCTCAAGCGGCCGATC
Source organism: Nocardioidaceae bacterium (assembly GCA_025927595.1). Classification (GTDB taxonomy): domain Bacteria; phylum Actinomycetota; class Actinomycetes; order Propionibacteriales; family Nocardioidaceae; genus Nocardioides_B. The sequence continues at coordinate 6,465 of JAICLD010000136.1, read as the reverse complement.
ATCAACACCCGCGACGAGCCGCACGCCGACCCCGACAAGTACCGCCGCCTCCACGTCATCATCGGCGACGCCAACCTGTCCGAGGTGTCGACCTACCTCAAGGTCGGCACCACCTCGCTCGTGCTGGCGATGATCGAGGACCGGTTCATCGGCGTCGACCTCGCCGTCGACCAGCCGGTCCGCACCCTGCACGAGGTCTCCCACGACCCGACGCTGCGACACCTGCTGACGCTGGCCGACGGGCGGCGGCTCACCGCCGTACAGCTGCAGCTGGAGTACCTCGACCTGGCCCGCAAGTACGTCGAGGACCGGTACGGCGCCGACGCCGACGCCCAGACCCGCGACGTGCTGGAGCGCTGGGAGTCGGTGCTGGAGCGGCTCGGCACCGACCCGATGCTCTGCGCCCGCGAGCTGGACTGGGTCGCCAAGCTCCGGCTGCTCCAGCAGTACAGAGACCGCGACGGCCTGGACTGGGACGACGCCAAGCTGCACCTGATCGACCTGCAGTACTCCGACGTCCGCCCCGACAAGGGGCTCTACCACCGGCTGGTCCGGCTCGGCCGGATCGACCGTCTGCTCGACGACGACGAGGTGGTCGCCGCGATGCACCACCCGCCGCAGGACACCCGGGCCTACTTCCGCGGCCGCTGCCTGGAGAAGTACTCCGACCGGATCGCGGCGGCGTCCTGGGACTCCGTCATCTTCGACCTGCCGGGGCGCGAGTCGCTCCAGCGGGTGCCGACGATCGACCCGCTGCGCGGCAGCCGCGCCCACGTCGGCGAGCTGTTGGACCGTTGTGACACGGCGGAGGACCTGTTCGCCGCGCTGACTCGGTAGGGTCGTCGGCGTAGGCCGGTCCCGACGCGGCATCCCAGACGCCGAGGCCCGCACCCAGGAGGTCCGCGATGGCACAGGAGCACAAGCAACCGAAGAAGTCCTCGGAGACCGAGGAGCAGACCGAGGCCGCCCCCCAGGGCGACGTCGCCGAGCGCAAGGAGCAGCTCGACGAGGACATCGACGCGATCCTCGGCGAGATCGACGACGTGCTGGAGACGAACGCCGAGGACTTCGTCAAGGCGTTCATCCAGAAGGGCGGGGAGTAGCCGGTGGCCGAAGCCCGCCTGGGCCACGCGTTCCTCGCGACCGGCTCGTCGTCGTTCGCCGACTTCCTCTCCGAGCAGGCCCCCGAGCTGCTGCCGAGCCGTCGCGCCCTCCCCGAGGGCAGCGCCGCGGACCTGGCGCCGCACGGCACCACGATCGTCGCGGCCACCTACCCCGGCGGTGTGGTGATGGCCGGGGACCGGCGCGCCACGATGGGCAACATCATCGCCCAGCGCGACATCGAGAAGGTCTTCCCCGCCGACGAGTTCTCCGCGGTCGGCATCGCCGGCACCGCGGGCATCGCGGTGGAGATGGTGCGGCTGTTCGCCACCGAGCTCGAGCACTACGAGAAGATCGAGGGCACCACGCTGTCCATGGACGGCAAGGCGAACCGGCTCGCGGCGCTGATCCGCTCCAACCTCGGCATGGCGATGCAGGGTCTCGCGGTCGTGCCGCTGTTCGCCGGCTACGACCTGCTGGCCGAGCAGGGCCGGATCTTCTCCTACGACGTCACCGGCGGCCGCTACGAGGAGACGGCGTTCCACTCGGTCGGCTCCGGCTCGCTGTTCGCCCGCGGCTCGCTCAAGAAGCTCTACCGCGAGGACCTCGACGAGCAGGGCTGCGTCACCGCACTCGTCCAGGCGCTGTACGACGCCGCCGACGACGACTCGGCCACCGGCGGCCCGGACCTGACCCGCCGGATCTTCCCGGTGGTCGGCGTGATCACCGCCGACGGCTACCGCCGGCTGCCCGACCCCGAGGTCGCCGAGGTCGCCGACCGGGTGATCGCCGCCCGGATGGGCCGCCCCGACGGCCCCGCCGCCCCGCTGACGTGACCCCCGCCCGGCCCCACCACCGAGGACGCCTCCGATGAGCATGCCGTTCTACGTCTCGCCCGAGCAGCTGATGAAGGACCGGGCGGACTTCGCCCGCAAGGGCATCGCGCGCGGCCGGTCGCTCGTCGTCGTGCAGTACGCCGACGGCATCGTGTTAGTGTCCGAGAACCTGTCGCAGGCGCTGCACAAGGTCAGCGAGATCTACGACCGGATCGCGTTCGCCGCGGTCGGACGCTACAACGAGTTCGAGAACCTCCGGATCGCCGGCGTCCGGCTGGCCGACATGCGCGGCTACGCCTACGACCGGCGCGACGTCACCGGGCGCGGGCTCGCGAACGCCTACGCCCAGACCCTCGGCACGATCTTCTCCAGCGGCGGGGAGAAGCCCTACGAGGTCGAGCTCTTCGTCGCCGAGGTCGGGGACCGGCCCGAGGACGACCAGATCTACCGGCTCACCTACGACGGTCAGGTCGCCGACGAGCACGGCTTCGCGGTGATGGGCGGCGCGGCGGAGCCCCCGACGACGTACCTGAAGGAGCACTACCGGCCCGGCGGCAGCCTCGAGGACGCCATCCGGGTGGCCGTTGCCGCGCTCGGGCGCGGGGACGGGGAGCCCCGCGAGATCCCCTCGGGCAACCTGGAGGTCGCGGCCCTGGACCGCACCCGCGTCCAGCAGCGCAAGTTCCGCCGGATCACCGCGGGGCAGCTGCGCACGATCCTGGGCAACGGCGGCTCGGGCGGCTCGGGCGGCTCGGGCGGCTCGGGGTCCGACGGCTCGGGGTCCGACGGGCCGGAGGCGCCGGCGGCCGACCCCGACGCCCCTGTCGCACCGCCCGTCTCCTGAGTGGCCGATCCCTGCGGGGCCCCCGGCGTGTGGCCGATGCCCGCGTGCTGAGGGCGGCGTACGACGCGCGGATGGGCCACTTTCACGTCCGTCCGGTGCCCCATCTCACCGACGAGACCATCTGCCAGTGACCCGTCGGGAGCATGTCGCGCGCGAGCGTCCCGTTCTACGGTCGACAGCGGGCAGGCAGGGACCGAGGGGTCCCGAACGCTCCCGCTCTCGGGACCACCGACGTGAGACGGGACCGGGGCATGGACACTTCCGAGGGGCGCCGGCTGATCGGCAGCGGTCCCGCTCAGCACTCCGACTACCGCTTCCTGGCCGCGGCGGCAGCCCTCGTGGCGGCCGCGGCCCACGTGCCGATCACCCGGGAGCACCTGGCTGAGGCGCCCTACCTGGGCGTCGCCTTCCTGCTCCTCGAGCTGGCGTGCACCGTGCTGGCCGTGCTCCTGGTGACCCGCGCGCACCGGTGGGTGTGGCGGGCCGCGCTGTCGGTGGGCGGCGGCGCCGTCGTGGCGTACGTCGTGAGCCGGTCGGTGCCGCTCCCTCAGGCCCGTGACGACGTCGGGGACTGGGCCAACCCGCTCGGGATCGTGGCGGTCGCCGCGGAGCTGGTCCTGGCCGCGATCGCCGCAGGGACCTTGCTCGCGCGCGACGGTCGGCGGCGGGCCTCCCGACGCTGGCCCGCGCCCGTGGCGGCCCTGAGCCTGCTGCTCGGCGTGTCCGCGACCGTGATGGCCGCCGGGGCGGCGCAGGGGCGCGGCATGACCGGCATGACCCGCGTGGCAGGCATGGCCGGCATGACGAGCACCGGTAGCGCCTACTGGGCGAAGGTCGGCGGCGCCCGCTTCTCCGGTGACGGCGTGACCCGCACCTACTACATCAGCGCCGACGAGGTCGCCTGGAACTACGCGCCCTCGGGCCACAACCAGATCACCGGGAAGCCGTTCGACGACGTCGCCGACGTGTTCGTGAAGTCCGGGCCGGGCCGCATCGGGTCGACGTACCGCAAGTGCCTGTACCGCGGCTACACGGACCGGACGTTCGCCCACCGTGCCGTCCGTCCGGCGCGGGAGCGCTACCTCGGCGTCCTGGGTCCGGTGATCCGCGCGGAGGTGGGGGACACCATCGAGGTGGTGTTCCGCAACGCGTGCTCGTTCCCGACGACCGTCCACCCGCACGGCGTGTTCTACGCCAAGGACAGCGAGGGAGCGCCGTACGCCGACGGGACCCGGGCGGCCGACAAGGGCGACGACGGCGTGCCGACCGGCGGACGGCACACCTACGTGTGGCGGGTCCCCGAACGGGCCGGCCCGGGGCCCGGCGACGGTTCCTCGGTGATGTGGATGTACCACTCCCATGCCGACGAGGTCGCGGACACCAACGCCGGCCTGATGGGGCCGATGGTCGTCACCCGTCGAGGGATGGCGCGCGCCGACGGCAGCCCGGTCGACGTGGACCGCGAGGTGTTCGACATGTTCTCGGTGATGAACGAGAACCAGAGTCCCTACCTCGGACCGAACACCGAGGAGTACGCCGAGGGCGACCCGGACCCCGAGGACGAGGGCTTCGAGGAGTCGAACCTCATGCACTCGGTCAACGGCTACGTCTACGGCAACCAGCCGGTGGTCACGCTGCGGCGCGGCTCGCACGTGCGCTGGTACGTCATGAGCATGGGCACCGAGGTCGACCTGCACACCCCGCACTGGCACGGCAACGACGTGACCGTCAACGGGATGCGCATGGACGTGGTCAGCCTGCTCCCCGCCGGGATGGTGACGGCCGACATGGTGCCGGACGACCCGGGAACCTGGCTGTTCCACTGCCACGTCAACGACCACATCGCCGCAGGGATGCTCACGCGGTACCGGGTGACCGGGTGACCGGCTGACCGGCTGACCGGCTGACCGGCTGACCGGCTGACCCTCGCGCCTCCCGGGGCCTCGGGGTGGCCGATCCCGGCGCCGGCGCGGGCTTGTGGCCGATGGCCACATCCGGCGGGCGGCGTACGACACGGGGATCGGCCACTTCCGCGCCGCGCGGTCGTCCACAGCTCGCGGGGTGGTCCTTGTCGCGCCGCTCGCGCCGCGCGACGGTGCCTGCCATGCGGGTGGAGCGGGACGTGGTGGTCGGTGAGGTGCGGCGTCGCGGCTGGCAGAAGGTCGGCTTCGGGCTCTACCGACGGGACGGGGAGGCGGACGTGCTGCGGGCCGACCTGCTCGCCTGGCAGCAGGTGCTCCCGGCGACGGGATGCCTGACGCACGTCACAGGGGCCGTGCTGCACGGCCTGTGGCTGCCGCCGCTGCCGTCCCGGCTGCCCGTGTTCGTCAGCATGAGCAAGCGTGAGACCCGTCCGAAGAGGCCCGAGCTGCTGGTCATGCGGCACACCAGGCCCGTCGCCACGGTGTGGCGCGGCGGCCTGCGGGTGGCGACCGTGGCCGAGGTCCTGCTCACCTGTGCGCGGGACCTCTCCCTGCTCGACCTGGTGGTCCTCGGCGACTCGGCGCTGCACCAGGGCCTGGCCACGCCCGAGGACCTCGCCGCCGCCTCGGCCCGCCGACGCTGGGGCGCCGCGGCGCTCAACCGGGCGCTGACCTGGATGGACGGCCGCTCGGAGTCGCCCTGGGAGTCGGTGCTGCGGGTGCTGCACCGCGCCTGCGGGATCCCGGTGGTCCCGCAGCACGAGGTCCGCCACGAGGGGGTCTTCGTCGCCCGCGGCGACCTGTGGGTCGTCGGCTCCCGGATGCTCCACGAGTACGACGGAGCCGTGCACCGCGACGCCGCCGCCCACCGCCACGACCTGCGCCGTGACCGGGCCCTGCTCGCGGCGGGCTGGAGACGTCGCGGCTACACCGCCGCGGACCTGCTGCACCGCCCCGAGGCGGTCCTGCGCGAGGCCGACGCCACGCTGGGCCGTCGGCACCGCGTCGACCGGCTCGATCCCTGGCTCGGGATCCTCCGGGAGAGCCTGTTCCACGCCGAGGGGCAGGACCGGTTCCGGACCCGGCTCCGTGGGCGCGAAGGTGGCCCCTCCCTGCAGCCGCAGGCCGGCTGAGGCCGCGCGGATCCGCCACAAGGCGGCGCGCCCGCAGGGAGCGGCCACTTGCGCGAGTCGGCTGCGCCCGGTTGCCCGGTGCGCCTAGGGTGGCGATGTGGACCGCCGGATCTTCGGGATCGAGAACGAGTACGGCGTCACCTGCACGTTCCGCGGGCAGCGACGCCTCTCGCCGGACGAGGTCGCCCGCTACCTGTTCCGCAAGGTCGTCTCCTGGGGCCGCAGCAGCAACGTCTTCCTGCGCAACGGCGCCCGGCTCTACCTCGACGTCGGCAGCCACCCGGAGTACGCCACCCCCGAGTGCGACGACATCGTCGACCTGGTCGCGCACGACAAGGCAGGGGAGCGGGTGCTCGAGGGGCTGCTCGTCGACGCCGAGCGCCGGCTGCACGACGAGGGCATCGCCGGCGACGTCTACCTCTTCAAGAACAACACCGACTCCGCCGGCAACTCCTACGGCTGCCACGAGAACTACCTGGTCAGCCGGCACGGCGAGTTCGCCAAGCTCGCCGACGTGCTGATCCCGTTCCTGGTGACCCGACAGATCATCGTCGGTGCCGGCAAGGTGATCCAGACCCCGCGCGGGGCGATGTACTCGGTCAGCCAGCGCGCCGAGCACATCTGGGAGG
>JAICLD010000064.1 GCA_025927595.1 Nocardioidaceae bacterium | reverse complement strand
GACCCCCGGGTAGGACTCCAGGCCGGCCATGTCGATCTCGTTGTCGAAGTGGCCGATGTTCCCGACGATCGCCTGGTGCTTCATCCGGGACATCTGGTCGACGGTGACGACGTCCTTGTTGCCGGTGGCGGTGATGACGATGTCCGCGGTCGGCAGCATCTCCTCCAGCGTCGCGACCTGGTAGCCGTCCATCGCGGCCTGGAGCGCGCAGATCGGGTCGACCTCGGTGACGACCACGCGAGCACCCTGGCCGCGCAGCGACTCCGCGCAGCCCTTGCCGACGTCGCCGTAGCCGCAGACGACGGCGACCTTGCCGCCGATCAGGACGTCCGTGGCGCGGTTGATGCCGTCGATGAGCGAGTGCCGGCAGCCGTACCTGTTGTCGAACTTGCTCTTGGTCACCGAGTCGTTGACGTTGATGGCAGGGAACAGCAGCGAGCCCTCACGCATCATGTCGTAGAGCCGGTGCACCCCGGTCGTGGTCTCCTCCGTCACGCCGCGCAGGTGGTTGGCGACGCTGGTCCAGCGGCTGCCGTCGGCCTCGAGGGACTCGGCGAGCACCGAGAAGATCACCCGCTGCTCGGCGCTCTGCGCGGAGTCCGCCGACGGCGCCTGGCCGTCCTTCTCCGCCTGGACGCCGAGGTGCACCAGGAGGGTCGCGTCACCGCCGTCGTCGAGGATCATGTTCGCGAACTCGTCGCCGGGCCAGTCGAGGATCTGCTGGGTGCACCACCAGTACTCCTCCAGCGTCTCGCCCTTCCAGGCGAACACCGGGACGCCCTTCGGGTCCTCGGGCGTGCCATCGGGGCCGACGACGACCGCGGCCGCGGCGTGGTCCTGCGTGGAGAAGATGTTGCACGAGGCCCAGCGCACCTCGGCGCCGAGCGCGACCAGCGTCTCGATCAGCACGGCGGTCTGGATGGTCATGTGCAGCGAGCCGGCGACGCGCGCGCCGGTGAGCGGCTTGGAGTCGCCGTAGCGCTCGCGCATCGCCATGAGGCCGGGCATCTCGTGCTCGGCGAGGCGGATCTCGGTGCGTCCGTAGGTGGCCAGGCTCAGGTCGGCGACCTTGAAGTCCGTCGGGGATGGCATCTGGTGAGTCCCTCGTGTCCTGTCGTGGTGCGTGTCGTTGGCGGGTGGTCCCCGGCCGGCATCTGCCGGTGCGCGATGGTCGCGGCGCGTGGGTGCCCGGTGGACGGCGTCCCCAGCGTACCCGCGCCTCCCCCCGCTCCCCGGCTCAGTGCCCCGGCGCGGGGCGAGGGTCGGTGCGGTGCTCGGCGACGTAGATGTCCGGCTCCACGTAGATCACCCGGGCGGCGGGCTCGACCGCGCGCATCGCCCGCTCCGCCGCATCGATGCTCGCCGCCACCGCGGCGGCGTCGGCGGTCGCGGGGACCGCGACCTTGACGCCGACGAGCAGCTCGTCCGGTCCCAGGTGCATCGTCCGCATGTGGATCACCCCCTCGACGCCCTCCGTCCGCTCCAGCCCCTCGCGCAGCCGGCGCTGCGCCTCGGGGCTGGCCGCCTCCCCGAGCAGCAGGCTCTTGGTCTCCACGCCGAGGACCGCCGCCACCCCCACCAGCAGCAGTCCGATGCCCGCCGTACCCGCCACGTCGAAGTAGCCGTTGCCGGTCAGCTTCGTCAGGCCCACACCGAGCAGCGCCAGCACGAGGCCGACCAGCGCCGCGAAGTCCTCCAGGAGGATCACCGGCAGCTCCGGCGACTTCGCCCGGCGGATGAACTCGACCCACGACGCGGTGCCGCGGGTGTGCTCGCTCTCCCGGACCGCCGTGCGCAGGGAGGTGCCCTCCATCGCGATCGCGCCGAGCAGGACGACGATCGCCACCCACCACCAGGTGCCCTCGAGCAGCTCGTCGTGCTTGCCCGCGTGCACGTCGTGGGCCTTGTGGTAGGCCTCGTAGAGCGCGAAGAGGCCCCCCACGGAGAACAGCACGATCGCCACGAGGAACGAGTAGATGTAGCGCTCGCGGCCGTAGCCGAACGGGTGCTCGGGCGTCGCCGAGCGCCTGGCCCGCCGACCGCCGAGGAGCAGGAGCAGCTGGTTGCCGGAGTCCGCGACGGAGTGGATGCCCTCGGCCAGCATGGACGACGCACCGGTCAGCGCGAACGCCAGGAACTTCATGACGGCGATCCCGGTGTTGGCCAGCAGCGCCGCGAGCACCGCCTTGGTGCCACCCTCGGTCGACATGGCTCTCCTTCTCGTGTCCGTCAGATCCGGGCGATGCCCACGGCCAGGTAGGCGGCGGCGTAGCGGCCCGTGGCGAGCAGGGCCGCGTAGCGCGCCACCTCGCTCGGCGCCTCCGCGGCGACCGTCTCGACCCGGACCCGGTGGTCGTGGGCGGTCGCCTCCAGCCGGGCGCGGTCCTCGACGCCGACGGCGCTCTGCGCCCCGTCGTCGAGGACGACCAGGACCGGCCGCCTGTCGCCGTCTCCCTCCACCGGGTCGGCGAACGGGTCGGCGAACGGGTCGGGGAGCGGGGCGGCGGCGATCACCGGCAGCAGGTGCTCGGCGTCGCCGGCCAGGGCGCTGCGTCCGCTGGCCCGGCGCAGCGACTCAGCCACCCTGCGGGCGGCGCGCGCCGCCAGCACGGATCCTCCCCAGACCAGCGGGGTGGCGTCCGCGAGCGCGATCGCGAGCAGCTTGCCGGGGTTCACCGACAGGTCCCGGTGCGGGGAGCAGGCGATCGCGACCTCGTCGAGGGCCTCCGCCACCGACTCCGGGTCGGCGGCCGGCCCCAGCTCGAGCCGGTGCAGCAGGGACAGGGTCACGACCGCGGTGGCCAGCTGGTCGCCCGACCCGCACGCCAGCACCGTGCAGTCGCGGCCCACGGCGTGCCGGGCCACCAGCGACCCCGGCGGGCAGGCAACGACGACCTGGCAGCCGCGACGGACGGCCTCGGCCACCGCGGAGGCCGAGCCGGCGTCCGCGCCCTCGGGCGCCAGCACCACCACGAGGTCCAGCGCGCCGGCCCAGCCCGGCAGCGAGGGTCCCGGCCAGGCCACGAACGGCACCGGGCACCAGGGCTCGAGGACCGCGCGCAGCAGCCGCGAGTCCGGACCGGCGGCCACGACGGCACGGGGACGGGTGCCGCCGGCGGCCGTGCGGACCGCGTCGGCGATCGCGTCCGCCGCCTCACCGGCCTCCCGGCGGACCCGCGCGCCGGCCTCGGCGAGCGACCGCAGGACGGGGTCCGCGGACCGCAGCGCCGCGTCGTCGTCCAGGCGCGCGTCGTCGAAGGGCGCGGCCACGACGGCTACGCCGTCTCGTCGCTGGGCCGGCGGGTCCGGCGCGCCTCGTCGACGAGCAGCACCGGGATGTCGTCCCGCACCGGGTAGGCCAGCCCGCAGGCGGTGCACACGAGCTCCTCCGCCGCCTCGTCGACCGCCAGGGCGCCGCGGCAGTCCGGGCAGACCACGAGGTCCAGCAGCGTCGGGTCGAGGTTCATCGGTGTCTCCTGATCCTGGTGAGCACGTCGTCGCGGAGTCGCTGCAGGGTGGCCCGGTCGCCGGCCTCGGCGTTCAGCCGCAGCAGCGGCTCGGTGTTCGACGCGCGCACATTGAACCACCAGTCGCCGTGACGGACGGTCAGCCCGTCGAGGTGGTCCACGCTCACGCCGGCGCGGCCGGCGTACTCACGCTCGAGCTCGGCGATCACGTCGTCCGGGTCGGGCACCGTGGAGTTCAGCTCGCCCGTCGCGGCGTACGGCGTGAGGCCGGACAGCAGGTCGGACAGCGGCCGGTCGGTCGCGGCGAGAGCGGCCAGCACGTGGAGAGCGGCGAGCATGCCGGAGTCGGCGCGCCAGAAGTCCCGGAAGTAGAAGTGCCCGGAGTGCTCCCCGCCGAAGACGGCGTCGGTCTCGGCCATCGTCGCCTTGATGAAGGAGTGCCCGACCCGGGTGCGGACCGGCGTGCCGCCCAGGCGGGTCACGAGCTCCGGTACGGCCCGTGAGGTGATCAGGTTGTGGATCACGGTCGCGCCCGGCACCCGAGCGAGCTCGCGGGAGGCGATCAGCGCCGTCACCGCCGACGGGTTCACGACCTCGCCGTGCTCGTCGACGAGGAAGCACCGGTCGGCGTCGCCGTCGAAGGCCAGGCCGACGTCCGCGCCGACCTCCCGCACCCGCGCCTGGAGGTCCACCAGGGTGGCGGGGTCGATCGGGTTGGCCTCGTGGTGCGGGAAGGTGCCGTCGAGCTCGAAGTAGAGCGGGACCAGGTCGAGGTCGAGCCGCCCGAGGACCGCGGGGGCGGTGTGTCCCGCCATGCCGTTGCCGGCGTCCACGACGACCCGCAGGCGGCGGCCGGCCACCGGCGCCAGGGCCAGCAGGTGCCGGGCGTAGTCGTCGAGGACGTCGCGCTCGGTGACCGACCCGGCCCGGTCGGCGGCCGGGACCCCGCCCGACGCCACGAGGTCGCGAACCTCGGCCAGGCCGGTCTCGGCGCCCAGCGGCACGGCTCCCGCGCGGCACATCTTGATGCCGTTGTAGCGCGCCGGGTTGTGGCTCGCGGTGACCATCGCGCCAGGCACGCCGAGGTGCCCGGACGCGAAGTACAGCTGGTCCGTCGAGGCCAGGCCGATCGCGGTGACGTCCGCACCGGCCCGGGTCGCGCCGTCCGCGAACGCGCGGGCCAGTCCGGGCGAGGACGGCCGCATGTCGTGACCGACCACGACCCCTCCGCGGGCGCTGCCGGTCACGGCGACGAAGGCGCCGCCGACGGCCCGGGCCAGGTCCTCGTCCACCTGCTCGGGGACGGTCCCGCGGACGTCGTACGCCTTGAAGACCGCGGCGAGGGCCCGCGCCGACGTGGTGGCGGGCTGGTCCTGGCGCTGGTCCGGCATGGGCGCACCCTACCGGCCGCGGTCGGCGGCTCAGGCCTCCGGCGTGGGGACCGCGCGCAGGTGGCCGCGCCGGCCCACCTCGCGCCCGGGCGGCCCGGCGGCCTCGACCGCCGGACCCTGCGGCTGCGGGACGGGACGGGCGGCCTCGCGCACGGCGTCGGCGAGCGCGAGCAGGTCGTCGGTCGACGGGCCGTAGGCGTCGGCGTCCGGGGCCAGGCGCAGCACCTCCCAGCCACGGGGCGCACTGAGCCGCTCGCTGTGCGCCTCGCAGAGGTCGTAGGCGTGCGGCTCGGCGTAGGTGGCCAGCGGGCCGAGGACCGCGGTCTGGTCGGAGTAGACGTAGGTCAAGGTGGCCACCGCGGACCGCGTGCAGGCGGTTCGAGAGCAACGGCGGGTGGGACTCACGCGGCAGACGGTACCCCCCGTGCGACACGCCGGCGGCTAGGCTCGCGGAGTGGTGTCGCGGGGGGAGCAGCCGGAGCGGGACCCGGCGACGGCGGGTGCCCTCGCGGCGCCGCGGACCGGCCGGCGACGGGACCGTCGCGGCCGCGGGATGCGCGGCCCCGCCCTGCTGCCCGGGCCGCTGGCCCCGACCGGCGTCCCGGCCGTGCGCAGCCCTCGGGCCGCCTTCGACGACATCGTGCTGTCGCTGGTCCGCGAGCTGGAGGCACGCTGGCGCTCGGAGCTGGGACTCGTCGAGTTCGCGGTCGAGGAGACCCCGATGCTGCCCGACGACTGGAGCACCGACACGGTGCCGCTCGCGTCCCTGGTACGCGGATCGGGCGGCCGGCCGACCCGGCTCGTGCTGTTCCGCCGGCCGATCGAGCTGCGGTCGGAGACCCGGGGCGACCTGACCGCGATGGTGCTGACCGTCCTGGTCGAGCAGCTCGGCGAGCTGCTGGGCAGGCCGCCCGAGGAGATCGATCCGCGCTACGACGCCGACGAGGACTAGCGGCACCTCCGCCACGTCATCCGCCCCTCGTCGAGGGCCAGCTCGGCGTCGGCCTGTGCCGCCGCGTCCGGGTCGTGCGTGGACATCAGCACGACCGCACCGGCCGCCGCCTCCCGGCGCAGGGCGGCGATCACCCGCTCCCGGTTCGCCCCGTCCAGGTCGCTGGTCGGCTCGTCCGCGAGCACGACGGAGCCACCGGCGGCGAGGGCGCGCGCGATCGCGGCACGCTGCTGCTGGCCACCGGACAGCTCCTCGACGAGGTGGTGGCCGGACTCCTCCAGACCGACCGCGGCGAGTGCCGCGGCCGTGCGTGCCGCGGCGTCGGCGGCGTCCACGTGGGCCGCCAGCAGCGGGACGAGGACGTTCTCGCGAGCGGTCAGGGCGGACGCGAGGGCGTTGCCCTGCGGCACGACCACGACGCCGAGACGCGCGGCCCGGGCCCGGTCGCGCACCTCGGTGCCCGCCACCGTCACCCTGCCGGAGGCGGGGGCGACGGCGCCCGCCACGGCCCACAGCAGGGACGACTTGCCGGCCCCGGAGGGACCGGTGACCGCGACCAGGTCCCCCGGTCCGAGGGCGAGCTCGATCCCGTCCAGGGCGACCGTGGAGCCGTAGCTCACCCGCAGAGCGCTCACCCGCACCGGCGCGGCCGGCCTGGCCGACGGCACGCTCATCGTGCGGTCCCTGGCCGGCGGTCGACCGGCAGCACGCGGTACACCTCGTCGTCGCGCTCCAGCCGCACGAGGGTGCCCGGCGGCAGGTCGTCGAGCACGTGCCCGGGCAGCGGCAGGAACCCGTCCGCGGTGACGACGGCGTACTCCTCGCCGCTGCGGCCCTCACCACCGATCCTGCCGTCGCGGATCGTCACGGTGCGCGGCAGCCGGGAGGCGACCTCGGGGTCGTGGGTCACGATGAGGACCGTGGTGCCGAGCTCGCGGTTGATCCGCGCGATGGTGTCCAGCACGGCGTCTCGGGCGCGATGGTCGAGCTGGCTGGTCGGCTCGTCGGCGAGCAGCACGGCCGGCTCGGTCGCGACGGCGGCCGCGACCGCCGCGAGCTGGAGCTGGCCGGGCGTCAGCGAGCCCAGCGGTGCGTCGGCTCGGGCCAGCATCCCGACCGTCTCGAGCACCTGCGCGACCTCCGGCAGGTCCGTCGCCCCGGACGCACGGGCGACCAGCTGCGCGTAGGCGACGTTCTCCCGGACGCCGAAGTAGGGCAGCAGGTTGCGGGCTGCGCCCTGCAGCATCAGCGAGATGGTGCGCGAGCGCAGTCGGTCGACGTCGCGGTCCGCCACCTTGGACAGCTCCACGTCCCCGAGGAAGATCCGGCCGGCGCTGGGGCGCAGCAGCCCGCCGAGCAGGTTGAGCAGGGTCGACTTGCCGGCGCCGGAGGGGCCGAGCAGGCCGACCAGCTCGCCGGCCGCCACGTGCAGGTCGACGCCGGAGAGGGCGGCCACGTCGTGGCCGTCGGAGTGGTAGAGGTGCACCAGCCCCCTGGTCGACAGCGGCAGGCCGCGGCTCACAGGGACTCCCGGACCCGCTCGAGGGTGGCCCTGCGAGCCACCCAGCTGCCGGCGGCCCAACCGAGGGCGCCCAGGACCACGAGCGCGGCGAGCGTGACGACCGCGACGGCGGTCCAGGCCGTCGAGAGGTCGAGGGTCGAGACGGTCGGCGCGCTGGCGAACAGCGGCACCGTCGGCAGTGCGAGGTGCGCGCCGACGACCCCGCACGCCGACCCGAGCACCACGGCCAGCGCCACCACGGGCAGCTGCTCGCCCACGGCGATCGAGCGCAGCTGCGCCGGACGCAGCCCGCTCATCCGGAGACCGGCCAGGTCCCGGGCCCTCAGCCGCCAGGTGGTCGCCGTGATGACGAGGAGCACCAGCGCCGCGACCAGCAGCGCGGCCCCGCCGGCGACCGCGGCGAGCCCGAGGCTCCAGGTCGCCGCCGTCTCGTCGAACGCCCGACGCGCCGCGGTCACGCGGCTGACGTCGGTGACGGCGATGCCTCGCTGTCGCAGCGCGTCGCGCACCCGGCCCAGCACCGCCGGGTCGTCACGGGCGAGCCACACCTCGACCTGGGCCGCCGAGTCCAGCGCCGTGCCGTCGCGGGCGAGGACCTCCAGGTTGACGACCGCCGTGTCGCGGGGCGCGCCGGGAGCGCGGGGCAGGGTCGCGACCCGGACCATGGAGCGGTCGACGGCGTCGAGGCCCGCTGCGTCGAAGTCGGCCCCCGACGACCCGGGCGGGAGCCGTCCGGTGACGACGGCGGGCAGCCGCCGGGGGATCGAGACGTGGCGCAGCAGCAGTGGCTCGGACGTGCTCGAGCGGAACCGGACGGTGAGGCCGTTCTCGCCGGAGGCCCGGGCGGAGACCGACCCGGCGCTGCCGCGCCGCTCGGCCCCCCAGTGCGACGCGGGCCCGAGGAGGTGGTGCTGGCCGCTGGAGGTGACCATCCCGTCCAGGGTCACCGTGCCGCTCAGCACCCGGCCGGTGCTGCCGGTCAGCACCAGTCCCACCAGCCGGCACCCGCTGCGGCACGGCAGTCCCACGCGGGCCAGGCGGGTCCCGCGGTGGCGCCCCGGCGCCCCCACGGGCACCTGCCGCGCGAGCCCGTCCGGCCCGAGCAGTCGCAGCCCGAGCCCCACCGGTGCCGCTCCGGGCGACCCGACGACCCTCCACGCCAGTCGGACCCGGGCCGACGTGCCGACCAGCCGGACGGGAGCCACGTCGGGTGGGTCGAGGACACGCCAGAGGCGGCCGGGCGGGGACTGTCCCGGGAACAGCGCGACGCGTGCGAACGCGCGGGGAAGCACGGCCTCGGTCGTCGTGGCGCCCTCGCCCGGCGGCCGGATGCTGACCACCGGGGTGGCCGACGTGCCGGCGGGGTCCGCCGACCGGACGGCCGCCCGCAGGGGGGCCAGCGTGGCCGCGTCGGTCGACAGCACCACCGGGGCGCCCACCTCCTGCTGCGCGGCGTAGGCCCGGTTGCGGCCTCCGACCACGATGGCGTCGGCGGAGAAGACCAGCAGCGCGGCGGCGACGGTGACGATCGCGACCAGGCGCCGGGTCGCGGGGCGACGGGCCAGCTGGAGGGCGCTGACCGCACCGCCGACGCGTCCTCGCGCCAGCAGCCGCTGACCCGCGGCCGCGGTGACCGGCAGCAGGGCGTGCGCGGCCACCAGTCCCACCACGAGGGCCAGCAGGGACGGCGCCGCGAGCGACAGCGGGCCCGACAGCCCACCGGTCGCGAAGAGGGCGACGACGACGCCCGCGGCGACGACCACGACCGCCTCCAGCGCGCCGAGACCCCACCCGGTCCTCCGGGCCGGCACCCGCCGCAGCAGGTCGACGACGGGCTCGCGTGCGGCCTGCTGGGCCGACGCGGACGCCACCGCGGCGAGCAGCAGCGCGGCACCCGCCACGGCGAGCCAGAAGCCGCCGCGGACGGCGGACGGCGGGTCCAGGGGCAGCCACAGGCGCCGCACCACCCAGGACGCGAGCAGCGCCGTGACCGCTCCCAGCGGCACCCCGACGAGGGCCAGCGTCCCCAGCTCCCGCAGCAGCAGCCGCCGCGCGCCGCGGGCGCCTCCGCCTCGCAGCCGCGTCACGGCGACCTCGGGGCGCCGCTGCTCGGTCGCGGCTCCCAGCACCAGCCAGAGCACCACCACTCCCAGGAGGCCCAGCTGCGCGGTCAGCAGCGGGATCGTCACCGCCGCCTGGGCCCGGCCTCTCGCGACGGCCGCCCCGATGTCGCCGAGGCCCGAGTAGGCGCGCACCACCGGAGGCCAGGGGTCGGTGTCGGCCGCCGCCGCCGCCGGGGAGCCGGCGTGCGCGGGGTCGACGGTGAACCTCGACACCGCAGGCGCCAGCCGGGCGATGTCGTCGAGGCCGACCGTCTGGGTCGCGAGCGGCAGGTCCAGCTCCGTGTGGGCGTCACGCCAGCGGGGCGCCGCCGGACCCTCGAGGGTGGTCCGGGCGGTCAGCCAGTCGTCGTGCTGCGGCTGGCCCGTGTCCGGGTCGGGGTAGCCCGAGCGACCGGTCACCTCGGCGCCGTACCAGTAGTCGGAGCGGTGCAGGGCATAGACGCCCACGACGTGCAGCACGGGTCGCGGCCCGCGAGCGCCCGGGTCCAGCAGCGCGTCGAGCACCCGCTCGTCCACCCGGATCCGGGAGCCGACGTGCCAGTCGTAGGTGCGCGCGTCGGCAGCGCTGACGGCGATCTCGAGACCGCGTGCCGGACAGCGGCCCGACCGCAGGCCCAGGTGCCGGCAGGCGCCGTCCCGCCACAGCAGCGGGCCGGTCGACGACGCCGGACCGTCGGGCCACGTCGTCACCTGGACGGAGGTGCTCGGCACCGGCGGCCGCAGGTGCGCCCGGATCCGCTGGGGGACGAGCGACAGCAGGGTCTCGTGGTCCAGGGCGTCGGTGGTGGGACCGTTCCCGGCCGACGTGAGCTGCAGCCCGGAGATCTGCACCGGGGCCCGGTGCAGCTGGGTCAGCAGCTCCGCCTCGGAGACGGCCCGTCCGTAGAGAGGGGCGAACGCCGCGCACGCCGTGACCAGCGCCGCGAGGCAGACGATCACCGCCGCCTGGCCGGGACGGTAGCGCACGAGCTTGCGCACACCGCCCCCTCCCGGCGTCCCGTCGGCACACCCGCGGCCGGAGAACTCGGCCGCACGACCCGCGCAGGCTACCCACCGGTCGTCTCGGCCCGGTCACGAACGGGCAACGTCGGTGTGTCGGTCGGGTCAGACCGCGGCGCGGCGCTTCAGCTTGCGCCGCTCGCGCTCGGACAGGCCGCCCCAGATCCCGAAACGCTCGTCGTGGCCGAGTGCGTACTCCAGGCACTCGTCCCGGACGTCGCAGGTGAGACAGACCCGCTTGGCCTCCCGGGTGGAGCCACCCTTCTCCGGGAAGAACGCCTCGGGATCGGTCTGCGCGCACAAGGCGCGCTCCTGCCAGCCCAGCTCCTCGGCGTCTGCGTCGAGTAGATACAGCTCTCGCACGGCTTTCGCCCCTTCGACCCGTGAGACCCTGCAGGTCCCGATGATGCCCTCTCCCAGGGCCTGTCCTGCACGCTGGTGCTGGACGGCGAGCCGCCCGAAGAACGGACAACCCCGAACAACACTGCTGGAATTACACGCCTGTCGCACCCGGCACGTCAAGCCCGCGTCTGCTATACGCGGCGACACGCCCGAACTCGGGAGCGGACGCCCGGGCGTCGTCCCCTGTGCCACCCGACCGCCGTGAGGAGCCGCCATGACCGACGCCGACCCGCCCCGCTCGATCACCGTGCTGTCCGGCGGCGTCGGCGGGGCCCGCTTCCTCCAGGGGCTGCTCCGGCTGGTCGGGGACGAGGCCGAGGTCACCGTGGTCGCCAACACCGCCGACGACATCTGGCTGCACGGGCTGAAGGTGTGCCCCGACCTCGACACGGTGATGTACACCCTCGGCGGCGGCATCGACGCCGTGCGCGGCTGGGGCCGCACCGACGAGAGCTGGCACGCCAAGGAGGAGCTCGCGGCGTACGGCGTCGAGCCCTCCTGGTTCGGGCTCGGCGACCGGGACCTGGCCACCCACCTGGTCCGCACCCAGATGCTCGAGGCCGGCTACCCGCTGTCCGCGGTGACCACGGCGCTCTGCGAGCGGTGGCGGCCCGGGGTGAGGCTGCTGCCGATGACCGACGACCGGGTGGAGACGCACATCGTCGTCGACGACGCCGACGAGCCGTCGGGCCGGCGGGCGGTGCACTTCCAGGAGTACTGGGTGCGGCTGCACGCCGAGGTGCCGGCGCACGCGGTCGTCCCGGTCGGCCTCGAGGCGTCGACCCCGGGGCCGGGGGTCCTGGAGGCCATCACCAGGGCGGACGTCGTGCTGCTGCCGCCGTCGAACCCCGTCGTGTCGGTCGGCACGATCCTGGGCGTGCCCGGTGTCCGGGAGGCCGTGCGGACCACCCGGGCGCCGGTCGTCGGCCTCTCCCCCGTGGTCGCCGGCAGCCACGTGCGCGGCATGGCGGCGCAGCTGCTGGCCGCGATCGGCGTCGAGGTGGGCGCGGCCGCGGTCGCCGGCCACTACGGCGCGCGGTCGCGGGGCGGGGTGGTCGACGGCTGGCTGGTCGACACCTCCGACGCGGGCGAGGTGGCGCAGGTCACCGACGCGGGCATCGCCTGCCGGTCGGTGCCGCTGATGATGACCGACGTGGACGCCACCGCCGCGATGGCCCGCGCCGCCCTCGACCTGGCCGCGCAGGTGCGCCGGTGACCGGGCCGACGACTGGGCCGACGACTGGGCCGACGACTGGGCCGGTCGCGGCGCTGGTGTGCCTGCCGGTCGACGGCATCGGCGAGGTGGGTGCGGGGGCTGACCTCGCCGCGCTCCTGCTGGGCGCCACCGGTCCCGGCGGGATCGTCGACGGCGACGTCGTCGTGGTCACCAGCAAGGTCCTGAGCAAGGCCGAGGGGCGGGTCCGCCCCGGGTCCCGCGAGGGCGCCCTCGCCGAGGAGACAGACCGCACCGTCGCCCGACGCGGGGGTACGTCGATCGTCCGCACGCACCACGGGCTCGTGATGGCCGCCGCGGGCGTCGACGCGTCGAACACCGAGGCCGGCACGGTGGTGCTGCTGCCGCGGGACCCGGACGGCTCGGCGCGGCGGCTGCGGGAGGACCTCGCCGCACGGGCCGGCGTCAACGTCGCGGTGGTCGTCACCGACACGGCGGGCCGTGCCTGGCGCGCCGGACAGACCGACATCGCGGTGGGCGCCGCCGGGCTGCAGCCGCTCGACGACCACAGCGGCCGCACGGACCCGCACGGCCACGAGCTCGCCGTGACCGCCCCCGCGGTCGCCGACGAGCTCGCCGCGGCCGCCGACCTGGTCAAGCGCAAGCTCGACCGCCGGCCGGCGGCGCTGGTCCGCGGCCTCTCCGGCGTCGTGCTGCCGCGCGGCGAGCACGGCCCCGGCGCGGCCGCGCTGGTGCGCCCCGAGGCCTCGGATCTGTTCGGCCTCGGCACCCGCGAGGCGGTCCTCGCGGCACTGCACGAGCGGTCCGGCCGCGGCTTCGGGGCGCCCTGCCCGGCCGCCGAGCTGGTCGAGGAGCTCCGGGTGCTCGCCGGCCCCCTCACCGTCGTACGCCAGGAGGACGGGGCGGTGGTCGCCGTCCCGGGCGGGACGGAGCGGGCCCGGGGCGCCGACGCGGCACGTCTGCGAGCCGCGGCCTTCGCCCTGGGCTGGCGCGGCGAGCCGGGCGCGGACCCGCTCCGGTTCACCCCGGCGGGTCCGTAGACTTCGCCGGACCCCGGCTGCCACCCAGCCGTCACCCAGCCGTCACCCAGCCGCCACCGAGCCGCAGCCGGCGCCGACCCGAGGACGCACCCAGACATGGCCAAGCCGAGCAAGGACCGAGACCGCCGCGCCGTCGTGGAGGCGATGCGGCGGGACCAGGAGCGCTCGGAGCGGCGCCGCACCGTCGTCGTGATCGCTGCGTGCGTGGCCATCGGCGTCGTCATCATCGGCGCCGCGGCGGTCCCGCTGCTGCGCCAGCAGAGGCTGACCAGCGGCTCGCTCGCCGACCTCGGCGCGAGCGCGGACGCGGCGGGCTGCCGCGCGGTCGTCACCCGCAAGGCCACCGGCAACCAGGACCACAAGCCGGTCGGCACGACGATCAGGTACCCCGACGCGCCGCCGGCCGACGGCCCGCACTACCCGACCCCCGCCGACTTCTCGCGCAAGTTCTACACCGCCGACGACCGGCCGCGCCTGGAGTACCTCGTCCACAACCTGGAGCACGGCTACACGATCCTGTGGTACGACGCCACGGTCGCCCGTGACCGGGACCGGCTCGCCACCGTCAAGGCCATCGCCGCCACCTTCGAGGGCGGCAGGCTGACCG
>JAICLD010000218.1 GCA_025927595.1 Nocardioidaceae bacterium | reverse complement strand
TTCCGCCGCATCGAGCGGGCCTGGGTCCACCGCTACCAGGGCCGTTCCGCCTCGACCGGGGACTTCATCGGCTTGGCCTCCCGGGTCTCGGGCCGCGACCTGCACGGGTTCCTGTCCAGGTGGGTCTACGGGACCACCACGCCGTCGATGCCCGGGCATCCGGACTGGACGGTCGACCCAGTGGACCAGGCTGCGGGGCAGCCGGCAGGGAAGACGGCCGGCAGAGTGCCCGGGACGACCCTGCGCGACCTGCTGCACCGCGGCTAGCCGGTCTCACATCGAGGTGCCGGCGCCGCCTGACCGGTTGCCGTCCACCTGGACGACATCGCACGGCCCCGCCACCGGTC
Source organism: Nocardioidaceae bacterium (assembly GCA_025927595.1). Lineage (GTDB taxonomy): Bacteria > Actinomycetota > Actinomycetes > Propionibacteriales > Nocardioidaceae > Nocardioides_B. Next base: position 4,957 of record JAICLD010000218.1, on the reverse strand, counting down.
GGGCGGCTGGTCTCGTCCAGGTGGACGAGATCGACCCCGCCCGCCGGGACGGTCAGCCGCGCCCCGCAACCGGCTCGCCCTCGGACGCGGTCACCACATTGACGCCCAGCTCGCGGGCGCACGCGCCGACGGCGCCGTCGACGGCGCGCAGGTGCCGGGCCGCGCGAAGCACCCGGGCCCGGTCCCGCCCTGGCAGCAGGGCCGCAGCCTGCTCGAGCCGGTCGATGCACCCGGCGGCGGGGTGCACCTGCACCGACGTCTCGCCCCGGAGTCGCTCGGCGAGGACGTCGGCGTTCGCCCGGACCGCCGTGGCGGTCGCGGCCAGGGCGTCCCGACAGGCGGGGTCGGGCACCGGCCCGGGTGCGGCGTCGGCCAGGCGGGACAGCATCCGGCCGTGGTGGTCGCACGCCGCCAGCCCCTGCAGCGTACGACGCGAGGCGGCCCGGTCCCCGAGCCCGGCGAGGCCCTCCGTCAGCGGCTTGGTCGTGTCACGCAGGCGACCGAAGCGCTCGTGCAAGGACGCTGCGCGGTCGCCCGCGAGGGGACGGGCGTCGGACCCGACGGTGAGGTCGTGCGCGGAGGTGTCGACGACGTCGGCCAGCTCGTCGAGGAAGTCGGCGATCGCCTCGCGCGCAGCTCCCCGGGTGCTCGAGGGGAACACGACGTAGGACACGACGATCCCGATGACCGCCCCGGCTGCGGTCTCCTCCAGCCGGAGCACCAGCAGGCCGATGCTGAACATCCCGAGCAGGCCGTAGACGAGCGCCAGCATCGTCGTGATGAAGAACATCATCGCCGCCGGCGAGACGGCCATCAGGTACACCGCCAGGAACAGGCAGAGCGCGATCAGCACCACCGAGACCACGACGTGACCGCCGACCGCGGCGGCCACGAGCACCCCGGCGACCACGCCGCCGGTCGTCCCGAGCACCCGCTGCCAGCCCTTGCTGAGGATCTCGCCGCGGGTGGACGCGCCGGTGTAGACGACGAAGGCGGTGATCACCGCCCAGAACCACCGGGTCGACGAGAGCTGCGTCCCGACCACGACGGCGAGCGCCGAGGCGATCCCGACCTGCACCGCCTGGCGGCCGACGCCGTCGGAGCCGGCCGGCTCCGCGGACTCCTCGGCGGGCCCCTCACCGGCATCGGACGCGGGGGCCGGCTCGCGCGCCTCCGCGTCCGGGTCCTCGGACCGGGGGTCCACCACGGCACGCCAGGTCTCCCAGACCAGCCTGACCGCGCGGTCGAACCGGACCAGGTCGAGCCCGTCCGCAGCGGCCTCCCGGCCCCGCACCGGACGAGGTGGGCCGGGCGACGCCGCGGGGTCGTCGAGGAAGGCGCGAGCGTCGGCCAGCGCGCGCTCGCAGCTGCGCTGCTCGGCCACCGCGCCGTGGTTCGCCCGGAGCAGGCCGTCGACCGCGCCGGCGAGGTTCTCCACCGCGAGCTGGGCGTCGAACACCCGGACCTCGAGCTCCTCGTTGGCCAGGTCCGGCAGCAGCTGCTCGTCGACCCCGTCGAGGTGCTGCTCGACCATCGACGCCGTGTCGGCGGCCCTGCCCACTCGCGCAGCCAGCCGCCGGGCCGCGCGTGTCCCCTCCCCTCCCTCCCGGAGCACGTCGACGAGCTCGTCGACCACGTCGCCGAGCCGGATCCCCAGTGCCCGCAGCATCCGGTGCAGGTCGCGATCGGGATGCCGGGGCCGCAGCAGCAGCCGGACGCCGACCGTGACCAGACCCGCCACGGCGAGCACGCCGACCACCACGAGCAGCTGTGCCACCTGGACGCGCACGAACAACGACAGGAAGTAGCTCATGAACGCGACCAGGCCGGTCGGCAGGCCGCGTGGTCCCAGCCGGCGCAGCAGCACCGCGGCGACGGCCACGGCGACGAACACCGCGTCGGCGAGCAGCTGGACGCCACTGACCACTGCGGCCAGGGACACCGCGACCGCCGCGGCCGGCACCAGCAGCATGATCGACACCGCCTGCGCCCGGGGCGCGGAGTCCCGCACCGCCATCGACGCGGTCATCGCCAGGACGACACCCGGCATCGCGACGGTGACCGGTGCGCCGACCAGCCCGACGCCGAGCAGCAGCACGACCACCGCGACGACGAGGGTGGCGATCGTGGTGCCGGCCAGCCGGAGCCGGGACAGGCCCGGGTCGGACGCGGTGGCGACCCGGCGGAGCGCGGCCACGGTGCTGCGGCACGATTCCGGCGGCCGGCGGGACGACGTGGTGCGCGGCCGCTCGCCGGCCGGCTCCTCCGCCACCATGTCCTCATCGTTGCCCGCCGGTCGCTCGGCAAACCCGGCGCTGACGCGGGGTGACCCGTGATCGGGTCTTGTTTGCCGGCCACCCACAGGCGCAGACTGGCCGGACGGTGGCGCACGACCGATCCGTGCGCGGAACTGCACCCACGGAGCGGGCCATGACCCTCAGGAACGACACCCCCCAGCCGACCGGCACTCCCGACCTGATGCCGGTGCTCTCCCGCGGCAAGCACCGCAGCCCGAAGAAGGGCGCCTGCTTCATGGAGCTCGCGTCGTTCCTGGCCGGCGAGCCGTGGTCGGACCATCCCCGCTGCACGCACCCGCTGCTCGCGTCCCTGGCCCGCGACATCAACGACCACGTCGGCGACCACGCCCGCGGCTCGCTGGCCCCGCTGATCCCGTCGGTCATCGGGCTCAACGACAAGGATCCGCGGCTGGACGCCTGGATCGCCCGCGAGGCCGCCCTCGCCGCCCTGCCGGTCTGCTCCTCCGAGCGTCAGGGCGTCGCGGCCGTGGGCCTGATGCGCTGCGAGCGCATGCTCAACGGCCTGGAGGGCCGGCCCAAGCAGCACCTCGAGCCGCGCACCCAGGCCGCCCTCGACGAGGTTCCGCACGCCCGCGACTGGGCCCGCGGCTTCACCGCGATCGGCTGGGGCAGCCCGAGCAGCTTCGCCAAGCGCAGCGCTCCCGCGATCGTGCACTCTGCGGTGTCGGGGATCGCGGCCGCTGCGGTGCCCTCGCCCGAGGACCTGCTCGTCGGCCTGCTGCGGCGCACGATCGAGCTGTGCGACGACTGGATGCAGCACCGGACCCCGGCGGTGGACCCCGCCGCCTGGCGGGCGATCGGCACGCTGACGCGCGGCTCCTGAGCTTCGCGAGCACGAACTCGCTGGTCGGGCGGCCGAGCCGCTCAGGGCAGCCAGTCCTCCAGCCTGTCCAGCGCCTCGGCCACCTCCTCGGGCGAGCCCGCGAAGGACATCCGCACGGACCGGTGGCCCTCCACGGTGTCGAAGTCGACGCCGGGCGCGGTCGCGACGCCCGTCTCGGCCAGCAGCCGGTGGCAGAACCCCATGGAGTCGTCGGTCAGGTGCCCCACGTCGGCGTACACGTAGAAGGCGCCGTCGGCCGGCGCGAGCCTCTCGATCCCGAGCCGCGGCAGGCCGTCGAGGAGCAGCCGGCGGTTCTCGGCGTAGCGGGCGACGTGGCCGTCGCACTCGTCGTACGACGCGGGGTGGAACGCGGCGAGCGCAGCGTACTGGGACAGCACCGGCGGGCAGATCGTGAAGTTGCCGGTGAGCACGTCGACGGGGCGGCGCAGCCCCTCAGGGACCAGCATCCAGCCGATCCGCCATCCGGTCATCGAGAAGTACTTCGAGAACGAGCTGAACACGACGGCCTCGCGGGACGTCGACCACGCCGAGGAGTGCCGCGGCGGGGCGGCGTACTCGATGCCGTGGTAGATCTCGTCGCTGACCAGCCGCACCCCGTGCTCCTCGCACCAGCGGGCCAGGGCCGAGAGCTCCTCCGGGTCGAGCATCGTGCCGGTCGGGTTCGCGGGGCTCGCCACGACGAGGCCGTCCACCGGCGTCTCGAGCGAGTCCAGCATCTCCACGGTCGGCTGGAAGCGCGTGGCCGGACCGGTCGGCAGCTCCACCACCTCACAGCCCAGCGCCCGGAGCACGTTGCGGTAGCAGGGGTAGCCGGGACGGGCGATCGCCACCCGGTCGCCCACGTCGAACGCGGCGAGGAACGCCAGCAGGAAGCCGCCGGACGAGCCGGTGGTCACCACGACGTCCTCGGGGTCGACGTCCAGCCCGTGCATCCGGCCGTGGTGCGCGGCGATCGCGGCCCGCAGCTCGGGGATCCCGAGCGCCTCGGTGTAGCCGAGCACCCGCTCGTCGAGGGCCCGCCGGGCTGCCTCCCGCACCGGCCGGGGCGCGGGGGTCGAGGGCTGTCCCGCCACGAGGTTCAGCAGGTCGCCGTGGCTGCGCCGCCGCCGTTCCGCGGCCGCGAGCAGGTCCATGACGTGGAAGGGCGGCACCGCGGCCCGGGCCGCTGCCGTCAGGCGGCTGGGGGAGTCGTTCACCGGGCCACGCTACCCAACCCACGGCCGACCGGCGGTGGGTCGGCAGTCCGGCCGCCCCTAGGATGGGTCCCCGCCCCCTGCCGAGGTCGAGGTGCATCGATGAGCTTCGACGCGCACGAGCTCGACACGGTGCTGCTGACGGGGGCCGCGGTCACGCTGGTCGCGATCCTGGCGGTCCGGGTCTCGGTGCGGGCCGGCCTGCCCAGCCTCCTCGTCTACCTGATGATGGGCGTCGCCCTGGGGGACTCCGGGCTCGGCATCCGGTTCGCCGACGCCGAGGTCGCGCACGCACTGGGGTTCGCGGCGCTGGTCGTGATCCTGGCGGAGGGGGGCCTGACCACCCAGTGGGGCGAGCTGCGCCCGGTCCTGCGGCTCGGCGTGCTGCTCGCCACCGTGGGCGTCGCGGTGAGCGTCGCCGTGGTCGCGGTGGGCGCCCACGTGCTCCTCGGCCTCGACTGGCGGCTCGCCGTGCTGCTCGGAGCGGTCGCCTCGCCGACGGACGCCGCTGCGGTGTTCTCGGTGCTGCGCCGGGTGCCCCTGCCGCGCCGGCTCACCGGGGCCCTCGAGGCCGAGTCCGGGCTCAACGACGCCCCGACGGT
>JAICLD010000131.1 GCA_025927595.1 Nocardioidaceae bacterium | reverse complement strand
TGGCAACAGCTGCCCACCCCGACGGGCAACATCTTCGAGTGGGACGACGAGTCGACCTACGTGCGGAAGCCGCCGTACTTCGACGGCATGCCCGAGGAGCCGGAGCCGGTCCAGGACATCGAGGGCGCGCGGGTGCTGCTCAAGCTCGGCGACTCCGTCACCACCGACCACATCTCACCCGCCGGCGCGATCAAGAAGGACAGCCCGGCCGGCAGGTACCTCGCCGAGCATGGCGTCGCCCAGCGGGACTTCAACTCCTACGGCTCCCGGCGCGGCAACCACGAGGTGATGATCCGCGGCACGTTCGCGAACATCCGGCTGCGCAACCAGCTCGCGCCGGGCACCGAGGGTGGCGTCACCGTCGACTTCACCCAGGACGACAAGCCGGTCACCTCGATCTTCGAGGCCTCCGAGCACTACCTGGAGGCGGGCACCCCGCTCGTGATCCTCGCGGGCAAGGAGTACGGCTCGGGCTCCTCCCGCGACTGGGCCGCGAAGGGCACCGCGCTGCTGGGCGTCAGGGCCGTCGTCGCGGAGTCCTTCGAGCGGATCCACCGGTCCAACCTGATCGGCATGGGCGTGCTGCCGCTGCAGTACCCCGAGGGCCAGAGTGCCGAGTCGCTGGGGCTCACCGGCGAGGAGACGTTCTCGGTCACCGGCGTCACCGAGCTCAACGACGGGAGCACGCCCCGGACGGTCAAGGTCCGTGCCGATGGGGCCGATGGCAGCACCGAGTTCGACGCCGTCGTCCGCATCGACACCCCCGGCGAGGCCGACTACTACCGGCACGGCGGGATCATGCAGTACGTCCTGCGCAGCCTCCTGGAGCGCTCGGCATGATCGTCGCGTTCAGCATCAGCCCGCACGTGGGCGACGACTCCGGCGGCGTCAGCGAGGCGGTCGCCGAGGCGGTCCGGGTCGTGCGCGCGTCGGGGCTGCCCTGCGAGACCAACGCGATGTTCACCAACGTCGAGGGGGAGTGGGACGAGGTGATGGCCGTGGTCAAGCAGGCCGTCGACGTCGTCGCCGCCTCCTCGTCGCGGGTGGGCCTGGTGCTCAAGGCCGACATCCGTCCCGGGTACGACGGGCAGCTGAGCGCCAAGGTGGAGCGCATCGAGGAGCGCCTTGCGCAGTGAGACGCTCGAGGTCCGCACGGGGGACCGCGACGCCGTCCGCGACCTGACCGCGGAGTGCGCGAGGTTCGTGTCCGGCGAGCGGGACGGCCTCCTGCACGTGTTCGTGCCGCACGCCACCGCCGGGATCGCGGTGCTCGAGACCGGTGCCGGCAGCGACGACGACCTGCTCGCCGCGCTCGCCGACCTGCTGCCGGCCGACGACCGCTGGCGGCACCGGCACGGCTCCCACGGGCACGGCCGCTCCCACGTCCTGCCGGCGCTCGTCCCGCCGTACGCCACCGTCCCGGTGCTCGGCGGGCGGCTCGCGCTCGGCACCTGGCAGAGCATCTGCCTGGTCGACCTCAACGTCGACAACCCGGACCGGGAGGTGCGGCTCTCCTTCCTGCCGGCCTGACCTGGCGTCGAGCACACGTTCGAAGTCGCGGTAGGCTGGTGGCATGGGACAGCTCGTCGCACCGCCCGGGTGGCCCCCGACGGTCCGCCCTCCCGGCGCCCCCGGCTGGGAGCGCACCGCCGCGGCCTGGCTGCTCGACCTCTGCCCGCCGGAGTACCGCTCCTACCCGGTCCTGCGCCGGCACGACGTGGTGCTGGCCCGGTTCGCCGTCCTGCACGTCGAGGCCTGCCAGGCCGCGGTGCGCCGGGGGCTGAGCGAGGCGCGGGCCCGGCTGCGCGACGTCGCCGACCAGGCCACCGTCGAGGCCGCGGTCGAGACCTGGCACGCCGAGTCCGCCCGGCTCCTCGCCGAGCGGCGAGCCGTCGGGCTGGTCGAGGAGGCGCTCTCGGGTCGCCGCTTCGTCGCCCGGCTGTGACCGTGGTGTCGCGCAACGGGCGGCCCGGTCGGCGGGTGCGGTCACGTGGGCCTGGTGCCGGCGTCGTCCCCGCGTCGTGCGGGCGGTCGTTCCTGCGGCCGGTTGAGCGGCCCGGCGACGTACATCCCCGCCTTAACCGGTACACCCCTGCGGTTGCAACAGCAGGGGTGTACCGGTTTCCCAGGGGCCCCTGGTAAACCCCCGCCGCCAAGGGCCCACCGGCTACGCTGACCGGGTGCAGCCGACGCTCGGGATCACCCTGGACGACCCGGTCACGGTCGAGGAGCTCCGGCTCGTCACCGAGCTGATCGTCGTCGCCGCCGAGGCGCCGGAGTCCCTGGAGCCCGACGTCATCGACAGGGTCCTCGGCCTCGACCCGCCGCGCACGTTCCCCGCCCAGCGCGACGCCGGCTGAGCCTGCCTAGACTGAAGGGTCGCCGGCGGTCCCCGCCGGCGACGACGCCGGCCGAGGAGGACACCGATGCCGCTGCTGGACCGGATCACCGGCCCACGTGACCTGCGCGACCTCACCGACGAGCAGCTCGACGAGCTCGCCACCGAGATCCGGGACTTCCTGGTCCGGACCGTCTCCCGCACCGGCGGCCACCTCGGTCCCAACCTGGGGGTCGTGGAGCTCACCCTGGCCCTGCACCGGGTCTTCGACTCCCCGACCGACCGGATCGTCTTCGACACCGGGCACCAGACCTACGTGCACAAGATCCTCACCGGCCGCGCCGACGGCTTCGACCGGCTGCGGCAGGAGGGCGGCCTGTCCGGCTACCCGAGCCAGGCCGAGTCCGAGCACGACATCATCGAGAACTCGCACGCCTCGACGGCGCTCTCCTACGCCGACGGGCTCGCCAAGGCGTACGCCGTCCGGGGCGAGAGGCGACACGTCGCGGCGGTCGTCGGGGACGGCGCGCTCACCGGTGGGATGGCGTGGGAGGCGCTCAACAACATCGCCGCCGACGCCGACAGTGCGGGCCGGCGCCTGGTCATCGTCGTCAACGACAACGGCCGCTCCTACACGCCGACCGTCGGGGGCCTCGCCAACCACCTCATGGTGCTGCGGACCAACCCCCGCTACGAGCAGGTCCTCGACCTGGTCAAGAAGCGGCTCAACGGCGTGCGGGGCGTGGGTCCCGCGGTCTACGACGCGCTGCACGCCATGAAGAAGGGCATGAAGGACGCGATCGCGCCACAGGGGCTGTTCGAGGACCTCGGCCTGAAGTACGTCGGTCCCGTCGACGGCCACGACCGCGCTGCCGTCGAGCACGCGCTGGCCCAGGCGAAGCGGTTCGACGGGCCGGTGATCGTGCACGTGCTGACCCGCAAGGGCTTCGGCTACGACCCGGCCGAGCAGCACGAGGCGGACCAGTTCCACAGCCCCGGCGCCTTCGACGCGGCCACCGGGGTGGAGAACCCCAAGGGCCGCACCTGGACCGACGTGTTCGCCGACGAGGTCGTCGGCATCGGCGCCGAGCGGCCCGACGTCGTCGCGATCACCGCGGCGATGATGCACCCGGTCGGCCTGGACCGGTTCGCCGCCCGCTTCCCCGAGCGCACCTTCGACGTCGGCATCGCCGAGCAGCACGCCGCCGCCTCCGCCGCCGGGCTGGCGATGGCCGGGCTGCACCCGGTCGTCGCGCTCTACGCGACCTTCCTCAACCGCGCCTTCGACCAGGTCCTCATGGACGTCGCGCTGCACCGGTGCGGGGTCACGTTCGTGCTCGACCGCTCCGGGGTCACCGGCGACGACGGCGCCTCGCACAACGGGATGTGGGACATGTCGATCCTCCAGGTCGTGCCCGGCCTGCGGCTCGGCGCGCCCCGCGACGCCGCGCGCCTGCGCGAGCTGCTGCGGGAGGCCGTCGCGGTCGCCGACGCCCCGACCGTCGTACGGTTCCCGAAGGGGCCGCCGAGCCCCGACGTCGAGGCCGTGGACCGCGCCGGAGGGTGCGACGTCCTGGTCCGCCGCGGGGCCAAGGACGTGCTGATCGTCGGCGTCGGGCCCATGGCCGGGACCTCGGTGGAGGTCGCGGACCGGCTCGTCGCCCAGGGCATCGGCGTCACGGTCGTCGACCCGCGGTGGGTGAAGCCGGTCGACCCGGCGCTGGTCTGTCTCGCACGCGAGCACCGGCTCGTGGTCAGCGTCGAGGACAACGGGATCGTCGGCGGCTGCGGGTCGGTCCTGCTCCAGACGCTCAACGCCGAGCGGGTCGACACCCCGGTCCGCCTGCACGGCATCCCACAGGAGTTCCTCGGGCACGCCCGACGGGCCGCGATCCTCGAGCGGATAGGCCTCACCCCGCAGACCCTGGCCCGCCGCATCGTCGAGGACGTCACCGCCCTCGACCGGGGCGACGCGCTCGTGCCGCTCGAGTCCGGGGACCCGCGGTGACCGGCACCGCCACCCGACCGCTCGACGTCGACCGGGTCCGCGCGTCGTTCCCGGCCCTCGAGCAGGGAGTGGCCTGGTTCGACGGGCCGGGAGGGTCGCAGGTGCCCCGGCCGGTCGCCGAGGCCGTCGCCGCCACCCTGCTGGCCGGCGTGTCCAACCGCGGGACGGTGACCGCTGCAGAGCGGCGCGCCGACGCGGTCGTCACGGGAGCTCGCCAGGCGGTCGCCGACCTGCTCGGCGCCGACCCGGGCGGGGTGGTGTTCGGCCGCTCGATGACCGCGCTGACCATGGACCTGGCCCGTTCGCTGGCGCGGGACTGGGGGCCCGGCGACGAGGTCGTCGTCACCCGCCTGGACCACGACGCCGACATCCGGCCGTGGGTGCTGGCCGCCGAGCGCGCCGGCGCGACCGTCCGCTGGGCCGACCTCGACCCCGCGACCGGGGAGCTGTCCCTCGACCCCGCCCTGCTCGGGCAGCGCACCCGGCTGGTCGCGCTCACCGGCGCCTCGAACCTGCTCGGCACCCGTCCCGACGTGCCGGCCGTCGCCGCCGCCGCGCACGCCGTCGGGGCGCTGGTGTTCGTCGACGGGGTCCATCTCACGCCGCACGCGCCGGTCGACGTGGCGGCCCTCGGGGCGGACGTGTACGCCTGCTCGCCCTACAAGTTCTTCGGACCCCACCTCGGCGCCCTCGCCGCCGACCCCGCGCTGCTCGAGCGCGTCCGGCCCGACAAGCTGCTCCCGTCCAGCGACGCGGTCCCCGAGCGCTTCGAGCTGGGCACCCTGCCCTACGAGCTGCTCGCCGGCGTCACCGCGGCCGTCGACTTCATCGCCGACCTGGCGCCGGGGACCGGCACCGACGGCGACTCCGACGCGGGCACCGGCCGCCGCGAGCGCGTCCTGGCGTCGATGCGGGCCGTCGAGGCATGGGAGGAGCAGCTGCTGGCGCGGCTGCTGGACGGCCTGGGCTCGCTCGGGCACGTGCGGCTGCACGGTGCCCCGGCCCGTCGTACGCCGACCGTGCTGTTCTCGGTCGACGGCCGCACCGGCGCGCAGGTGCACCGCGCTCTCGCCGAGCGGGACGTCTACGCACCCGCCGGCAGCTTCTACGCCCTCGAGGCGTCGCGTCGCATGGGCCTCGGCGACGAGGGCGGGGTCCGGGCCGGGCTCGCGCCCTACACCAGCGAGGACGACGTCGACCGGCTGCTGGCGGCAGTCGCGGACCTCCGCCGGTGACCGACGGGACGCCGCCCGGCGGGCGGGCCGTGCTGGTGACCGGCGCGTCCCGCGGCATCGGCGCGGCCGTGGCGGCCGCGTTCGCGCACGCCGGGGACCGGGTGGCCGTGCACTACGGGAGCTCGCAGCGGGCCGCCGAGCAGGTCGTGGCCGACCTCGAGGGGGACGGACACGTCCTCGTCGGCGCCGACCTCGAGGACGCCGACGCGGTGCGCCGCGGGGTGGACGAGGCCGCCGAGCGGCTCGGCGGCCTCGACGTGCTGGTCAACAACGCCGGTGTCTTCCTGGCGCACCGCCGCTGAGCACCGACTACGAGCACTGGCAGCAGACCTGGGGCCGGACCCTGGCCACGAACCTGACGGCGGCGGCCAACGCGACGTTCTGCGCGCTGCCCCACCTGCTCGCCGCCGGCGGTGGGGCCGTCGTGAACGTGTCCAGCCGCGGGGCCTTCCGCGGCGAGCCGGACTGCCCGGCGTACGGTGCGAGCAAGGCCGGCCTCAACGCCTTCGGGCAGTCGATGGCCCAGGCCCTGGCGCCGCACGGGATCAGCGTGGGCACCGTCGCCCCGGGCTTCGTCGAGACCGACATGGCACGGGAGGTGCTCGACGGCCCACGCGGCGCCGACGTGCGCGCCCAGTCGCCCACCGGCCGCGTCGCCCGGCCCGAGGAGGTCGCGGCCGCCGTGGTCTGGCTGGCCTCGCCCGAGGCCCGGTTCAGCACCGGAACGATCATCGACGTCAACGGCGCGTCGTACCTGCGCAGCTGAGGCACGGCAGAAGGTCAGGCGAGCACGGCCTCGTGCATCGCGGCCAGGTGCTCGGGCGTCGAGCCGCAGCAGGCACCGATCAGGTCGACGCCGAGCTCGCGCAGGACCCGCGCGTGGCGGGCCAGGTCGGTGGGGGACCGGTCGTACTCGAAGTGGTCGCCGACCACGTGCGGCAGGCCCGCGTTGGACTGCGCGACGAGCAGCAGCCCGTCGGGGCGGGCCCCGGCCATCTCCTCGGCGATCGCCTCCATCTCCTCCGGGCCGCGCCCGCAGTTGGCGCCGACCGCGTCGGCGCCCTCCTCCGCGAGGGTGCGGACGGCGTCGCCGGGCCGCACCCCCATCATCGTGCGCAGGTTCGTGTCGAAGGACAGCGTCACGACGACCGGGACCTCGGGGACGGCGGACCGGGCGGCCCGGACGGCGGCCTGCGCCTCGCCGAGGTCGCTCAGCGTCTCCACCAGCACCAGGTCGATGCCGCCCGCGGCGAGGCCGGCCAGCTGCTCGCCGAACAGGTCCTCCGCCTGCTGCGGGGTCATGGTCCCCAGCGGCTCCAGGAGCTCCCCGGTGGGGCCGAGGTCGCCGGCCACCAGCGCGCCGTGCTCCACGGCGACCGACCGGGCCACCTCGGCCGCCGCGCGGTTCAGCTCGAGGACCCGGTCCTCGAGCCCGTGCATGGCCAGCCGCGGTCGGGTGCCGCCGAAGGTGTTCGTGGTGAGGATCTGCGAGCCGGCCCGGGCGTAGGCCTCGTGGCAGGCGCGCACCACGTCCGGCCGCTCGACGTTCCACAGCTCTCCCGCGCCGCCGTCGTCGAGCCCGCGATCCTGGAGCAGCGTCCCCATCCCCCCGTCCACGAGCACCGGCACGCCGGGTCCGAAGCGGTCGTCGAGGAGCGCCCGGAGCCGGTTCACCGCTCCACCTCGGCGGGACCGAGGGAGTCGAGGTAGGAGCCGAGCCGCTCGGCCGGCCAGCCGCCCTCGAGGTCGGCGACGACCCGGTCGGCCACCTCGACGGGGCCGCCCTCGGCGGCGGTCCACGGCCCGCGCCTCCAGCCGGCGAGGTAGTCCTCGCTGCCTGTCTCGCCCAGGCGCATGGCCGCCTCGTCGATGGCCTCCTGGAACCGGGGCGCCAGGGGCGACTTCGTCACGTCGTCGCCGTCGCGGACGACGACCAGCGAGGGCAGGTCACGCCAGTAGGTCACTTGGTACTCACTCACCCGGCGAGCCTAGACCGCCGGCTCCCCCGCCCCCGCCACGTCTCGCCCCGCGACCCGGGGCCTTCGGGCATAGTGAGGGTCGTGAGCGCGTTGTCCGACAGTGACCCGACCCTGGAGACGCCGTCCGAGACGACCCGTGAGCGCGCCGGGGGAGCGGGCTGAGATGAGCGACCCGGCGCGGTTCGTGCACATCCTGGACGAGGTGTCCGAGCTCGACGCGCTCGAGCGCGGCCCGGTGCTGCTGCACTGCCTGGAGGGGTTCCTCGACGCCGGCAACGCCGCGGGCCTGGCCACCGAGCACCTGCTCGGGGCCTCGCGCGGCCGGGTGGTGGCGACCTTCGACATCGACGCCTTCTACGACTACCGGGCCCGCCGACCGCCCATGACGTTCTCGGAGAACCGCTACGAGGGCTACCGGACGCCGCGCCTGGTGGTCCGGCTCCTGCACGACGAGCTCGGGACGCCGTACCTGCTGCTGCACGGGCCGGAGCCGGACACCCACTGGGAGGCGTTCGCGCTCGCGGTCCGCGCCGTCGTGGAGCGGCTGCGGGTGCGGCTCACCGTCTCGATGGGGGCCGTGCCGATGGCGGTCCCGCACACCCGCCCGGTGATGGTCACCAACCACGCCACCGACCCGGACCTGCTGATCGCCGAGAACGTCTGGAAGGGCCGGATCCGGGTGCCGGCCAGCGCGCAGGCGCTGCTCGAGCTGCGGCTGGGCGAGTGGGGCCACCGGGCCATGGGCTTCGTGGCGCACATCCCGCACTACGTCGCCCAGTTCGACTACCCCAGCGCCTCCGCGACGATCCTGGAGTCCGTGGAGGTCGTGACCGGCCTCCAGTGGGACCTCGACCCGCTGGAGCGGGCCGGTCGCGCGAAGCTGGCGGAGATCGAGGCGCAGATCGACGACTCCGAGGAGGTGCTCGAGGTGGTCCGCGGGCTCGAGCAGCAGTACGACGCCTTCCACCGCCCCGGCACCGCCGACGCGGAGGCGCTGCCGCTGGCCGAGGAGGGCGACCTGCCCACCGGGGAGGAGCTCG
>JAICLD010000168.1 GCA_025927595.1 Nocardioidaceae bacterium | reverse complement strand
GGCCCGAGAGGCGCCGCGTAGGTGGGATTCTCGCGCCAGACGCGCCAGACGCGCCAGACGCGCCAGACGCGCCAGACGCGCCAGACGCGCCAGACGCGCCGGGTCAGCGGGTTTGCGGGCGCCAGACGCGCCGGGTCAGCGGGTTTGCGGGCGCCAGACGCGCCGGGTCAGCGGGGCGGCCGGGACATCGGCGTGTGCGGGATCCCGTCCTCGACGAAGTCGGCACCGTCGCGGCGGTAGCCGAACCCGGCGTACCAGCCGGCCAGGTGACGCTGCGCGTGCAGGCACGACGGCCGCTCGCCGACCACGTCCAGGCCGGCCCGCAGCAGCGCCCGGGCCAGGCCGCGGCCCCGGTGCTCCGCCGCGGTGAGCACCCGCCCGATCCGGACCCGCCCCGGCTCCTCGAGCAGCCGCAGGTACGCGACCGGCACCCCGTCGCGGGCCGCCCAGACGTGCCGGGTCCCCGGCTCCAGGTCGCGTCCGTCGAGCTCGAGGTAGGCGCAGTCCTGCTCCACGACGAACACCGACTCCCGCAGCGCCCACAGCAGGTAGCCGGTCCGCGCGTCGAGCCCGTCGAAGCCCGCGACGTGGAGCTCGTAGCCGTCCGGCACGCTCATGACGACAGCGGTACGACGTCGGGCGCGCCCAGCCGGGCCGCGTCGGCCGTCCTGTCGTCGGGCATCTCCTGGCTCTCCCGCTCCGCGGCCACCCGCTGCTCGTAGTGCTCGACCTCGCGGGCCACCTGCTCCTCGGTCCAGCCCAGCGGCCCGCCCATCAGGGCGGCGGCCTCGCGTGCGGACGCGGTGCCCCGGTGGAACGTCTCGATCGAGACCCGCGTCCGCCTGGTGAGTACGTCGTCGAGGTGCCGGGCCCCCTCGTGGCTCACGGCGTAGACGACCTCGGCCCTCAGGTAGTCCTCGGTCCCGGCGAGCGGCTCGCCGAGGGCGGGATCGTCCTCGACCAGCGCGAGCACCTCCTGGGTCAGCGTGCCGTAGCGGTGCAGCAGGTGCTCGATCCGCACGAGGTGCAGCCCGCTCCGCTCGGCCAGCCGGTGCCGGGCGTTCCACGTGGCGTCGTACCCCTCGGCCCCGAGCAGCGGGACGTCCGCGGTCACCGAGGCGGGCACCCGCCGGTCGAGGGCGGACTCGAGTCCGTGCACCGCCTCGTCGACGGCGTCGCGCGCCATGACCCGGTAGGTCGTGTACTTGCCGCCCGCCACCACCACCAGGCCCGGCACCGAGTGGGCCACCGCGTGCTCGCGGGAGAGCTGTGACGTGGCCTCGGTCTCGCCCTCCAGCAGCGGCCGCAGCCCGGCGTAGACGCCCTCGACGTCCGAGCGGGTCAGCGGCGTCTCGAGGACCTCGTTGACGTGCCCGAGGAGGTAGTCGATGTCGCGCGCGCTCGCGGCCGGGTGCGCCTTGTCCAGCGACCAGTCGGTGTCGGTGGTGCCGATGATCCAGTGCCGCCCCCACGGGATCACGAACAGCACGGACTTCTCGGTGCGCAGGATCAGCCCGGACTCCGAGCGGATCCGGTCGCGCGGCACGACCAGGTGGACGCCCTTGCTCGCGCGGACGTGGAACTGGCCGCGCTCGCCGACCAGCGACTGGGTGTCGTCGGTCCACACCCCCGTCGCGTTGACCACCTGGCGCGCGCGGACGCTCAGCGTCCGACCGCTCTCGAGGTCCTGCACCACCGCGCCGCAGACCCGCTCGCCCTCGCGCAGGAACGACCTCACCCGTGCACGCGTGGCCACGTGGGCGCCGTACGTCGCCGCCGTCCGGGCCACGAACATCGTGTGCCGGGCGTCGTCGACCTGCGCGTCGTAGTACTGCAGGGCGCCGATCAGCGCGTCCTTGCGCAGCGACGGCACGATCCGCCGGGCCTGCCGCCGGGTCAGGTGCCGGTGGTGCGGGACCCCGCGGGCGTTCCCGGACAGCAGCCCCAGCGTGTCGTAGAGCGCGACGCCCGCCCCCGCGTAGACCCGCTCCCAGACCCGTCCCCGCAGCGGGTAGACGAACGGCACCGGACGGACCAGGTGCGGCGCCAGCCGCTGGATCAGCAGGCCGCGCTCCTGGAGGGCCTCCGCGACCAGCCGGAAGTCCAGCATCTCCAGGTAGCGCAGGCCTCCGTGGATCAGCTTGCTGGACCGGCTCGACGTGCCCGAGGCCAGGTCGCGGGCCTCGACGAGCCCGACCTCCAGGCCGCGGGTCACGGCGTCCAGGGCGGAGCCGGCCCCGACGACGCCGCCTCCGACGACGAGGACGTCGAGCTCGGTGGACCCCATGGCGTCCAGGGCGGCCGCGCGCTCGAGCGGGGACAGGGGCACGGGTCTCATCCGTCGACCTCCACCCAGTCCAGCGTCCTCGAGACGGCCCGCTTCCACCTCGCGTAGCCCTGCTCGCGCTGCTGCTGCGACCACCCGGGCTCCCAGCGCCGGTCCTCCTTCCAGTTCTCGCGGAGCTCGTCGGTGTCCTTCCAGTAGCCGACGGCGAGCCCGGCGGCGTACGCAGCTCCCAGCGCGGTGGTCTCGGCCACCACCGGCCGGCTCACCGGCACGCCGAGGACGTCGGCCTGGATCTGCATGCACAGCTCGTTGGCGGTGACGCCCCCGTCGACCTTGAGCACCTCCAGGGCCACGCCGGAGTCCTCGGCCATCGCCTCGGCGACGTCGCGGCTCTGCCAGCAGATGGCCTCCAGCGTGGCCCGGGCCAGGTGCGCCGTGGTGTGGAAGCGCGAGAGCCCGACGACCGCGCCACGGGCGTCCGAGCGCCAGTACGGCGCGAACAGCCCCGAGAACGCGGGGACGAAGTACAGGTCGCCGCAGTCCTCGACCTGCCGGGCCAGCGTCTCGGACTCGGCGGCGTCCCCGATGACGCCGAGCTGGTCGCGCAGCCACTGCACCGCCGAGCCGGTCACGGCGATGGAGCCCTCGAGGCAGTAGACGGGGTCCTGGTCACCGAGCTGGTACCCGACCGTCGTCAGCAGGCCCGAGGAGGAGCGGACGATCTCGGTGCCGGTGTTGAGCAGCATGAAGTTGCCGGTGCCGTAGGTGTTCTTCGCCTCGCCGGGCGCGAAGCAGACCTGGCCGACGGTGGCGGCCTGCTGGTCGCCGAGGATCCCGGTCAGCCTCACCTCGCCGCCGAGCGCCCCGTCGCCGCGCGTGGCGCCGTAGCACTCCGGGCACGAGGAGGGCCTGATCTCCGGCAGCATCGACCGCGGGACGCCGAGGATCCCGAGCAGCTCGTCGTCCCACTCCAGCGTCTCGAGGTCCATCAGCATCGTGCGGCTGGCGTTCGTGGGGTCGGTGACGTGCACGCCGCCGTCGGTGCCGCCCGTCAGGTGCCACAGCAGCCACGAGTCGGTGGTGCCGAAGGCCGCGTCTCCCCTCTCGGCCGCCGCACGGACACCGTCGACGTTGTCGAGGATCCAGCGGATCTTGCCGCCCGAGAAGTACGTCGCCGGCGGGATCCCGGCCTTGTGCCGGATCGTCTCGCCGTGGCCGTCGCGCTCGAGCCGGGACGCGATCCGGTCGGTGCGGGTGTCCTGCCACACGATCGCGTTGCAGTACGGCTCCCCGGTGGTCCGGTCCCACACGACCGTGGTCTCACGCTGGTTGGTGATGCCGAGCGCCGCGAGGTCGGCGTGGGTCAGGCCGGCGTCCTCGAGGCCCTTCCCGACCACCTGCTGCGTGCGCTCCCAGATCTCCACCGGGTCGTGCTCGACCCACCCGGACCGGGGCAGCACCTGCTCGTGCTCGAGCTGGCAGCGGGCGACCTCGTCGCCCCCGTGGTCGAACACCATGAAGCGGGTGCTCGTGGTGCCCTGGTCCACGGCTGCCACGAAGTCCGGCATCGGGCCCTCCCTCTCTCGGCTGCAGCCTGACATCAGGAGCCGACAGTACGGCGCCCGCCCGACCCCCGGGGACGCCGCCGGACAGCCGCGTCCGCCTCGCTCGGCAGCGGGATCTGCACCTGCCAGGCATGGGCGCCGGGCTCCAGCAGCCACAGCCGCGCCGCCACCAGCCGGAAGACCTGCAGCGAGCCTGCCGTCATCGCCACTGCCAGCGGCAGCTCCACCACCAGCGCCGTCGCCAGCGACCAGGCCCGGTCGTCCCCGTGGGCCGTCATCACGTCGAACCACGCGTCGCACAGCAGCAGCACCCCGGTGGCGAACCCGGTCACGACGACGAGCTGGCGACGCCGCCAGCCCAGCACCGCGGTCGCCGTGATGAGCGTCAGCAGCAGCACGTCGAAGCCCACCCAGGTCGCCGGCCAGTGGTGGGCGACGTACCGGCGGGGGAGGGTGGCGGCGAGGTAGCCGATCCACGGCACCAGGACCACCGCCATCGCGACCAGCCACGTCACCCGGCGCTCCCGGGCCCGGCGCAGCCAGCGCCGGGAGGGGACGAGCTCGTCCACGGGGCGGGAGAGCCGGGCGATGAGGTCCCGCCGCTGGGCCGCGGTGAGGGCGGCGATCTGGTCGTCGGTCAGCACCCCGCCATCTTGGCTCGGCTCCGCCGCGCCGGACGCCGTACCTCGCCTCGCTCACGAGCGGGCGAAGCGCTGCACCCACCTCGGGGCGACGAGGAAGGCCTCGGCGCGGAGGGCGGCGACGCCG
Source organism: Nocardioidaceae bacterium (assembly GCA_025927595.1). GTDB lineage: Bacteria > Actinomycetota > Actinomycetes > Propionibacteriales > Nocardioidaceae > Nocardioides_B. The sequence goes on along the minus strand of JAICLD010000168.1, from coordinate 2,733 downwards.
ACGCGGGGGAGGTCGGCGGGGGAGCGGAAGCAGACGAAGCGGGGGACCCACTCGGGCCGGTACTTGGCGTTGGCGCGGTAGAGCGACTCGATCTGCCAGAACCGCGAGGCCCACAGCAGCACCCCTCGCCACAGTCGCAGGACGGGACCGGCGCCGAGCCGGTCGCCGCGGGCGAACACGCTGCGGAACACGGCGAAGTTCAGCGAGACCCGGCGCACACCGAGACCCGGGGCGGCGGCCATCAAGGCGCACACCATCTGCTCGACCACGCCGTTCTCGGCCTCCCGGTCCCGCCGCATCAGGTCCAGGCTGAGCCCGTCCGCGCCCCACGGCACCAGGTGCAGCAGCCCGCGCAGGTCCCCGCCGCGGTCCCGGCACGAGACGACCACCGCGCGGGCGTCGGCCGGGTCGCCGAACCTGCCGAGCGCCATGGAGAAGCCACGCTCGACCGCTCCCTCCCGCCACTCCCCGGCGCGCGAGTGCAGCAGCGCCAGCGTGTCCGCGTCCAGGTCCCCGACCCGGTCGCAGGAGACGACCAGCCCGGCGCGCTCACACCGGGAGACCGCCTGCCGGACCCCGCGCATGCTGCGGCCCTCGAGCGTGAACTCGCCCACGCGCAGCACCGCCTCGTCGCCGAGCTCGAGGGCGTCCATCCCGGCGCGGGCGAACGCCTCGGCGCCGCGCTCGCTGGCGGCCAGGACCGCGGGGACCCAGCCGTAGGAGCGGGCCTCCGCCAACCAGGCGGCGATCGCCGCCGGCCACGCCTCCGGGTCGCCGAGGGGGTCCCCGGCGGCCAGCGTCACGGTGCCGACGACCCGGTAGCTGATGGCCGCCTTTCCGCTCGTCGAGAACAGCACCGACCGGTCGTCGCGCAGCGCGAAGTAGGACAGCGAGTCGACGGCGCCCCAGCGCCCGAGCAGGGCCTCGACCCGGGCCCGGTCGGTGCCGTCCAGCCCGTGCGGCCCGGAGGCCGGCGCCAGGCCCACCACGAGTGCGACCAGCAGCACCGAGGCTCCGAGCACCACCAGCGCCACGGCGGCCCGGCTCCCGTCGACGGCGTCCACGAAGCGCACCGGGCCACTGACGCCCACCAGGCCCAGGAACGCCTGCGCGAACCGGTCGGCCGTCGTGGTCCCCGGAGCCTGTCCGTCGGCGTCGACGGCCAGCCACGCCCAGCCGAGGACGGTCGCCACCGGCGGACCCGCCAGCAGCACCGCGACCAGGCGCGGCAGCGACCGGGGGTCGGGGCGGGCGTCGAAGTGCCGGCGCGCGCTGAGCAGCAGCGCCACCAGCAGCAGCGAGAGCGTGGCCTCCTCCACGTCCAGCCCCTTGAGCAGGTGCAGCAGCACGGCGAGGACGCTCAGGACGGTGGCCAGCAGCCAGGCACGGAGCTTGCCGCGTCGCAGGGCCCGGGACAGCAGCAGCAGGATCAGGCCGACGGCGGCCGCCCCCGTCGTCGCCGCTGCCGGGAACACGTCGGGCACCAGGCCGGTCACGACGGCCGTACGGCTCCGCATGCTCGGCAGCACCGCGCTCAGCAGGGTCACCGCGCCCACCAGGGCCACCAGCCGCGCCACCCAGCCGGGCCGCTGGAGCGTCCTCCACACGTCGCGCAGCATCAGCGCGAGGCGATCGGCAGCGGACGGGACACCGGCGAGAGCGTAGCCCGCGCCGGTGTAGTGTCGCGGCACCACGACAGGGGAGCGCCGAACGGCGCTGAGAGTGCGGTGCGACCGCAGACCCTCGAACCTGATCCGGCTAGCACCGGCGAAGGAAGTCGAGTCTCGACCGCGACCGCGGTCCCCTCCCAGAGCCATCGGGAGACCACATGGACACCACCCTCCGGGCCGCGCGCCGCACGGCCTTCGCCGGCACCGCGCTCCTCGGCGCCGCCGCGCTGCTCGGCTCCTGCGCCCTCGGCGGTACGACGGACGCCGGCTCGTCGAAGCCGAGCCGGACCGTCGTCGTCGCGACCCACGACTCGTGGGCCATGTCGAAGAAGGTCATGGCGCAGTTCACCCGGCAGACCGGCTACCGCGTCGAGGTCGAGCCCAACGGCGACGCCGGCGCCCTGACGAACAGGCTGGTCCTCACCAAGGGGTCCCCCATCGCGGACCTCACCTACGGCATCGACAACACGTTCGCCTCCCGGGCGGTCGACGCCGGCATCCTCGCGCCGTACACGCCGAAGCACCTGGCACCGTCCGCGTCCTCCTACGCGCTCCCCGAGCCCGCCGAGGCCGCCCGGTTGACGCCGGTCGACTACGGCGACGTGTGCGTCAACGTCGACGACGTGTGGTTCCGCCGTCACCACGAGGCCCCGCCGCGCACCCTCGACGACCTCGCGGACCCCGCGTACAAGGGGCTCTTCGTCACCCCGGGAGCGACGTCCTCCTCGCCCGGGATGGCCTTCCTGCTGACCACCATCGCGAAGTACGGCCACGACTGGACGTCGTACTGGAAGCGGCTGATGGCCAACGACACGAAGATCACCGCCGGCTGGTCCGACGCGTACGAGGTCGACTTCACCGCCGGCGGCGGCCACGGCGACCGGCCGGTCGTGCTGTCCTACGCGTCGTCCCCGCCCGACACGATCCCGAAGGGCGGCTCCCGGCCGACCACGAGCAGCCTGCTCGACACCTGCTTCCGCCAGGTCGAGTACGCCGGCGTCCTCAAGGGGGCGAAGAACCCCGCCGGGGCCGAGGCGTTCCTCGACTTCATGACCGGGCGGGC
>JAICLD010000009.1 GCA_025927595.1 Nocardioidaceae bacterium | reverse complement strand
GACGAGGCCGCGGATCGCCTTGTCCATCTGCTGGGGGTTGCGCGGCGGCTCGACGGAGATCGTCGGCACCTCCTCGGGCACCGAGCCGTAGCCGCGCAGCCGCGCGGACAGTGCCCCGGCCTGCTCCTTGGTGCGCGGCACCAGGACCCGCCAGCCGAACAGCGGCTTGGTCTCGAACCACGACAGCGTGCTGCGCAGGTCCACCACGTCGCCGACCACGGTGACCGCCGGCGGCGCCATCCGGGCCGCGCGGACGTCGCCGGAGATCCGCTCCAGGGTCGAGACGACGGTCTGCTGCGCGGTCGTGGTGCCCACGCGGGTCATCGAGACCGGGGTGTCGGCGCGGCGGCCGGCCCGCACCAGCGCGGCGGCGATGTCGCCGATGGAGCCGACGGCCGACAGCAGCACGAGCGTGCGGTCGTCGGCGTACTGCGTCCAGTCGACCTTGGCGTCGGCGCAGTTGACGACCGCGACCTCGCGGTGCTGCTTGTCGGTCAGCGGGACACCGGCGTACGCCGGGACCGCGGTCACCGACGACACGCCGGGGACGATCTCGAACCCGACGCCGGCCTTGACGCAGGCCTGCGCCTCCTCGGGGCCGGAGGCGTAGAGGAAGGGGTCGCCGGACATCAGCCGGACGACGCGGCGACCCGACCTCGCCTGCTTGACGACGACCTTGGCCCGGCCGGCGTGGGTGAGCGGCTGGCCGTCCTGGCCGAAGCCGCCGTCGACCACCTCGGCGCCGCGGCAGAGCGCCGCCACGAGGTCGGCGTGCTCGGGCGACTCGGTGATGACGACCTCGGCCGTGCGGAGCAGCTCCGCGGCGCGGACGGTCAGCAGCTCGGGGTCCCCCGGGCCGCTGCCCACGAACGAGACGAAGCCGGTCGGCAGCCAGGACAGGGCTGGTGCGTCGGCGGCGGGTGCCGGCGCGCCCTTCGGGCGGCTGGTGGGTGCAGTGGTGCTCACGATGGCCTTCTCCGTGCTCGTGCGGGTCCGGGTGGTGGTCCCGGCGGTGGTCCCGGCGGTCGTGCCGGTCCTGCTCGTGGTGGTCATGACGCCTGTTCCTCGATCAAGCTCGCTGCCCCCTCCTCCAACATCTCGGCCGCCAGGGCCCGGCCCAGCTCCTCGGCGGCCCGCGGCGCCCCGGTGGCGGATCGACGTACCGCGACCGCGCCGTCGGCCGAGAGCGCCACCGCCCGCAACCAGAGCTCGTCACCGTCCTCGCCCTCGGCGACCTCGGCCAGCGCGCCGACCGGGGCGGAGCAGCCGGCCTCCAGTGCGGCGAGCACGGCCCGCTCGGCCGCCACGGCGGTCCGGGTGCGGGGGTGGTCGAGGGCGTCGCGCAGCGAGGCGGCGAGCTCGGTGTCCCCGGCGCGGCACTCCACCGCCAGGGCTCCCTGTCCGGGGGCCGGCAGCATCTGGAGGGGGTCGATCACCTCGGTGACCTCCCCGAGGCGTCCCAGCCGGGCGAGTCCGGCGCGAGCGAGCACGACGGCGTCCACGCCGCCCTCGGCGACCTTGCGGATCCGGGTGTCCACGTTGCCGCGGATCGCGACCACGTCGAGACCGAGGCCCAGCGCGCCGAGCTGGGCGGCCCGCCGCGGCGAGCCGGTGCCGACGCGGGCGCCGGCGGGCAGCTCTCCGAGGCTGAGCCCGTCCCGGGCGACCAGGACGTCGCGCGGGTCCTCCCGGACGGGTACGGCGGCCAGGGCGATGTCCGGGTCGGGGGTCGTCGGCAGGTCCTTGAGCGAGTGCACGGCCACGTCGACCTCGCCGGCGTCGAGGGCCCGGCGCAGCGCACCGACGAACACGCCGGTGCCGCCGATCCGCGCCAGCGGCGCGCGGGACACGTCGCCCTCGGTGGTGACCTCGACGAGCACCACCTCCCGGCCGAGCGCGGCACGCAGGGCGGCCGCGACGTGCTCGGACTGGGTCCGCGCGAGCAGCGAGGCGCGGGTGCCCACGCGGATCGGGGCGGTCACGGCGCTCACACCCCCTCGGCCCGGGTCATCGCCTCGACGGCGTCGGGGTCGAGGGAGAACAGCTCGGCGAGGGCGGCGGCGTAGGACACCGCGGCGGTCTCGTTGGCCAGCTCCTTGACCCGGACCGTGGGCTGGTGCAGCAGCTTGTCCGCGACCCGGCGCACGGTGTGCTCCACCTCGGCGCGGACGGCCGCGTCGAGCCGGGTCCGGGACAGCAGCCGCTGGATCTCGGCGTCGACGATGCCGGTGGCCATCGTGCGCAGCGCGACGACCGTCGGGGTCACTGTCGCGGCGCTGCGCGCGGCCAGGAACGAGGTGATCTCCTGCGCGACGATGTCGCGGACCGCGCTCACGTCCGCGGCGCCCTCGCCTTCGTTGACCGTCCCCGCGAGCCGGGCCAGGTCCAGCAGCTGGACGCCGGGGAGCGCCTCGACCGCCGGGTCGACGTCGTGCGGCAGGGCCAGGTCGACCACGGACAGCGGGGCGGTGGTCCCGGCGCGGGCGGCGGCGACGACCTCCAGGGGCAGCACGACGCCGGTGGCGCCGGTGCAGGAGACCAGCAGGTCGACGCCCTCCAGGGCCTGCTGCACGGCGGCGAGCGGGACGGCCCGTCCGGCGTGCTGCTCGGCGAGACGGCGGGCGTGCTGCTCGGTGCGGCTGGCCACGACGACGTCCTCGACGCCGAGGCGGGCGAGCGTGGCGACCGCGAGCCCGGCCATCGAGCCCGCGCCCACGACGAGCGCCCGCGCGCCGGCGAGCGGGCCGACGTGGCGGGCGGCCGCGTCCAGCGCCAGCCCGACCAGGGACGGCGCGGCGTGGTCGATGTCGGTCTCGGCGTGGGTGCGCTTGCCGACCCGCAGCGCCTGCTGGAACAGCACGTTGAGCGCGGGACCCACGGTTCCGGCCTCCTGGCCGGTCCGCAGCGCCTCGCGGACCTGGCCGAGGATCTGGCCCTCGCCGACCACCATCGAGTCCAGCCCGGTGGCCACGTGGAAGAGGTGCGAGACGGCGCCGTCGTCGTAGTGCACGTAGAGGTGGGCGACGACGTCCTCGGGGTCGCCGCCCTGGCGGTCGGCCAGCTCGCACAGGACCCGGGAGACGGCCTCGACGCTGCCGTGGAACCGGTCGACCTCGGTGTAGATCTCGATCCGGTTGCAGGTGGCCAGCACGGTGGCCTCGCGGACGTGCTCGCACTCGGAGACGGCGTGGAGCAGCTTCTCGACCTCGGAGCCGTCGAGGGTGAGCCGCTCGAGGACCGGCACCGGGGCGGTCCGGTGCGAGACCCCCACCACCAGGACGCTCACCGGCTCACCACCCCGTCGGCGGCGAGGGGCGCCAGCCCGCTCGGGAGGGCGTCGGGCACGGCGTCGCTGCCAGGATCCGCCAGCGCCTTGCGCTGCTCGTGGTAGGCCAGGATCTGCAGCTCGATGGAGAGGTCCACCTTCCGGACGTCGACGCCGTGCGGCACGGTCAGCACCGCCGGTGCGAAGTTGAGGATGCTGGTCACGCCGGCCGCGACCAGCCGGTCGCACACGTGCTGGGCGGCGACGGCGGGGGTCGCGATCACGCCGATCGCGACGTGGTGCTCCTCGACGAGCCGCTCGATCTCCTCGAACGGGCGGATCCCGAGGCCGCCCACGTCCTCGCCCTGGCGCCGGGGGTCGGCGTCGAGCAGCGCGACGATCCGGAAGCCGCGGGAGGAGAAGCCGCTGTAGTTGGCCAGGGCGTGCCCCAGGTTGCCGATCCCGACGATGACGACGGGCCAGTCCTGGGTCACCCCGATCTCGCGGGCGATCTGGTAGCGCAGGTACTCCACGTCGTACCCGACGCCGCGGGTGCCGTAGGAGCCGAGGTAGGACAGGTCCTTGCGGAGCTTCGCGCTGTTGACGCCGGCGGCCGCGGCGAGCTCCTCGCTGGAGCAGGTGTCGACGCCGGTGTCGGAGAGACCGGTCAGGGCCCGCAGGTACACCGGGAGCCGGGCCACGGTGGCCTCGGGGATGCCGCGCTCGACGGGCTTCGCCGACGGCTCGGCGGCCCCGACGGCCGGGGCCGCGGTGCGAGCGTTGCGCGGCGTGGTCACGCTTCTCCTGACTGGGTCAGACGTGGTGGTCGAGGCCTCCCGCGCGCGCCGCTCGACACCGTCGGGGGACGGGGAGCCGTGCTCGTGAGGCCCGTGCCGGCCCTGTCCGGGCCGGTCGCGTCCTCACTCTAGGAGTTTGTGAACGGGAGAACAAACCGCGGCGGCCGGGCCGCTAGCACAGGTGACCCGGGTCACGGGCGGCGGGTCCTCCCGGCGGTCAGCGCGGCCCGCAGCCGGTCGGCGTCCACGCGCCAGAAGTCGTGCTGGCGCCCGTCCACGAGCGTCACCGGGACCTCCTCGCCGTAGCGCGCGGTGAGCCGCTCGGCCTCGGGGCCGGCGGTGATGTCGACCTCCTCGAAGCGCTCGCCCAGCTCGTCGCAGACGCCGGCGACCACCAGGCGCGCGTCGTCGCAGAGGTGGCAGCCCGGCCGGGAGTAGAGCGTGACCCGGGCCCTCACTCCAGCAGCCTCGTCGCGGCGCGGCGACGGGCGGCGCGCAGCCGTCCCTTCGCGACCTTGCCGGTGACCGTGTGCGGCAGCTCGTCGACGACCCGGACCTCGCGCGGGCGCTTGAACCGGGCCAGCCGCACGTCGCAGTGCTCGCGGACCCGCTGCTCCACCTCGGCCGCGTCGTACGACGTCGAGGGACCCGGTCTGACGTAGACGACGACCGCCTCGCCGGTGCGGTCGTCGCGGACGCCGATGACGGCCGCCTCGGCGACGCAGTCGAGCTCGGCGACCACGTCCTCGACCTCGCTGGGGTAGACGTTGAACCCCGACACGACCACGAGCTCCTTGAGCCGGTCGACGAGGAACAGGTCGCCGTCGGGGTCGAGGAAGCCGACGTCCCCGGTCGCGAACCAGCCGTCGGCGTCCGGGCCGCCGGAGCCGTCGGGCCAGTACCCGCTGAACAGGTTGGCGCCGCGGACCAGCACCTCCCCCGCGTCGCCGGGCTCCGGCGGCCGGCCCGCCTCGTCGACGAGCCGCAGCTCGACGCCCGGCAGGGCGGCTCCGACCGAGCCGGGCTTCGCCGCGCCGGCCGAGGCGGAGGTGGAGGTCACCACGGGCGCCGCCTCGGTCAGGCCGTAGCCCTGGTGGACGGCGATGCCGGTCCGCTCGGTGAACGCCGCGACCAGCTCCGGCGCCAGCGGCGCGGAGCCGGACAGCACCAGCCGGACCCCGCGCAGCCGCTCGCCGAGGTCGGGCACGTCCCGCCAGTGGGCGAAGACCGGCGGCGCGACCGGCAGGACGGTCACCCCCTCGGCGGCGACCACGTCGAGGGTGCCCTGCGGGTCGAAGCCGTCGACGAGCACCAGGCGGGACTGCTGGTGCAGCACCAGCCCGAGGACCGCGTTGAGTCCGTAGACGTGGAACAGCGGCAGCACCCCGAGCACCACGTCGTCGGCGCGCAGCAGCGCGGGGCGGACCGACGCCACCTGCTCGATGTCGGCCAGCAGGGCCCGATGGCTCAGCATCGCGGCGCGCGGGCTCCCCGACGTGCCGCTGGTGTAGAGCAGCACCGCGAGCCGCTCGGGGTCGTCGACGCTGGGCGGGGCCTCGGCCGGAGGCGACCCCGTGTCCACGCGGGCCAGGTCGTCGTACGACGTCTCGCCGGGCAGCACCGGCGCGGAGACGGCCACGACGCGGGGCACGACGGTCCGGCGGCGCAGGTCCTCGTCGGCGACCAGCAGGGCGTCCTCGAGCCCCGCGACGGCCTGCCGGACGGTCGCGAGCGTCGCGGGATCGGCGACCACCGCACGCGCGCCGCAGTCGACGAGCAGCCGGAGCAGCTCCCCGGTCCGGCCCCGCGGGTTCACCGGCACGACCACCAGCCCGGCCCGCAGCGCGCCGAGGTAGCCGGCGACGAGCTCGACCCGGTTGGGCAGCGCCAGCGCGACCCGGTAGCCGGCCACCAGTCCCAGTCCCGTGAGCCCGCGCGCGACCCGGTCGGCCTCGGCGTCCAGCTCGGCCCAGGTGCGGCGCCTGCCCGTGCGCGGCTCCACCAGCGCGACCCGGTCCGGCGCCTCCTGGGCGGCCCGGGTCAGCAGCTCGGCGAGATGCGCGCTCACGCCGGCGAGTCTGTCACAGCCGGTCGGGCGGCCCCGGGCCCCGCACCGGCCTCCGAACCCTAGAGTGGCGTGGTGCCAGCCCGCGCCGCCTCCGGCCCGTCCCGCCGGCCCCGCCCGGGGCCGGACCTGCGCCGCCGCTCGGCGCTGGCCGGGGAGGCCGCCGCGGCCGCCGCCGAGGTCGAGAGCTCGCTGGCGACGCCGCCGGACCCGGTGGCCGCGGCGTTCTTCGACGTGGACAACACCGTCATGCAGGGCGCCTCGATCTTCCACCTGGCCCGTGGGCTGCACCGACGGAACTTCTTCACCACCCGCGACATCGTGGCGGCGGCGTGGAAGCAGGCGTACTTCCGCCTCGTCGGGGTGGAGGACCCCGGCCACGTCGCGCAGGCCCGGTCCTCCGCGCTCGCCTTCATCAAGGGACACCCGGTCAGCGAGCTCGAGGAGCTCGGGGAGGAGATCTTCGAGGAGGCGATGGCGCACCGGATCTGGCCGGGCACCCGGGCCCTCGCCCAGCTCCACCTCGACCAGGGCCAGCGGGTCTGGCTGGTGACCGCCGCCCCCGTCGAGATCGCCCGGATCATCGCGCACCGCCTCGGCCTCACCGGGGCGCTGGGCACCGTGAGCGAGCACGTGGACGGCGTCTACACCGGCGAGCTCGTCGGCGACCTGCTGCACGGCCCGGCCAAGGCGGAGGCGGTGGCCGCGCTCGCCCAGCGTGAGGGCCTCGACCTGTCCCGGTGCTCGGCCTACTCCGACTCCTACAACGACCTGCCGATGCTGTCCCTGGTCGGGGACCCCTGCGTCGTGAACCCCGACCCCCGGCTCCGCGAGCACGCTCGGCGGCACGGCTGGCGGGTCCGGGACTACCGCACCGGCCGCAAGGCCGCCCGGGCCGGGCTGCTGGGCGCGTCGGTCGTCGGCGCCGCGTCCGGCGCGGTGGCGGCCGGCCTCGCCGTACGCCGCCGGGCGGCCTCGTCCCCCTCCGCCTCCTCCTCCTCGGTTCGTTCGCGATCCAGAGGGTCGGCGTCACGGAGCTGACGCAGACGAACCGGCCCCGTCAGCCGAACACCGAGCGGCGCTGCACGAGCAGGGAGTAGAGCGTCTGCTGGATGGTCTCGCGGACCTGGTCGGTCACGTTGAACACCAGCATCGGGTCGTCGGCGGCACCGTCGTCACCCTCGCTGAACACGTCGGTGCGGATCGGCTCGCCGAACTCGATCAGCCACTTCGACGGCAGCGGCACCAGGCCGAGCGGCCCGAGCCACGGGAAGAACGGCGTGACCGGGAGGTACGGCAGGCCCAGCAGCCGCGCCAGCGCCGGGATGTTGCCGACCAGCGGGTAGATCTCCTCCGCGCCCACCACCGAGCAGGGCACGATCGGCACGCCGGTCCGCAGCGCCGCCGCGACGAACCCGCCGCGGCCGAACCGCTGCAGCTTGTACCGCTCGGAGTACGGCTTGCCGATGCCCTTGAACCCCTCCGGCCACACGCCCACGAGCTGCCCGGTGCTCAGCATCCGCTGCGCGTCCTCGTTGCAGGCCAGCGTCGCGCCGGCCTTGCGGGCCAGCTCGCCGACCACCGGCAGCCGGAAGACCAGGTCGGCGCCGAGCGGCCGCAGGTGCCGGCCGGTGGCGTCGTGCACGGAGACCATCGTCATCAGACCGTCGACGGGGACCGTGCCGGAGTGGTTGGAGACCACGAGCGCGCCACCCTCGGCGGGGATGTTCTCCGCACCGCGGACCTCGATCCGGAACCACTTCTCCTTCAGCGGCCGGACCGCCGCGAGCAGGAACCGCTGGGTGAGCTCGGGGTCGAAGCCGAACTCGTCGACGGCGTAGTCGCCGCTCAGCCGCCGCCGCAGGAAGGCCAGCAGCTCGGCCGCCCGGCGCTCCCAGTCCTCGCCGAACACCTCCGCCGCCGCCGAGGCGACCGCGCGCACCCACTCCGAGGCCGGGATGCCGCCCTCCGGCCCGCGCTCGCGGACCTGCACGGTCGGCTCCGGCGCCGGCTCGGGCTGCCGGGCCGCCGCGGGCGGGGTCGGCCCCGGCTCGTCGACGCGCTCCTCGGGACCGTCCTGCTGTCCGGGCTCGGCCGGCGGGGGCGCCTCGGGAGGCTGGGGCGGCCGCCGCCCGGAGCCGCGGGCGGCCGGCCCGGCCAGGGTCCGGGCCGCCGAGGACGGCTTGGTGCTCCCGCTGCCGCGGCCGGGGCGGCCCCGGGTGCCGAGCGGGATGATCTCGGCGTCAGCCATGGTCGGCTCCGGTCGCGACGGCGGGGACCGCGGGTCCCGCGAGGCCCGGCGCGGGCGTTCGCAGCGCGGCCACCGGGTCGAGCGGGCCCGGCCGGACGCCGGCCGCGAAGTCGTCGAACGCCTGCTCGGTGGTGTACGCCGGGACGAAGCCGAGCACCTCGCGCATGCGGGTGGTGTCCAGGCCGCGGCCGAAGACGAGGTAGCCGGTCAGCTCGCGCTGCACCCGGCGCAGCAGCGGCCGGCGGGACGCCGCGGCGAGCGGGCCGAGCGCGGCCACCGGCACCGGCAGCGGCGCGCGCCCGAGCCGGCGCAGCGCCTGGGAGAGCATCAGCACGCCGTCCCCGGCGACGTTGAACGTGCCGTGCACGCCGTCGACCGTGGCGTGGTGCAGGACGGCGAGCAGGTCGCGCTCGTGCAGCAGCTGCAGCCGGGCGTCGTACCCCCAGACGGTGGGGACGACCGGCAGCCGCAGGTAGTCGGTGAACGTCGAGGACACCTCCGGCCCGACGACCTCCGCGGTCCGGAGCATCGTGACGGCGACGTCGGGACGGCGGCGCGCGAAGCCGCGGACGTAGCCCTCGACCTCCAGCACGTCCTTGGCGTAGCCCGCGCGGGGCAGCCGCTTCGGTCCTTGGTCCTCGGTGAACATCGCCGGGTCGCGGCTCGACGCGCCGTACCCGGCGGCGGACGAGCGCACCACCAGCCGCTCCAGCCCGGGTGCCTTCTGGCAGGCCGCCAGCAGCTGCATGCTGCCGATGACGTCGTGCTCCTTCGACGAGCCGCCGGGACGAGCCCCGCCGCGCTCACCGGGCGGCCGCACGCTGAGGTGGACGACGGTGTCGACGCCCTCGCCGGCGATCACCTTGGCGATCACCGGGTTGCGGATGTCGGCTCGCAGGAACGACACCTCACCCAGGTCCCCCCGGGGAGGGACCACGTCGACCCCGACGACCCGGGTGCCCGGGTCCGCGGCGAGCCGGCGCGCGACCTGGCCACCGAGGTCCCCGGAGACCCCGGTGACGAGGACGACCCGCGTCATCGCCGCGCTCCGGCTCCGGGCTACTTGCCCGCGCGGCGACGCTGGATGCGCGTCTTCTTGAGCAGCTTGCGGTGCTTCTTCTTGGCCATCCGCTTGCGACGCTTCTTGACTACCGATCCCACGAACGACCCTCCGGGGCGCTGACACGACGACCCGGGGCCGACGTACTGGACGAGCTGACTGACGAACCGTCAGCCTAACCGTCCGGGGACGCCACCGCGAAACGCGGTGCCCGCGGCTCAGCCGGTCTGGAAGAAGCTCTTGTGGAGGTACTCGTTGACCGCGTCCTCCGGCACGCGGAAGGACCGGCCGACGCGGACGGCCGGCAGCTCGCCGGAGTGCACCAGCCGATAGACGGTCATCTTGGACACGCGCATGACGGTGGCGACCTCCGCCACGGTCAGGAACCTCACGTCGGAGATGTCCCCGGAGTGACCGGAGGGACCCGAGCTCGAAGCCATGCTGCACCGCACTTTCGCGCACATTCGCCCCCCGGCTTCCCCGCCGGAGACCCTTCGTCTGTGCTTCCGTGAGAGTAGAGCCTAGTGTGACGGCTGGGGTAGGGGTGGCTCGATCCCGAACTTTTTGCGGTTGGTGCCGGCGTGTCGGGTGGACATCAGTACGAGAAGTCCAGGCCGTGGTACGGGAACACCGCCTCGCGGGTGGCGTGCACCGCCCGGTCCAGCCAGGCCCCGGGGTCGTAGCCGTGCACCCAGTCCTGGTAGGTCGGCGCGCGGCCGTCGGTCATCCTCGGCGGGGCGGTGCGCCCGAGCAGCAGCCGCACGTGCTCGCGCCAGTCCTCCGGCGTGGGCGTCGCCGGGTCCAGCGGCTCCCCACCGACGACCGCGAGCAGGTGCGTCCAGGCCCGCGGCACGACGTCGACGACGGCGTAGCCGCCCCCGCCCGTGACCACCCAGCGGCCGTCGCAGACCTCGTGCGCGAGGTCGTGCAGCGCCAGGTACGACGCCCGCTGCGCGTCCACGGTCAGCATCAGGTGCGCCAGCGGGTCCTCGATGTGGGAGTCGCACCCGCTCTGGGTGACCAGCACGTCGGGGGCGAACTCGCGCACGAGCGGCGGGACGACGGCGTGGAAGGCCCGCAGCCACCCCGGGTCGGAGGTGCCCGGCGGCAGCGCGACGTTGACCGCCGACCCCTCCGCCCCCGGCCCGCCGTGCTCGGCGGGGAACCCCGTCCCCGGGAAGAGCATCTGCCCGGTCTCGTGCAGGCTGATCGTCAGCACGCGCGGGTCGTCGTAGAAGATCCGCTCGACGCCGTCGCCGTGGTGGACGTCCACGTCGACGTACGCGACCTTGCGGGCGCCCTGCTCGAGCAGCCACCGGATCGCCACCGCGACGTCGTTGTAGACGCAGAAGCCGCTGGCCCGGTCCGGCATCGCGTGGTGCAGGCCGCCGGAGATGTTCGCGCCGTGGACGACCTCACCGGTCCAGACCCGCCGTGCCGCCTCCACGGTCGCGCCCACGACGTGCGCCGACGCCTCGTGCATCCCGGCGAACGTCGGGTTGTCCTCGGTGCCCAGGCCGTGCTCCAGGTCGACCCGGCCGGGGTCCTTGCCGGCCAGCCGGACCGCGTCGAGGTAGGCCGGCGTGTGCACGAGCGAGAGCAGGTCGTCGCCGGCCACGGGCGCCGGGACGGTCGGCAGCCCGGGCCCCGTCCCGTCGGCGACCACGCCGAGGTCGCGGGCCAGCCGCATGGTGAGGTCCACCCGCATGGGCGCCATCGGGTGCGACGGGCCGAAGTCGTAGTCGGTCAGCGACGGGTCGAACACCACGCAGGCGGGGCCGGGCATGCCGCTAGTCCATGCCCTCGGCGAGCGCGCGGGACCGGTCCCTGGCCGCCTCGATCGCCACCAGGAACGCGGCGCGCACCTTGTGGTCCTCGAGCTGGCGCAGCGCGGCCGCGGTCGTGCCGCCCGGCGAGGTGACCCGCTCGCGGAGCACGACGGGGTGCTCGCCGGTGTCACGCAGCAGCTTCGCCGAGCCGACGACGGTCTGCACGACCAGCTCGGCGGCGGTCGAGCGCGGCAGCCCGAGGTGGACGCCCGCCTCGATCATGGACTCCACGACGAAGAAGATGTAGCCGGGACCCGACCCGCTGATCGCCGTGACCGCGTCCTGCTGCCGCTCGGGCACCCGCAGCACCCGGCCGGTGGAGGCCATCAGCGACTCCGCCTCCTCGAGGTGCGACTCGTCGCAGTGCGAGCCGCGCGAGATCGCGGCCATCCCCTCGTCCACCAGCGCCGGGGTGTTCGGCATCACCCGCACCACCGCCACGCGGTCGGGCAGCCGCGCCTCGATGAAGGCGGTGGTGATCCCGGCGGCCAGCGACACCACCAGCTGCCCGGGGCGTACGACGGGCGCCAGCTCGTCGAGGAGGTCGCCCATGTCCTGCGGCTTCACCACGAGCACGAGCGTCCCGGCGCGCCGGGCGGCCTCGACGTTGGCGACCACCTCGACGCCGTACCGCTCCTCGAGCTCGGCGGCGCGCTCGCGACGCTTCTCGCCGACGAGGAGGTCGTCGGGGCGGCGCCCGGCCCGGACCAGGCCGGAGAGCAGGGTCTCGCCCATCACGCCTGCACCGATGATCGCGACGGCCATCCCGGCCTACTTCTTCGAGACGAGCGAGCGCAGGAAGAAGGTCAGGTTGCTGGGGCGCTCGGCCAGCCGGCGCATCAGGTAGCCGTACCACTCGCCGCCGTAGGGAAGGTAGACCCGGACCTTCTCGCCGGCCTCGGCCAGCCGGCGCTGCTCGTCGGGGCGGATGCCGTAGAGCATCTGGTACTCGTAGCTCTGCTGGGCGCGGCCGTTGCGGGTCGCCAGGGCCCCCGCGATGTCGATCATCCGGGGGTCGTGCGTGGCGACCATCGGGTAGCCCTCGCCGGCCATGAGGACCTTGAGGCAGCGCACGTAGGAGAGGTCGACCTCCTGCTTGTCCTGGAACGCCACCGACTCGGGCTCGTGGTAGGCGCCCTTGCACAGCCGGACCCGCGAGCCCTCGTGGGCCAGGTCCCGGCAGTCCGCCTCCGTCCGGTGCAGGTAGGCCTGGAGCACCGCGCCGGTCTCCGGGAAGTCCTTGCGGAGCTCGTGCAGCGTCGACAGCGTCGAGTCCGTGGTGGTGTGGTCCTCCATGTCGAGGGTCACGGTCGTCCCCGCGTTGCGGGCGGCGTGGCAGATCCGGCGGGCGTTGTCGAGGGCGACCTTCTCACCGGAGTCCGGCAGCGCCTGCCCGACGGCGGAGAGCTTCACCGAGACCTCGACGTTGCGGGCCAGGCCGCGGTCGGCGAGGGCGGACAGCGCGTCGAGGTACGCCTCGACGGTGTGGTCGGCCTGCTCGCGGTCGAGGGTGTCCTCGCCGAGGAAGTCCAGCGTCGCGCACAGGCCGGCACCGACCAGCTCGTCGGTCGCGCGCACGGCGTCCGCGGTGGACTCACCGGGGACGTAGCGGGCCACGATGCCGCTCGAGACGGGCATCGCGGTGACGAGCTTCTTGACCTGGTCGCTGCGCGCCAGCATCAGCAACGGCTGCCGTAGCACCGATCTCCTCCAACGGGGACGTCTGCGGCTGCGCCCCGCAGCCGGAGGGCCAGGCTACGCCGTGCGGGCAGCCGCCCGGTCCCGGGTTCAGGGGGTACGCCGCCGCAGCGTCGCCGCACCGAGGACGAGCCCGGCGACGGCGAACCCGGCCACGACGAGGAGGTCGCCCCACACCGATCCGTCGACGCTGCCGAACGCGGCACCGGTCGTCGTGGACACCGACGTCATCGCGTCGACCGCGAACGACAGCGGCAGCACGTCGGCGACCGCCTCGAGCACCCCCGGCATGGCCTCGCGCGGCAGGAACAGGCCGCACAGCAGGATCTGCGGGACCACGAGCGCGGGCATGAACTGGACGGCCTGGAACTCCGTGCGGGCGAACGCCGAGACGAACAGGCCCAGGACGCTGCCCAGGACCGCGTCGGCGACCGCGACGACGACCAGCATCCAGACCGGTCCGGCCACGTCGAGCCCGAGGGCCGTCGTGCACAGCAGGACGGCCAGCGCCGACTGCACCGCCGCGACGAGCCCGAAGGCCAGCGCATACCCGACGAGGACGTCGCCCTTGCCGGTCGGCATCGCCAGCAGCCGCTCGAGCGTCCCCGACGAGCGCTCCCGCAGCGTGGTGACGGAGGTGACCAGGAACATGACGATGAACGGGATGAGGGCGAGCAGCGGCGGCCCGAGCGCGTCGAACCCGCCCGCGAGGCGGGTGTCCGCCTCGAACATCCACCACAGCAGGGCCAGCACCACGCAGGGCAGGACGAGCAGCATGGCGAGGGTGCGGTGGTCGCGCCGCAGCTGCGTCAGGACCCGTGCGGCGACCGCGAGGGTGGTCCGGGGCGTCATGCCGGCACCTCCGCGGCGTGCTCGACGATCGCCAGGAACGCCGACTCGACGTCGGCGGTGCCCGTGCGCTCCAGCAGCCGGTGCGGCGCGTCGGCCGCGAGCAGGCGGCCGTCGCGCATCAGCAGCAGCCGGTCGCAGCGCTCGGCCTCGTCCATCACGTGGCTGGAGACCAGCACCGAGGTCCCGCCGTCGGCGAGGGCGTGGAACATCGCCCAGAGGTCGCGTCGCAGGACGGGGTCCAGGCCGACGGTGGGCTCGTCGAGGACCAGCAGCTCGGGGCGGCCGAGCAGCGCGACCGCCAGCGACGCCCGGGACCGCTGGCCGCCGGAGAGCCGGCCGACCATCTGGTCGCGGGCTCCCGCGAGGTCGACCGCGACCAGGCAGCGCTCGGCCTCCTCGTCCGCGACGCCGAGGACCCGAGCGAAGAACCGGAGGTTCTCCACGACGGTGAGGTCGTCGTACACGCTGGGCGCCTGGGTGACGTAGCCGACGCGGTCGCGCAGCCGGCGGTCCCCGGCCGGCAGCCCGAGCACCTCCACCGTCCCGGAGGTGACCACCTGCACCCCCACGACCGACCGCATCAGCGTGGACTTCCCGCAGCCCGAGGGGCCGAGCAGTCCGGTGACCTCACCCCGCGGGATCGAGCAGGTGAGGCCGTCCACGGCGCGGGCCCGGCCGCGCCGCACCACGAGGTCCCGGACCTCGACCGCGACGTTATTCATCATGCGTTGAATTGTGCTCCGGCCCTCCCGTCCCCGTCAAGCCGCCGAGGGGTCACCCAGTCAGCCGGACGCGCCGGGTCCGGCGGAGGAGGCGACCCCTCGCTCGCGCGGGAGCGGCGCGTCGAGGTAGCGCTGCAGCGTGGGGGCGACCCACGCGACGAGGTCCTCCCGCGGCATCGACGCCAGGGGCTCCAGGACCAGCAGGTAGCGGGTCACCACCAGCCCGCTCATCTGGCTGATCACCAGCTGCATCCGGTGGTCGGCCTCGTCGGTGGGCAGCGCCGACCGGATCGGCTCCAGGATCATCCGCAGGATGCCCTGCCGGAGCAGGCTCTCGTCACCCTCCCGGCCCAGGCTGGACCGGACCAGCGCGAGCAGCGGCAGCCGGGCGTGCGGGTCCTCCCACACCGAGAGGAACAGCCGCAGCAGGCGCTCGCCGGCACCGTCCAGACCGGCCTCGAACACCTGCGGGACGAGCCGGCGGGGGTCGACCGGGATCTCGAGCGCGGCCAGGAACAGGTCGTCCTTGGAGCCGAAGTAGTGGTGCACGAGCGCCGGGTCGACCCCGGCGTCCGCCGCGACCGCGCGGATGGTGGTGGCGCCGAAGCCCTTCCCGGCGAAGGAGTGCCGCGCGGCCGCGAGGATCTGGCCGCGGGTGTCGGGCCCTCCGGGGCGGCGGCCGCGGCCCCGGCCGGCAGGCGCGCCGTCCGCCGCGGTCACGAGGCGTCCGGCGCGGCGGCGAAGTTGAGCCGGGCGAAGGCCAGCGCCTCCAGCAGGTCGAGCTCGCGGGCCTCTCGCGTCGCGGCCTTGCGGGTGTTGATCTCCACGACGAGGTGGCCGTCGAAGCCCACGCCGGCCAGGTGCTCCAGCAGCTCCGCGACCGGCTGGGTCCCGCGGCCCGGCACGAGGTGCTCGTCCCGGGCTGAGCCGGTCCCGTCGGTCAGGTGGACGTGCCGCAGCCGATCCCCCAGCCGGACCGCCATCGCCACCGGGTCCGAGCGCGACACCGCCGTGTGCGAGAGGTCGACCGTCGTGTGCGCGTAGTCCTGGTGCGAGGGGTCCCAACCCGGCAGGTAGACCTCCACCTGCCGGCGCGGGGCCCGCCAGGGGTACATGTTCTCGACCGCGAACGCGACGCCGGTGCGCTCCTGCAGCCTCGCGACCCCGTCGGTGAAGCCGAGCGCGTAGTCGCGCTGCCACCGGAACGGCGGGTGGACGACGACGACGCCGGCGCCCACCGCGACGGCCATCTCCGCGCTGCGCTCGAGCTTGGCCCACGGGTCGGTCCCCCACACCCGCTGGGTCAGCAGCAGGCACGGCGCGTGCACCGAGCAGACGGGCATGCGGTGGTGGTCCGCCAGGTGCCGGACGGCCTCGACCTCCTGGCTGATCGGGTCGATGCCGACCATCACCTCGACCGCGTCGTACCCGAGCCGGGTGGCGAGCTCGAACCCCGCGGCGGTGCTCTCGGGGTACACCGAGGCGGTCGACAGGCCGATCACGCGCGCACGCTGATCCGGTCGAGCCGCTCGAGGATCATGCCCTCCCGCAGCGCCCACGGGCAGATCTCCAGCTCCGAGAGCCCGAACAGGTCCATGACGGCGTCGGCCACCAGCGCCCCGGCGAGGATCTGGTGGGCCCGGTCCGGCGACACGCCGGGCAGCTCGGCGATCTCCCGCGTCGGCATGGAGACGAGCCCGGGCAGCCGGTCGCGCAGCGTGGCGGCGTCGAGGACCCGGCGCACCAGCGGCCCCTCCGCCGACGGCGCGGCCCCGCAGACCCGGGCCAGGGACCGGAACGTCTTCGACGTGGCCACGGAGTGGTCCGGCAGCACCCGGGCGAGCGTGCCCGCGTCCCGCGCGATCCGCTGCCGCACCGTCCGGCGCAGGTCCGCGACCGCATCAGGGCCTGCGCCGGCGCCGAGGTGGTCGCGGGTCAGCCGGGCCGCTCCCAGCGGCAGCGACCGGGCGACGTCGGGGGCCTCGTCGGAGCCGACCGCGAGCTCGAGCGACCCGCCGCCGATGTCGAAGACGGCCAGCCGTCCCGAGGACCACCCGAACCAGCGGCGTACGGCGAGGAAGGTCAGCCGGGCCTCGTCCTCGCCGGACAGGACGTCGAGGTCGACCCCGGTCCGGTCGCGGACGTGCCGGAGCACCTCGTCGGTGTTGGCGGCCTCGCGCACCGCCGACGTCGCGAACCCCAGGATCTCCTCACAGCCCTTGTCCTCCGCGACCCGGACCGCGGAGGCGACGAAGGACGTCAGCGCCTCGACGCCGTCACGGCTCACCCGGCCGTCGGGGTCGAGGTGCTCCGCGAGCCGCAGCGGCTGCCGGTGGGACCACGCCGGCATCGGCGGCGCGCCTCCGCGGGCGTCGACGACCAGCAGGTGCCCCGTGTTCGACCCGATGTCGAGCACGCCCACCCTCATGCCCCCTGCCTCATGCCGGCCAGCGTAGTGCCGCGCCGTACGCTTGCCCGCGTGCCAGAGACCGACCTGGTCGTGCCGCGGGTGTACGTCGAGTTCCTCGACCCGGACGACGAGACCCAGCTGTTCCGCTGCGACCTGACCTGGCTCACCTCCCGCTACCGGTGCATCTTCGGGCAGGGCTGCGCCGGGATCTACGCCGACCGGCCCGACGACGGCTGCTGCACGCTCGGGGCGCACTTCGCCGACAAGGGCGACGAGAAGCGCACGCGGAAGTTCGTGCGGATGCTGGACCGGCACACCTGGCAGCTCCACGACGTCGGGACCGCCACGAGGGACGCGTGGATCGAGACCGACGAGGACGGCGAGCGCAAGACCGCGGTCCACGACGGGGCCTGCATCTTCCTCAACCGTCCCGGCTTCGAGGGCGGCTACGGCTGCGCGCTGCACCACCTCGCGACCCGGACGGGCCGGCACCCGCTGGAGACGAAGCCGGACGTGTGCTGGCAGCTGCCGCTGCGCCGCACCTTCCGCGAGGTCGAGCTGCCCGACGGCACCGAGTACACCGAGGTGACGATCGGCGAGTACGACCGGCGCGGCTGGGGTCCCGGCGGCCACGACTTCGACTGGTACTGCTCGGGCAACACCGAGGCGCACGTCGCGGCCGAGCCGCTCTACGTCACGAGTGCGGCCGAGCTGGTCGAGCTCATGGGCCAGGGCGCGTACGACGAGCTGGTCGGCCACTGCGAGGCGCACCTGGCCTCGCGCTCGCTGCTGGCGCTGCACCCCGCCGACCCGCGCTGAGCGGCCTCACCCCGTGGCGGCGAGCCGCTGCGCGACGGTCTCGGGCATCGGCTCGTGGCGGGCGAACCGGCGCGTGAAGGTCGCCGCGCCGTGGGAGGACGCCCGCAGGTCCACGGCGTAGCGGGTGATCTCGACCTCCGGCACCTCCGCTCGCACCAGCGTGCGCCCCTCACCGGCCGGCTCGCTGCCGGTGACCCGGCCACGGCGTCCGGACAGGTCGCTCATGACCGCGCCGACGAGGTCGTCGGGGACGAGCACCTCGACCTCGTCGACCGGCTCGAGCAGGCAGGTGCGGGCGGACGCGGCGGCCTCGCGCAGCGCGAGCGCCCCGGCGGTCTGGAAGGCCATGTCGGAGGAGTCGACGCTGTGGGACTTGCCGTCCACCAGGACGACCCGGATGTCGACCACCGGGTGGCCGGCGACCAGGCCGCGCTGCATCTGGGCACGCACGCCCTTCTCCACCGAGGGGATGAACTGGCGGGGGACCGCCCCGCCGACGACCTTGTCGACGAACTCGAACCCCGCCCCCTGCGGCAGCGGCTCGACCTCGATGTCGCAGACCGCGAACTGCCCGTGGCCGCCGGACTGCTTGACGTGGCGGCCGTGGCCCGACGCCGGCGCGGCGAAGGTCTCCCGCAGCGGGACCCGCAGCTCCACCTGGTCCACCTCGACGCCGTGGCGGCGCGCGAGCCGGTCGAGCAGCACGTCGGCGTGCGCCTCCCCCATCGTCCAGAGGATGATCTGGTGGGTCTCGGGGTGGTGCTCGACCCGGACGGTCGGGTCCTCGGCGACGAGGCGCTGCAGCCCGATCCCGAGCTTGTCCTCGTCGGCCTTGGCGCGCGCCTCCACGGCGAGCGGCAGTAGCGGCTCGGGCATGTCCCACGGCTTGAGCACCAGCGGGGCGTCGACGTCGGAGAGCGTGTCGCCGGTCTCGGCGCGGCTGAGCCGGCCGATCGCGCACACGTCCCCGGCCACGACCTGGTCGACCGGACGCTGGACCCGCCCGAGCGGCACCGACAGGGCGCCGATCCGCTCGTCCTCGTCGTGGTCCGGGTGACCGCCTGCCTCGCCGACGAGGTGGCCGGCACGCTCGGCGTAGAAGGCGCCGAGGTGGCCCGAGACGTGCACGCTCGCGTCGGGCCGCACGGTGCCGGAGAAGACCCGGACCAGGCTGACCCGTCCGACGTACGGGTCGGTCGTGGTCTTGACGACCTCGGCGACCAGCGGACCGTCCGGGGAGCAGGTCAGCACGGGGCCCGCGGAGCCGGCCGGGGTGAACACCTGCGGGAGCGGGTGCTCGAGCGGGGAGGGGAACGCGTCGACGACCAGGCGCAGCAGCTCCTGGGTGCCCACGCCGGTGCCGGAGTCGACGGGCAGCACCGGGTGGAACGAGCCGCGGGCGACCGCCCGCTCGAGATCGCGCACCAGCAGCTGCGGGTCGATCTCCTCACCGCCGACGTAGCGCTCCATCAGCGTCTCGTCCTCGGACTCCTCGATCACCCCCTCGATGAGTGCAGCGCGCTGCTCGTCGTGCTCGTGGTCCCCGGTGATCAGCCCGACCAGCCGGTCCGCCTCGCGCAGGTACACCGGGAGCACCCGGTCCCCGAACGCCTCCTGCGCCTCGCGCACCACCCGGTCGTAGTCGGCGCGGGCGTGGTCGAGCTTGGTGACGACGACCGCCCGGGGCATCGAGACCTCGGCGCACTCGCGCCACAGCACCCTGGTCGGGGCGTCCACGCCCTCGTTGGCCGCCACGACGAACAGCGCGCAGTCGGCCGCCCGCAGCCCGGCCCGCAGCTCCCCCACGAAGTCGGCGTAGCCGGGAGTGTCGAGCAGGTTCACCTTCACGCCGGCATGGGCGAGCGGCGCCAGCACGAGGCCCACCGACCGCTGCTGGCGGTGCTCGGACTCGTCGAAGTCCGACACGGTCGTGCCCTCGGCCGTCGTCCCGGCCCGGTTGAGCACCCCGGCGCTCACCAGCAGCGCCTCCACCAGCGTGGTCTTGCCGGACCCCGCCGGGCCGACCACGACGACGTTGCGCACCGCCTCCGGCCGGTCGGCGACCGGGGCGGCCCCCTTCCCGCCGGGGGGTGCTGCCTGCCTGTTCGCCACCGGGCCTCCTCCACGACGCTGCCCCGACACCGGCCGCCACGACACCGGCCGCCACGACACTGGTGCTCACTGTCCACCCGCCGCCACGGGAGGCACAAGGGTCGTCGACCCCACTGTCGGTACAGCAGCCGCGCCCCTCCACAATGCCTGCATGCGCCTGGACCACCTCTCCTACGCCGCGGGACCCGACGGCCTCCAGGGCACCGCGGCCCGGCTCGGGGCCCTGCTCGGGGAGCCGTTCCTCGACGGCGGGGTCCACCCCCGGTTCGGCACGGTCAACATGGTGCTGCCGCTGGCGGAGCGGATGTACGTCGAGGTGGTGGCCGTCCTGGACCACCCCGCCTCGGACAAGGCGCCGTTCGGGCAGGCCGTCCGGGCCCGCTCCGGGCTCGGCGGCGGCTGGCTCGGCTGGGTGGTCGAGGTCGACGACATCGCCCCGGTCGAGGCGCGACTGGGCCGCGACTCGGTGCCGGGCAACCGGCACCGTCCCGACGGGGTGGAGCTGCGGTGGCGGCAGATCGGCGTCAAGGGCCTGCAGTCGGACCCGCAGCTGCCGTTCTTCATCCAGTGGGAGTCCCCGACCGTCCTGCACCCGGGGGCGGAGAGCTCGGGCCGGCTGCGGCTGCGCGCGCTGGAGATCGCCGGCGACCCGGGCCGGGTGCGGGACTGGCTCGGCACCTCCCTCGACGAGCCGCTGGAGGAGGTCCACGTGGACTGGGTCGCCCCGCACGGCACCCCCGGCGTCGTCGCGGCGCAGTTCGAGACCCCCGAGGGCCTGGTGCGGGTCTGAGCGGAGCGGCGTGAGGCCCCTCGAGGGGGCGGTCCCGAGCCCGAACATCTGGGACCACCCCGAGACCTACGAGATCGAGAACCGGTCCGTCGACCGCGACGGCGTGATCGAGCGGGCGATCGGCGTGGTCCTCGGGGTCGCCCCGGCGGAAGGGCCGGCTCCGGGCTGGGCGGGCCGGGACGTGCTCGACCTCGGCTGCGGCA
The DNA here is from genome assembly GCA_025927595.1 of Nocardioidaceae bacterium. Classification (GTDB taxonomy): domain Bacteria; phylum Actinomycetota; class Actinomycetes; order Propionibacteriales; family Nocardioidaceae; genus Nocardioides_B. Next base: position 8,057 of record JAICLD010000009.1, on the reverse strand, counting down.
CCGGCTTCCACCTGCCCCGGTGGGCCGCCGCGGCGCGCCACGTGTACGGCGTCGAGCCGCACCCCGGCCTGGCGGCGGTCGCGGCCCGTCGTACAGCCCGGCTGGGGAACGTCACGGTGCTCACCGGCACGGCGCAGCAGGTCCCGCTGCCCCCGGCCTCGGTCGACGTCGCCCAGGCCCGGTGGGCGTACTTCTTCGGTCCCGGCTGCGAGCCCGGCCTGCGCGAGCTCGACCGGGTGCTGCGGCGCGGCGGCACCGGCCTGGTCGTCGACAACGACGCCTCCCGCAGCACGTTCGGGTCCTGGTTCCGGCGCGGGTTCCCGGCGGTGGACCCCGACGAGGTCGAGCGGTTCTGGTCCGTCCACGGCTGGCACCGCGTGCCGCTCGACGTGGAGTGGCGGTTCCGGACCCGGGCGGAGCTGGAGTCGGTGGTGCGCATCGAGCTGCCCGGGCCGGTCGCCGAGGAGGCGCTGGCCGGCCATCAGGGGACCGTCGTGGACTACGCGGTGAACCTGTGGTGGCGCCGGTACTAGCTGGTCGCCCGGACGCTCAGCGTCGGCACGAGCACCCGGCCCGGCGACGCGACGGGCCGGTGCGCGAGCAGCTCGCCGAGGCAGCGCACCACCTCGACCGCGACCTCCTCGAGCGGCTGCCGCACCGACGTGAGCGCGGGCGTGCACACCTGCGCGGCGATCGAGTCGTCGAAGCCGACCACGGCGAGGTCGCGCCCGGGCCGCAGCCCGAGGCCGTCCATCGCCCGCACCACGCCCATCGCGAGCGTGTCGCTGGCGCACAGGAAGGCGGTCGGCCGGTCCTCGGGCGAGACGTCGAGCAGCGCCCGCGCCGCCCGGGCGCCGAAGTCGAGGGTGTCCTCGCCGCGGGCCGAGAGCCGGCTGGTCGACAGGCCGCACTCGTGCATGCGGTCGACCCAGCCGCTGCGTCGGTCCTCGCCGATCAGCGACCCCTTCTGCCAGCCGACCCACGCGACCCGGGTGTGCCCCCTCGACACGAGGTGCTCCACCGCGAGCGTCACGCCCGCGCGGCCGTCGACGTCCACCCACGGGTGCCGCGCCCTCGCGTCCCCCCAGGGCCGGCCGAACGCCACGAACGGCACGCCGCGCCTGGTCAGCCGGGCCGCCTGCGGGTTCTCCCGGAACGTGTCGGTGAGCACGAACGCGTCGACGGCGGCCGAGCGGAGCAGGGCGTCGTAGGGGTCGGTGCCGCCGTCGTCCTCCTCACCGGTGAACAGCAGCACGTGGTAGCCGGCCACGCCGGTGCTCTCCACGAGCGAGTGCACGAACCGGTCCATGAGCGCGTTGGCGCTGTCCTCGACGGCCGGGACCACCCGCAGCCCGACCAGGTGCGAGCTGCGGGTGCGCAGGCTGCGAGCGGCCCGGTTCGGCGAGTAGCCGAGCCGCGCGATCGCCTCCTGGACCCGCACCAGCGTGTCGGGGCGCAGCAGCTCGGGGCTGTTGAGCGCGTTGGACACCGTCTGCCGCGAGACCCCCGCCTCCGCCGCCACCGTGGCGAGGGTCGGCGCGCTCCCGGCGTGGCGTGACATCGGCTGACTCCCCCGGGTCGCGGGCACTGGACGGGTTGATCGTTCCAATGCTCCCCGCATGATCACCGCCGGCGCCGTACGCGTCAACCGTCCCGCCGCCCAGCGGCGGCCCAGCGGCGGCCCAGCGGCGGCCCAGCGGCGGCCCAGCGGCGGGCCAGCGGCGGCCCAGCGGCGGGCCTGGCGGGCGGTGTCGGTGGGCTGGCCTACCGTTCCCGGCATGAGCAGAGCCAAGCGCCCCGGCTACCGGTGCACCGAGTGCGGCTGGGAGGCCGCCAAGTGGGTCGGCCGGTGCGGGGAGTGCCAGGCGTGGGGCAGCGTCGTGGAGGCCGGGGCCGAGCCGCAGGGCCGCACCGGTCCGGGTCCGGTCAGCTCTCCGGCCGTGCCGATCGGGCAGGTGCCCGTGGAGGACTCGCGCGCCCGCACCAGCGGGATCCCCGAGCTCGACCGGGTGCTGGGCGGCGGCGTCGTTCCCGGGGCCGCGCTGCTGCTGGCCGGCGAGCCGGGCGTCGGCAAGTCGACGCTGCTGCTCGAGGTGGCCTCGCGCACGGCCGCGACCGGGCTGCGCGTCCTCTACGTGACCGGCGAGGAGTCGGCCTCCCAGGTCCGGCTCCGCGCCGACCGCACGCGGGCCGTCCACGACGAGCTGTTCCTGGCCGCCGAGACCGACCTCGGGGCGCTGCTCAGCCACGTGGACCAGGTGCGTCCCCAGCTGCTCGTCGTCGACTCCGTGCAGACGATCGGGGCCGCCGACGTCGACGGCGTCCCCGGCGGCGTGACGCAGGTCAAGGAGGTCGCCGCGGCGCTGGTCCGGGTGGCCAAGACCCGCGGGATCGCCACGATGATCGTCGGCCACGTGACCAAGGACGGCAGCATCGCCGGTCCCCGGGTGCTCGAGCACCTCGTCGACGTCGTGCTGCACTTCGAGGGCGAGCGGAGCTCCCGGCTGCGGATGGTCCGGGCCGTCAAGAACCGCTTCGGCCCCGTCGACGAGATCGGCTGCTTCGACCTCTCCGCGGAGGGCATCGTCGCGGTGACCGACCCCACCGGCCTCTTCGTGGCCCGCCACCACGAGCCGGTGCCGGGGACCTGCGTGAGCGTGGTGCTCGAGGGACGCCGGCCGATCCTCGCCGAGGTGCAGGCCCTCGTCACCCCCTCCGCGGCCGAGCGCCCACGACGTACGACGTCGGGGCTGGACGGGTCCCGGGTCGCGATGCTGGTCGCCGTGCTCCAGCAGCGGTCCCGGATCCGGCTGCACACCCACGACGTGTTCGCCTCGACCGTCGGCGGGGTCAGGATCAGCGACCCCGCCGCCGACCTGGCGGGAGCGATCGCGGTCGCGTCGGCCTGGAAGCAGCGCGACATCCCCACGGACCTGGTCGCGATCGGCGAGCTCGGCCTGGCCGGCGAGCTGCGCCGCGTGCGGGACACGCCCCAGCGGCTCGCCGAGGCCGCCCGGCTCGGGTTCCGTGGTGCCGTGGTGCCCGCGGAGTCCCACCGGGACGCCGGGCGCGTGCGGACGGTGGACGGGCTGAAGGTGGTCGGCGTCCCCGACATCGAGGCGGCGCTGCGGGTGCTGGACCTCGGCGTCCAGGACAGCACGCCGATGTTCACGGTGCACCGGACCGAGCCCGGGCGACCCGCCCTCGGGGTCGTGTGAGGACTCCCGGCAGCGCCCACGCCTAGACTGACCCCTGCCTGCGCGCCGCAGGCGGACCTCGGAACGAGCAGGAGCGACGTGGCAGCCAACGACCGGACGGACGGCCTGCTCCGGCTCCGCGCCACCTTGGCGAACATCGCCCCCGGCACCCCGCTGCGCGACGGGCTCGAGCGGATCCTGCGGGGCCGCACCGGCGCGCTGCTGGTGCTCGGCAGCGACAAGACCGTCGACTCGATCTCCACCGGTGGCTTCTTCCTCGACATGCCGTTCACGGCCACCGGGCTGCGCGAGCTGGCCAAGATGGACGGCGCCATCGTGCTGGACCGGGATGCCACCAAGATCCTGCACGCGGCCGTGCACCTGATGCCCGACCCGTCGATCTACTCCGAGGAGACCGGAACCCGGCACCGCACCGCGGACCGCGTGGCCCGGCAGACCGGCTTCCCGGTGATCTCGGTGTCCCAGTCGATGCAGATCATCGCGGTGTACGTCGGCAGCATCCGCTACGTGCTCGAGGACTCCGGGCAGATCCTGTCCCGTGCGAACCAGGCGCTCGCGACGCTCGAGCGGTACAAGATGCGCCTCGACGAGGTCTCCAGCACGCTGTCCGCGCTCGAGATCGAGGACCTCGTCACCGTCCGCGACGTCGCCGTGGTGGCGCAGCGGCTGGAGATGGTCACCCGGATCGCCCGGGAGATCGAGGACTACGTCGTCGAGCTCGGGAGCGACGGCCGGCTGCTGTCCCTGCAGCTCGACGAGCTGGTCACCGGCGTCGACGCCGAGCGCGAGCTCGTGGTCCGCGACTACCTGCCGGGGAACCGTCGCAAGCGCAGCCCGAGCGAGGTGCTGGCCGACCTCGAGGCGCTGACCGCCACCGACCTGGTCGACATCGCGGCGGTGGCCCGGTCCCTCGGGCTGGGCAGCGCCGAGCACCTGGACGCGGCGGTGACGCCCCGCGGCTACCGGCTGATGGCGAAGGTCCCGCGGCTGCCGGGCACGGTGATCGACCGGCTCGTGGAGCACTTCGGCAGCCTCCAGAAGCTGCTGTCGGCGAGCATCGACGACCTCCAGGCGGTGGACGGGGTGGGCGAGCTGCGGGCCCGCAGCGTGCGCGAGGGTCTGTCCCGGCTGGCCGAGTCCAGCATCCTGGAGCGGTACGTCTAGCCGACCCGGGCCGCCCTGGGCCGGCGAGTCCGCTGGGCTCAGCGCGGTGTGGACGACGGGGTCGCCGAGGCGTGCGCCGACGGAGTCGCGGAGGCGTGTGCCGACGGGGTCGCCGTGGGCTGCGCCGCGCCGTGGTGAGCACGGTGGTGGCGGACCCGGTGGTGGTGGGCCCGGTGGTGGTGGGCCCGGTGGTGCGGGTGCGGGCGCGCTGTGATCGTCTTGTCGACCGGGGCGAGCAGCGGGAACTGCTCGTCCACCGGGTCGGCGCCGAAGGCCGCCGCCGTCACGTGGTAGTACCCGCGCTCGGCCCAGGTCGTGCTGCGGGTGCAGCCGTCGTCGGAGCGCATCCCGTTCCAGACCACCGGCACGTCGACCGGGTGGTCGGAGCGGACGACGACCTCCTGCTTGCCGACGGCGCCGGGGCACTGCTGGGTCGACCAGACCCGGTCCGCCCCCGAGGTGACCCGCACGACGAGCGAGCGCGCCGACACCGTCCACGTGCAGGCCGGTGAGGTCCGCGAGGTCAGCGTCACCGTGAACACCACGGGACCGCCGCCGTGGGCGCCCCCGCGCACGGACGGGGTGGCCACGATGTCCCGCGACGAGCAGGGCCCGGTCGGCGCGGCCAACGGGACCGCCTTGGCCGCCTTGCCCGCTGCGGTGCCCGAGGGCTCCGTGGCGGTGGCGGACGTCGACGGGGCGGCGGACGTCGACGGGGCGGCGGACGTCGACGGGCTCGCAGCCGCGCCGACCGCCCGGACCGTGGGACCTCCGCCCGTGCCGCCGCCCAGCAGCCGCCCGACGCCGTACACCAGGGCCAGCGCGAGCACCACGAGGACCAGGCGGCGGGTCCAGTACACCCGGCGGGGCAGGGGCCCTCGGGGGCGGGCGACGGTGCTCATGGGACGACGGTAACGGCGCAGCCGCGCCGGACCGGGGCAGGCGCACCGGGGCCGCCCGGATCCGTGGCAGTGCGCGACCGGCTAGGGTCGACGCCCGTGCCGGACGACGACGAGGAGCTGCGGGAGCGGGTGCTCGCCTGGTACGCCGAGCACGCGCGGGACCTGCCCTGGCGGCACCCGACCGCCTCGCCGTGGGCGGTGCTCGTCAGCGAGCTGATGCTGCAGCAGACCCCCGTCGCCCGCGTGCTGCCGGTCTACGAGCGGTGGCTGGAGCGCTGGCCCACGCCGGCGGCGCTGGCCGACGCGGCCCCGGGCGACGCGGTCCGGGCGTGGGGCCGGCTCGGCTACCCGCGCCGGGCACTGCGGCTGCACGCCGCCGCGGTCGAGATCGTCGAGCGGTACGACGGACGCGTGCCCGGGCGCTACGAGGACCTGCTGAGCCTGCCCGGGGTCGGGGACTACACCGCGGCCGCGGTCGCGTCCTTCGCGTTCCGGGGCCGCCACGTCGTGCTCGACACCAACGTGCGCCGGGTGCTGGCCCGGGTGCGCGCCGGCGTCCCCGCGCCGGGGACCGCGGTGACGCGCGCCGAGCGGGCCGCGGCGACCGCGCTGCTGCCGGAGGACGCCGAGACCGCGGCGACATGGGCGGTGGCGACGATGGAGGTCGGTGCGGTGGTCTGCCGGGCCACGGCCCCGCGATGCGAGGACTGCCCGGTGGCGGCGCTGTGCCGGTGGCGCGCTGCCGGGTACCCCGCACCGACCGGGCCGGCCCGCCGCACCCAGGCCTGGCACGGCACCGACCGCCAGTGCCGGGGACGCCTGCTCGCGGCTCTGCGCGACAGCCCGGGCCCGGTGCACCGGTCGGTGCTCGCGGGCGCCTGGCCGGCCGCCGAGCAGCGCGAGCGCTGCCTGGGGTCACTCGTCGCCGACGGCCTGCTGGTGCCGGTCGCCGACGACGTCTACGCGCTGCCGTGAGCGCCGCCCACCGACGTCAGGCGTCTTGCTCGGCGATCCGGGCCACCGCGTCGGCGAGGTCGCGGACCGCCTGCTCCTGCACCGGGTCGCCGGCGTCCAGCGGGAGGTCGAGCTGGAAGCCCATCATCGCGGCGTCGAGCAGGGCCACGGCCCGCTCGGCCCGGTCGGCAGGGGTGCCCGAGGCGACCAGGTGCTCGACGACCGCGGCCACCCACACGGCGTTGGCCTCGCGGACCACGCGGGCGTAGGGCTCGCGGCCGAACAGCCCGAGGGCGGCCGCCTCGACGTACATCCGCTGGCAGCGGTCCAGCCGTGGCCCGGTGACCGCCGCCCAGAGGCCGAGGACGGCGCTGCGGACGTCCGGGGCCGGCGGCAGCGTCCGGATCTCGGCCACCGAGCGGTCGTTGGCGACCCGCAGCACGGTCGCGACCAGGTCGTCCTTGTCGGCGAAGTGGTAGAGCAGCATCCGGTCGCTGGTGCCGAGCGCGGCGGCCAGCGGGCGCAGGCTCAGTCCCACGAGGCCGTGCTCGAGCACCACGTCGGTGGCCGCCTGCGCCAGCTCGTCGCGGCGGGCGGTCGCTCGGGCCATGCGGCCTCCTGGGGTCTGTCGGGGTCGCCGTCATTGTAGCGAGTGCTACAGTTGCGGCTGTGTAGCACCTGCTACATCTGAGCTTCGTGGAGGTACGACGATGCTGGTCGCCTGGCTGCTGCTGCTGGGGGCGATCGCCGTGGAGGTGGCCTCGACGGCCGCCCTGCCCCGCACCGAGTCCTTCCACCAGCCGCTGTGGACGGCCGCGGTGCTCGGCGGCTACGCCGTCTCGATCTGGCTGCTGGCCGTCGTGATCCGGCACATCCCGGTCTCGGTCACCTACGCGGTGTGGGCGGGCCTCGGCACCGCCGGGATCGCGCTGGTCGGCGTGCTGGTGCTCGGCGAGCAGCTGGACTGGGTCAAGGTGCTCGCGCTGGCCCTGGTGATCGGCGGCGTGGTGATCCTCAACCTGCACGGCGCCCACTGAGCCCGGCCGGCCCCGACGACGTACCCGCGGGCGGGTCGGTTCGGCTGCGCCCGCCGCAGTGCCGCCGGGCCCGACGACGTACCCGCCTTAACTGGCACACCCCCTGCGTTGCAACGCAGGGGGTGTGCCGGATTACCAGGGGCCCCGGGTAAACCGCGCGACCCAGGGGATCAGTCGGCGTCCCCGGTGGCGGCCGGCTCCTCGATCGGCGGGAGGTCGGGCAGCTCGCTCTTCGGCTCGCCCTTGAACGTGAACGCCGCGTCGACGCCCTCGCCCTCGACGCCGACCAGGACGATCTGGCCGGGGCCGACCTCGCCGTAGAGCATCTTCTCGGCCAGCGAGTCCTCGATCTCGCGCTGGACCGTGCGTCGCAGCGGCCGGGCCCCGAGGACCGGGTCGAACCCGCGCGTGGCGAGCAGGTCCTTGGCGGCCTGGGTCAGCTCGAGGGACATGTCGCGGTCGCGCAGCCGCTTCTCGACGCCGGCGATCATGTTGTCGACCATCGAGATGATCTGCTGCTTCGTCAGCGGCGGGAAGACCACGATCTCGTCGACGCGGTTGAGGAACTCCGGCCGGAAGTGCTGCTTGAGCTCCTCGGAGACCTTCGCCTTCATCCGCACATAGGAGCCCTCGACGTCGCCGGTCTGGTTGAAACCGAGGTTGACGCCCTTGGAGATGTCCCGGGTGCCGAGGTTCGTGGTCATGATGATCACGGTGTTCTTGAAGTCCACGACCCGGCCCTGGGAGTCGGTCAGGCGACCCTCCTCCAGGATCTGCAGCAG